>CBCOYO010000029.1:0-27927 GCA_965114465.1 uncultured Lachnospiraceae bacterium
GGTAACAGTTCAGGTAGGGGCTGTCGCATTAAGACAAACGGATACAAGATAGTCTAACACTGTGCTAAGATTTATACCATATTTAGTATCATCCAAGCTTATTGCGACAGCCCCTAAATTGTTTTTTATTGACAGTATTTACTTTTTTAGTGTATTATAATGTATAAATTAAAATCGAATTGTTTGTGAGTATATAAGTATGTACTTGGATAATGGCAAACAAAATAGGGGGATAAATAAATGGTTTCAGAGGATCTGATGCAGGCAGCGTTTCAATATAAGAAGACAAAATTATGGAAAAAGGTTACAGACACAGAATTATTTGCTGTGAGGTTGTCAGATGGAGAAATCGCTTATGTCTGTATTATGGGTATGGCGGGGCAGCACTGTGCGCTTGCAGTTTATGTCGGTCAAGCGGGAATTGATAGTTATATGCGGCTGTTAAATGCGCAGAGCGAAGATGTAATTGAGTCTTTAACAATGTTGCAGCGGCAGGAATTTTTTATGCAGCAAAGCTGCCTGCAATGCATATTGGCAGCGCCAAGTGAATTATCCCCTGAGGAATATCGGGAAGTGCAGACTTTTCTAAAAGCGCATAAAATAAAGCAGAATAAATATGAGTCTTGTCCACAGTTTAAAAAATATCAGCCAAGACATATTCCGTGGTATTTGCAGTCAGAGCAGGAGGAACGCATTTTGAGTGAGGTGCTGATGGCTGCGGTGGAAATGGCGAAAATTTTAGAGAAGATAACGGCTGTGAAAGTGGGATTTCAAGATGTACGCAATCATGTAACGCAAATCCCTTTTTTGGAGAGGGAAAATGGAAAATATATTCTAAAAATGACACAATTGTCACAAATGCTTCCGCTGGTGTATCCCTCGCCTTCACCGTCTAATGATATTAGCATTGCAAAAATGCGCAAAGGAAAAAGACGCGGTGTGTGGGAGTGCGAAATAGTACAGTTTCCAACGCCTGTTCAGAATTATGCGGAAGAAGTTCCTGCTTTTCCAATAGGGATTCTTGTAGTAGAAGATGTAACAGGATATTTGCTATCGGTATCGCCTGTTATGGATTTGGAGAAAGAAGCGGATAAACTGCTAGATTTTCTAATGGAAGCCTTCTTTACAGAAAAAATGTGTCCCAAAGCGTTTCATGTAAGGGATGAGAGAACTTGCTGTTTTTTGAAAGCTTTGTGTGATAAGTTGAATATAACACTTTTGATCCAAGAAAATCTGCCTGCGTTAGATGATGCAGAGGAGGCTTTTATGGAGCATTTTTCAGAAAGAAGCGGGCAGAAAGAGGAGGTTGCTACCTTATTAAATGAGATTCTAAATTTTAGTGATGAAGATATACAGGCTATGCCAAAGGAACTGCGTGATCAGTTGAATGAACTTGTGAAATACGGAATTACACCAGATAGCCTTTCGGGTGGTGCAAATAAGATTTTGCAGTTTGCCAAGGCAAGACACAGAGAAGTGGACAAGGAAATAAGGAAAGTAGCGCAGAAGCAGGAAGGCTCGAAGATTGTTAGTCTTATTCCCACAGATCAGGAGGATTTGTCTGGACAGGGAGAATTAGGAAAGTCGGTGCTAATTAGTGTAATGTATGAAACAGGTTGCTATCGTCATATACAAATTTCCACAGACAATACGCTTTACGATTTGCATAAGGCAATTTTAAAAGCTTTTGCATTTCAGGATAACCGTGCGCATGTGTTTTTTATGGATAATGTTGTATGGAGTGATCAGGATGCTTATTATGCAGATGGAATTGAAGACGTTTCTAAGAAAACAATCAATTGTTCGTTGAAGAAGCTGCATTTGAGAGTTGGTTTAAAGTTTAAATACCTGTTTGATTTTGGGGAAGAATGGCTTTTTCAGTGTAAGGTACTGCGGTTTACTGACGAGATAACAAAGGATCCGCTGGTGCTTAAAAGTAAGGGCGAAGCCCCCGATCGTTATGGTGATTGGGATTGGTAAGGGAGTAAAGGTAAGCTATGAAAACAATAGATAACGGGAAAAAAAATACAACTGTGTTATGGTATCAAAAGCCTGCACAGAATTGGAATGAAGCGCTTCCAATAGGTAATGGCAGAATCGGCGGTATGGTTTTTGGTGGGATTAGCAGTGAGCAGATACAAGTAAATGAAGAATCTGTTTGGTATGGCGGGCAGATGCAGCGAAATAATCCCAGCACGAAAGAAAAGCTTCCCCAGATTCAAGCGTTAATAAAGGAAGGCAAAATTCATCAGGCGGAACGTTTATGCAAGCAGGCGCTTGGCGGAACGCCGCAGGGAATGCGGATTTATCAGACGTTAGGGGATATTTCTATTGATTATGATTTCGGCGCTGTGTTTACAGAGGATAGGGTAACAGATTATGAGCGGGGGCTTGATGTGGAACAGGCAGTTGCGTACACTTATTTTCAGTTTGACGAAACACAGTACAAACGAGAAATATTTATGTCTGCACCTGATAATGTCTGCGTAATCCATTTAACAGCAAGTGGAAAAAATAAGTTAAATTTGGATATACTACAAACGCGTCACCATATATATGATTATGCAGGTAGGTATGCGGATGCAAAGGATAGTATTGTTCTTGGCGGCAATCTTGGGCGCGACGGACTCGACTACGCAATGATGTGTAAGGCGTCCGTACCACAGGGAACAGTGACGATAATTGGTGAAACCATTGTAATTGAAAATGCGTCAGAGGTTTATCTTTACTGGAGTGCGGCAACAACATACCGATATAAGGCAGAAACAGAAAATGCGGCGGATATGCTGGGAAAAGTGCTGCATAAGCGTTTAGAGTGTGCAGCTTCGCAGGAATACAACCGTTTAATACAAAAACATATTTTGGATTATCGCTTATACTATGACAGGGTATTGTTACAGCTTGGCAAAGAAAAACTTTCCTCACCAGAAGCGCAGCCAATTCCAACAGACGAAAGGCTGCAAAATATTGTATATGGTGATACAGATTTGGATTTAGAACAGTTGTATTTTAATTTCGGCAGATATCTCTTAATTAGTTGTAGTCGTCCCGATACGCTTCCGGCGACGCTGCAAGGCATTTGGAATAAGGATATAGAAGCACCGTGGGATGCAAAATTTACAATTAATATTAATACAGAGATGAATTACTGGCCCGCGGAAATCTGTGATTTAGGGGAGTGCCATCTTCCGTTGTTTGATTTATTGAAAAAAATGCTGCCGAACGGAAAGAAAACAGCGCAGGTAATGTATGGATGCCGCGGATTTGTGGCGCATCACAATACAGATATCTGGGGCGATACGGCACCGCAGGAATTATGGATTCCTGGGAGTTTTTGGGTTATGGGCGGCGCATGGCTTTGTACGCATATTTGGACACATTATGAATATACGGGTGATACAGAATTTTTAAAAGAGATGTTTCCGATTATGCGAGAAGCGGCGCTCTTTTTCCTTGATTTCTGTATAGAGTATACAATTGATGGGAGAACATATTTATGCACCTGTCCAAGTGTATCGCCAGAGAACACGTTTATTCTTCCAAACGGTGAGCAGGGGGCAAATTCTATTGGTGTGACAATGGACAATCAGATATTGCGGGACTTGTTTACACAGTGCAATAAAGCAGCAAAAATTCTGGGTATAGAAGACGAACTTGACCGACAGATTCAGGATGCTTGCAAGCGGCTGATACCGACACGGATCGGAAGTGATGGCAGAATCTTGGAGTGGTGTGAGGAGTATGGTGAAAAAGAACCAGGACACAGGCATATTTCTCATTTGTACGGGCTGCATCCGTCCTGCCAAATTACAAAGGATGGTACACCCGAACTGGCGGCAGCAGCGGAACGAACCCTGCAAAAACGGCTGGAGGGCGGTGGTGGTCATACTGGCTGGAGTCGTGCATGGATCATTAACCATTACGCCAAACTTTGGGATGGCGAACAGGCACATCAAAATCTTTTACAGCTATTTATCCAGTCAACACTGCCTAACTTATTTGACAATCACCCGCCGTTTCAGATTGACGGAAATTTCGGCTCTATCGCCGCTATGATGGAAATGCTTGTGCAGAGCGACGAAAATCGTATTGTAATTCTGCCTGCGCGACCAAAAGCATGGGACAGCGGCAGCATAAAAGGTGTAAGAGTTCGTGGAAATGCACGCATGAATCTGGAATGGAGCGGTGGAAAATTGTTAAAAGCAGAGATTTGCAGCGGATGCGATATAAATAGAACGTTTGTTTATAATGGTAGCCAGAAAGAACTTGTATTGAAAAAAGGAGAATGGATAAATGTCTGGTAGCATTTGATATTGGATATGGAGGAGATTATTTTTGAGAAAATGTATTCGGTGCGGAACTACTATGATTGAAAATTGTGGGATTAAGATAAAGGGTGCTGCTTATGGAATTGTTTTGACAGATGATGAAAGTAAATGGTGGCGTGGTCGCATGGAAGAACCCAAAGTTGCGATTTGCCCTGAATGCGGTGAAGTTTCGATATATTTAGAAAACGTTGAAAAAATTAAGAAAAAAGCTTGAAAATAAACTTTTAAATATTATTGGTATGTGTGCTAAGGCATACTAGGAGGTATAAAAATGATTCGAGTAGGTATTATGGGATATGGTAATCTAGGCAGAGGGATTGAGTGTGCAATAAAGCAGAATCCTGATATGGAATTAACGGCAGTTTTTACGCGTCGCAATCCAAAGAGTGTTACGATTTTAACAGAAGGTGCAGTAGTATATTCCGCAGAAAAGGCACAAAGTATGTCAAAAGAGATAGATGTACTAATTCTTTGCGGCGGAAGTGCAACAGATCTACCAAAACAGACACCGGAATACGCACGTTACTTTACTGTGGTAGACAGTTTTGACACACACGCTAAAATTCCAGAGCATTTTGAAAATGTAGATAAGGCGGCGAAAGAGGGCGGCAACATTGCAGTAATATCCGCAGGCTGGGATCCGGGAATGTTTTCACTGAACCGTTTATATGCAAATGCAGTCCTTCCTAATGGAAATGATTATACTTTTTGGGGAAAGGGTGTAAGTCAAGGGCATTCTGACGCAATTAGAAGGGTTGCAGGCGTTGCTGACGGCAAGCAGTATACAATTCCCGTGGAGAAAGCACTCGAAGCAGTCCGCAATGGCGAAAATCCGCAGCTCTCCACTCGCGAAAAACATATAAGAGAATGTTTTGTCGTGCCCGAAGACGGCGCAGATTTAGATAGAATTGAACAAGAAATCAAAAATATGCCAAATTATTTTGCAGATTACGATACAACTGTGCATTTTATTACGCAGGAAGAACTAAATCAAAATCACAGCGGAATACCCCATGGCGGTTTTGTGATCCGCAGCGGAAAAACTGGCTGGAACGAAGAAAACAGCCATGTTATTGAGTACAGTCTAAAACTTGACTCCAATCCTGAATTTACAGCATCCGTAATCGTAGCTTACGCAAGAGCCGCCTGCCGTATGAAAGCAGAGGGTATAACTGGATGCAAAACCGTATTCGATATTGCACCAGCGTATTTAAGCCCATTAAGTGGGGAAGAATTGCGGGCGCGGATGCTGTAAAGGATAAGTGTATTATCGGTTGATATAATAAAGTACGCAGTTTCGATTGATAGTTTTTGTCTTTTTAATAATTTGAACATAAACATATAATAAACATAAAAATATTTAGGAGTAATGGGAGAAATTATGAGCTTTAAAGAAAAAATAGAAGAAGACAAATTGAATCAAATTATGGAACAAAATATTGTTTATCTAAATCAAATTGCAGAACAAATGAAATTAGGATATGTTTCTATATTTGCAGGTGCTGGACTGTCCGTTGCTTCTGGGTATGTTGATTGGAAAAAATTGTTAGATCCAATTTGCAGGCAGATGCATTTAAATAATAATATAGATTTAACTGAAATTGCACAATACTATAAAAATCAATATGGTAGACAAGGTTTAAATGATGTTGTATTTAATGAGTTTGCAAAAGTGCCCAAAAATAATGAAAATATAGAATGGCTTGCCAAAATGCCGATTAAAGAATATTGGACAACTAACTATGATGATGTTATCGAAAAGGAAATTGAAAAACGTGGCAAAGTTGTAGAGGTGGTTATTAATCAGGAATCGTTTAAATATCATGATCCCAGACGGGAAGTTGTTATATATAAAATGCATGGTGATAAAAAGTATCCAGATGATGTAGTTTTAACAAAAGAAGATTATCAAAATTATGATGAAAAGAGGGGATTATTCACAAAACTGTTGTCTGTAGAACTTGTTAAAAAAACTTTTCTGTTTATTGGTTTTAGTTTTAATGACCCTAATTTAGAAAGAATACTAACTATTGCCAAAAACTCTTTAAACAGCAAATCGCTTCCAGCGCATTATTGTTTTATGAGAAAGGTGCAAGTAAGAGATTATTTAAACACAAAAAATGAAATTACATCAGATGCCGTAGAAAGATATATTCAAGATAAAAATTATCAGGAGCTTCGTATTAGGGATATGAGAAATTATGGTGTTTATACCATATTAGTAGATGATTTTAATCAAATAACTTTAATGCTAAAATATTTGTATAATAAATATACAATAAATAATGTTTTTATTTCCGGTGGAATAAATCCAGACGATTTGTCTGATTATGGAGAATTTAACCAAGAGTTAAGTGTTAATTCACGTTTGAATCGTGCAGAGCATTTTCTGACATTATTGGGGAAATCCTTAATTGATAATGGTTTTCAGATATATACGGGATTTGGAGCAGGTGTAGGAAATTATATTTTGTCAGGTGTTTTGTCAAGCAAAAAGAATAATCCATTAAATACAGATATTACCCGTAATGATATACATATTAATAGTTTAATAGGTGTTGAGGATAGTTTGAAAGATACCATTAGAATAAGATTGATTGAACAGTGCAGCAGTGTGATAATTCTTTTTGGTTATATTAGAGATTTAAAAAGACAATCTGGAATTATTCGTGAGTATGAAATTGCGCAACATTTGGAAAATTTTATAATTCCGGTTCGCCCTACAGGATTTGCAGCGCAGACAATTTATGATGAACTAGAAAATAAAGGATTTTTACAAGATAATTTATACTTTTTAAAAAATGAAACAGATATAGAAACCATGGTTAATAAATTGATACAAGTGCTCAAGGAATATAAAAAGGAGAAAGAGGAAAGGCTGAGTAAGCAGTTGATAACCAGTGTTGCTATGTATGGAATAAGAGTGTTTATCAGTTATTATTATAAGAGTGATTGTAAAATTGCAAGGGAAATCACAAAAATTGTAAATAGTGACAAAATTAATATGTTTACAATTGTGAAAGAAAACGAGAAAAATAAGGATTCGCAGCTTATTAGGAATTGGGTTGATGAGGAGATTTGTAAAACAAAAATTACAATTTTGCTGATTAGCAGAGAAACACTTGATAGAGAGTATGTTTCCTATGAATTAGAAAAAAGTGTATCAAATGGCAATACAATTGTCCCTATTATAATTGATAGTGAGGAAAATTGTTTTAATGAGGAAGATATTCATGTGATTCAAGAACGATTAAGTGTAAAGTTACCAGGTATGGATTTGCATATGAGAAAATGGTTTCATGATAAAGGTAATAAAAATGTTCTAAAATGGCTGAATGAGGCGTTAGAAATGTAAAATGATATTGTATTATTAAAATAGTATAAAATTAGGAGAATTGTATTTGTGGAATGCTGTCCTATATTACCAATGTGAAAAAGAACGGATGCAGTCCTTTATTGACTTGGCGAATACAACGCAATGTTTGCAAAGTATTACACAGATATCGAGGTATGGCAGACAGACTATATCCATCAAATGAAAGACACCAAGGCTGTGGCAGACTTTGTAAAAGCCACAGCACTTATTTCTTATCTGGAACGGCTGACCAATACACAGCAAACAGAATTTATGGAAATCCTATATCACGAAACTGCAAAAAAAATATCCCAAACCGGCAAACGGAATGGTATTGTTCCTGTTTCGGAAGATGTTTTTTATTGTACATTAACGAATGAATTGGGAGGTTAAAAGATGATTACAATACTGGTTAAAAACGGAGAAGTAAAAGTCCAAGGTACATTTAATATGGGGTATATGGGGGTATTTAAGGATGACGATATTATGATTGCAGCGGGTGAAGATTGGGAGTATATTAAGTTTTATTGGGATATCGTATCGGATAATCTGGATGTGGAGAACTGCACAGATGAAGATATTGCACATTTTTTAACCGATTATTTTAATAAATTTGAGGAAAAGATACAGAAAAACATCAAGCAGGTAAATGATAATTTCTTAATTTATGTTTATTCTGATATGCAAGAATGTGGTAGGGCATTCTGGGAAAATGAAAAAATAACCATAAAGGACAAGCTGCCGCATAACCCTGATGAGAATGTATATCAGCCTTATTGGAGGGAAATGAATGGAATTTTAAATGAATATTATCATACACCCAATGACGGAAGTCTGAAAAAGACAGATGCAGAGGCTGCGATAAGGAAAAACTTTCCAATGCTTGATCTGGATGCTTTGCTTGCATCAATTGAGCCAGACTGCTTAAATTTGGATGATGGATGCATTAGTTTTCAATGTTCCGATAATTTTGATGGCTATGGCAATAAAATTATAAGTGCGGCATATGATGAATTGGATGAAAACTTAACATTTACAGATTGGCATAATTATTAAATTATATAAACTGGATTGGGAGGTTAAAAGATGATTACAATACAAATTCAAAACAAAGAAATAAAAGTCCAAGGTACATTTAATATGGGATATATGGGGGTATACAAGGATGATGATATCTCACTTGGGGCTGGTGATAGCTTGGAGGATATTAAGCTTTGGGATATTTTATTGGATAATCTGGATATGGAGCACTGCACAAATGAAGATATTGCACGCTTTTTAACTGATTATTTTAATGAATTTGAGAAAAAGATACAGCAAAATATCAAGCAGGTAAATGATAATTTCTTAATTAATGTTTTTTCTAATATGGCAGACTGTGGTTTAGCATTTTGGGAAAATGAAAAGATAACGATACAAGACAAGCTGCCGGATGACCCTGAGGAGGAAGTGTATCAGCCTTATTGGGAAGAGATAGATGAAATTTTAACAGAATATGATGATATGCCCAATGATGGAAGTTTAAAAAAGACAGATGTAGAGGCATTGATAAGAAAAAATTTTCCAATGCTGGATCTGGATGCCTTGCTTACCTCAATCGAGCCAGAATGCTTGAATCTAGACGACGGATGCATTAGTTTTCAGTGTTCCGATAATTTTGATTTTGATCATAAAATTATGTGTGCAGCATATGATGAATTGGATGAAAACTTAGCATTTTCGGATTGGCACAATTTTTAAAAAATCCGAAAAAACGCTTGAATTTTTCATCTCCGTGTTGTATACTAAATATTGTTCTGATGTTGGTAATGAAGTTTTCTGGCATCGGTGCATTCGCAGATATAGTTCATTGGTAGAATGCCAGCTTCCCAAGCTGGAGAGGCGGGTTCGATTCCCGTTATCTGCTTCAACAATGTGGTAACATAAAATAAAATGCAGAAATTGGGATAGGAGAGGGGAATAGACTTAACTATCCCTATTTTTATGACTGGGGGGAACGCAAATGAAAAAATTTTGCAATATTATGTAAAATAAAAATGGTAAAATACGACTAAATTGGAGGACGATATGATAGAGGTAACAAAGATAAATGGCTCGAAATTATTGATAAATACGAATTTAATTGAGTCCGTGGAGGAAACGCCGGATACCATGATTACGTTAACTAGCGGGAAAAAAATAATTGTAAAAGAAAGTAGACATGAAGTAAAAAATCTAGTAAAATTAACAAGACAGGAATATTTCAGAGGCTGTATGTCAGTAGATAGTGACAATGACGTAAATTGATAAAATTTGCGAAAAAATTCAGAAAATTGTTGCAATTTATGTAACCTTACAGTATGATATATTTATGTGGATAAAATGGGCATAGGGGAATTGTGTCCGAAATAAAAGGAGTGTGGAAAAGTGGATTTAGCGTCTTTAATTGGCTTTATAGCCTGTTTGGGTCTGGTTATCTTCGGTATTGTAACGGGTGATGACGGAGTGGCGGCGATTAATTTCTTTATGTCGGGGTCTTCTGCATTGATCACATTCGGTGGAGCATTTATGGCTACATTGATGGCGTTCACATTACAGGATTTCCTTGCGGGAATGAAGAGTTTTACATTGATATTCAAGGCAGTGAATGTAAACGTTCCAGAAATGATTACGAAGATTATCGAACTTTCAAACGTAGCGAGGAAAGAAGGTCTTCTTTCCTTGGAAGAAGCGGCGGGCAACCTAGATGACGAATTTATGAAGAAAGGAATTATGCTAATTGTCGATGGTACCGATCCAGAATTGGTGCGTGGTATTTTGGAAACGGATTTAAATAGTATCGAAGGCAGGCATAAAACCTGTATCAGTGTGTGGGAAACTTGTTCTTCAATGGGCCCTGCATGGGGTATGATTGGTACTCTTGTTGGATTGGTTATTATGTTGCAGCATATGTCTGACCCGTCAGCGCTGGGGCCTGCTATGGCGGTTGCCTTGATTACAACATTCTATGGTTCTTTGCTTGCAAACTGGGTCTGCACACCGACGGCGAATAAACTTAAAGCAATCAATTCCATTGAGATTCAAGCGAAAGAGATTATGATAGAAGGTCTTTTGTCAATTCAAGCTGGTGAAAACCCGCGTGTTATTGAAGAAAAGTTGAAGTCATTCTTGGCACCAAAAGATAGAGGTGCATCCGGTGAAGAAGGCGGCGGAGGTGAAGGCTGATGGCAAAAAAGAAGGAAGAAGAAGTTAAAAAAGGTCTGGACGAATGGATGGGTACGTTCTCCGACATGATGACGCTGCTCATGTGTTTCTTCGTTATGTTGTTCGCAATGTCAAGCGTAGATGCAGCGAAGTTTGAAGCGGTGGCAAATTCCTTCCAATCAACTTTTAGTATTTTTAAAGGTGGAGCACAGGCAATTGGTGATGGTATTTTAGTCAGCAATGGTGTAAGCCAGTTAAACCAGTTAGACGAATACATAAATTCTACAGGAAAGACCGCGGATTCAGAATCTGATACCGTGGATTTTAAAGAGGATAAAGCAAGCGCAGTCAGTGAGAAAATTGATGAGATCGCAGATCAGCTTGGCATAGACAAGGAGGAACTGCAGGACTTGGAGTCAGCAATGGAAGCACTTGAAGCAGAGAAAATGAAACTTTCAGAACAAATGGCAGAACGAATGGAAGAAGCACTTCAAGAAAGCATGATGCAGGAAATTGTGGATGTGGAGTTTACTTCGGATTATGTACTTCTTACATTGAATGGTGCTTTTCTTTTTGATTCGGGCAGAACGGATTTAAAAGAGGAAGCGATACCAGTATTAAATAAAATTGGGGTATTGTTGACTCGATATGCAGATTCCGATATTGAAATTGAAGGGCATACAGACTCTGTGCCTTTAAACGGCGGAAAATATGAGAACAATGATGTTTTAAGCAGCTACAGAGCACTTGCCGTATTTAATTATTTGAAAGATAATTCAGCGATTGATCCAAGTATTATGAAGCATTCCGGCAGAGGAGAATACATGCCGATAGCAGATAATTCTACGCCGGAAGGCAGGGCAAAGAACAGACGTGTTGAAATCAAGGTATTTAATGCGCTGGGAGCTAATTAAAACAAGGGGGAAGTTTAAAAATGAAACGAAACTTATTATCTATCATTATTTTGGCGCTGATGGTGGTCAATATTGTGCTGTCAGCAATTATGATGGTAAGCGTGTCGAGCGCATCAAGAAAGACGGCACAGTTAGTAGCGGATATTTCAGCAGTTCTTGGAATTGAGATAAACGGGCTGCCGCAGGCGGATGTGCCGGGGAGCGTATCTATGGCGGATACACAGGTACATACGATCCAAGAGGAATTGACAATTCCTTTGAAAACTGGCGAGGACGGCAGCAGCCATTATGCGGTCGGAAATGTATCTCTGTCCATGAATACAAAGCATGAAGACTTTGCAACATATTCAGAAACAATGACGGACAGGGAAGGCTTGATTAAGGATATTATCTTTTCTGTAATGGCAAATTACACAATGGATGAGGCGAAGGTAAGCTCTACCCAGATTAAAAAAGAAATCCTTTCAGAAGTCCAAGAACTTTTCGGTTCTGATTTTATATATGCAGTATCATATAATTTCTTATATTCATAAGGGTTTTGGAAATATAGGATACCTCTTGGACTAAGCTATAGGGGGTGGTTGGCGACATGGGAGAGGTACTATCTCAAAGTGAGATTGACAGTCTGCTTGCGGCGTTAAGCAGCGGCGAGTTAGACGTGGAGGATATGCAGGAGAAGGATGAGCGGCGTGTAACAAATTATGATTTCAGCCGTCCTGCGAAGTTCTCAAAAGAACATCTAAGAACATTAAATATGATTTTTGACCATTATGGAAGATTGCTGTCAACGAATTTGCCGGTATATTTAAGAAAGAACGTACAAGTAAATGTGGCAAGTTCAGAAACGGTAACATTTGCAGAGTTTTCCAATGCCCTATCCAATCCGGTTTTGCTTACGGTCGTAAATTTTTCACCGATGCCTGGTTCCATAATTATGGAATTGACAAGCGGGCTAGGATATGCGATTATAGATAGAATGCTGGGGGGCAGAGGTGAGGCGCTGGAGAAACCGAGGGAATTTTCCGAAATTGAGATGAGCATTATCGAGCGGATTATGGTTATCTGTATGCAGCTTCTAAGGGAGCCTTGGAAAAACGTTGCGGAAGTAAATCCTTTTTTGGAGCGAATAGAAACCAATCCGCAGTTTGCACAGATTATATCGCCGAGTGATATGGTGGCGCTCGTCACGATGAATGTGAAAATCGGCGATGTTGAAGGTTTGATGAATGTGTGTCTGCCCTTCTTTACACTGGAATCTGTTATGGACAGATTAAATACGAAATTCTGGTATTCAAGCTTGCAGAAGATGGATGACGAGGATTACGAACAGTTTATTGAATCGATGGTACGGCGAGTGGATGTTCCTGTAAAAGCGGTACTTGGTAAAAGTGTTATCACAGTGCATGATTTTGTAAATATTCAAGTAGGTGACATCATAAGGCTTGATTCCAAAGTGGACGACGAACTGGACGTCTATGTGGGCAATATTAAGAAGTTCAGTGCGGTGCCCGGAGCAAGCAAAGAGGCATACGCAGTGAGAGTAACATCGGTGAATAGGGAGGAGGATTAAGACAATGGATGGTATGTTATCTCAAGATGAAATAAATGCGTTGTTAAATGGTGTGGATTTATCAGCAGACAGCGATACAGCCACGGCAACAGCGCAGGATGGTGGAGATGACCTAACGGACATAGAAAAAGACGCGATAGGAGAAGTTGCTAATATTAGTATGGGCACTTCAGCGACAACTCTGTTTTCGCTCGTAAACAGAAAAGTAAACATTACAACTCCGAAAGTGGAGATGTGCAGATGGGCAGAAGTAGTAAGAGATTACGAAAGGCCATGTGTTTTTATTCAGATTAAGTATACTGTTGGTTTAAATGGTACTAATATTTTGGTGTTAAAAGAACATGATGTTAAAGTTATCACAGATTTAATGATGGGTGGTGACGGTACCAATATTGAAGGGGAATTAAACGACCTGCATTTAAGTGCAATATCAGAAGCAATGAATCAGATGATGGGCTCATCGTCAACGTCACTTTCTTCCATGCTGGGCAAAACCATTGATATCAGTCCGCCAGAAGCAAGTTTGGTTGATTTACAGACAAAGGAGCCAAGTGAATTATCGCCGTTCCTTGAAGATAAATTCGTGAAGATTTCGTTTCGAATGCAGATTGATGACTTAGTAGATTCTACATTAATGCAGTTATATCCGTTAGAGTTTGCTAAATCAATTTATGATACATTTATGACACAGCAGACAGGTGGTGCAGAACCAGCACCAGCACCAGCTCCCACACCAGCACCGGCTGCACAAGATATGGGAATGCAGCAACCACAAATGGATATGGGAATGCAGCAGCAGATGAATATGGGAATGCCACAAATGCAAATGGGAATGCCACAAATGCAGATGGGGATGCAGCCACAGATGCAAATGGGAATGCCGCAAATGCAGATGGGAATGCCACAGCAAATGCCAATGGGCGGCATGGGTTATGGTATGCCAAATGTTAATATCCAACCCGCACAATTCCAGAATTTTGCGCCCGGACAAGGCGAGATGGTCAGTGCAGAAAGCATTGGATTAATCAAGGATGTACCGTTAGAGGTAACTGTAGAATTGGGTAGAACCAGCAAGTCGATATCTGATATTCTTGAGTTTGCGCCAGGTACGATTATAGAACTTGATAAAATTGCAGGTGAACCGATTGACGTACTTGTTAACGGCAAGTTTGTAGCAAAAGGCGAAGTAGTAGTCATCGAAGAAAGCTTTGGTGTCAGGATTATGGAAATTGTAAGATAATTAATAATGATTGAAATTCAGAAAGGACAAGAACGAATATGGCGAAAAGAATTCTTATCGTAGACGACGCAGCATTTATGAGAATGATGATTAAGGATATTCTGACAAAAAATGGGTATGAAATCGCTGCTGAGGCAGAGAACGGCAAAATCGCTGTGGATAAATATAAGGAAGCATCACCGGATTTGACATTATTGGATATTACAATGCCAGAGATGGATGGTATTCAGGCATTAAAAGCGATTAAAGCAATTGATCCAGGTGCGAATGTAATTATGTGTTCCGCAATGGGACAGCAGGCAATGGTTATTGAAGCGATTCAATCAGGTGCGAAAGACTTTATTGTAAAGCCGTTCCAAGCGGAGAGGGTTTTAGAAGCGGTCAAGAAAGTGGTAGGTTAAGGCGTTAGTATGCTGATATCATCGACATCAAATGGCTTAGACTCCATTGTGCAATTGTTAACAGTATTGCTGATTTTTATATTTGTATTGGTGCTTACATATTACGTAACAAAATTTACGGCAGGGCTGCAAAATGGAAAGCTTTCAAGCGCCGGCGTAGAAATTTTAATGACATTCAAAATAGCACCAAACAAATATATTCAGGTTGTGAAAATCGGAGGAAAATATTTTTCCTATGCGGTCTGTAAAGATACGGTCACTTTACTTGGAGAATTAACAAAGGACGACATTTCAGAGTTTGGCAAAGCGGATACAGGCACAGCAATGAATATTAGTTTTAAAGATATATTTGAAAAACTCAAAAAGTAGAAAGTTGTGGTTATTGTTATGAAGGACTCAGGTAAAAAGTACAATATCAAGCATGAGGTACGAAAGCTTATCAGTATGCTTCTTATGGTATTTGTAGTCGTGGCTGCCAACGTAGCGGTGGTATCAGCTACAGCGGAGGATGACGCAGCCGCAGGGCAGATTTTAAATGAGCAGAATGGTGAGGAAAACAGGACAAACATTAATGAGCCTGGTTCGGCACAGACTGCTGAGGATTTGGATGATTTTAATATTTCCAACGGAATAACGATTAGAACATATGGTAACGGAAATGGAGAATTAAACGGTACACTGCGGATTATGCTGATGTTAACAGCAATTGCGCTGGTACCGATTCTGCTTGTTACAATAACATCATTTACTCGAATATTGATTGTTTTGCATTTCACAAGACAAGCATTAAATACGCAGTCAGCACCACCGAATCAGGTGTTGATTGCAATTTCGTTGTTTCTTACTTTCTTTATAATGCAGCCGACATTTACGAAAATATATACAGAAGCGATTGCACCTTTTGACGCAGGAGAAATCGGTTATGAGGAGGCATTTGCAGTAGCAGTTGAGCCGATGCGCCAATTTATGTTTTCACAAGCGCAGCGGGCGGATATTAATGTATTTATGGAACTGTCAAGTACGCCTTGGGATGGTGTAACGGAGGAACTAGTACCAACTGCGGTATTAATTCCAGCATATATTATCAGTGAACTTCGCTCCGCGTTTATTATTGGCTTTATTATTTATATACCATTTATTGTTATTGATATGGTAGTTGCATCTGTATTAATGAGTATGGGTATGATGATGTTGCCGCCAACAACAATTTCTATGCCATTTAAAATTTTGCTGTTTGTACTTGCAGATGGATGGAATCTGGTTATTGTAAATCTGGTGAGAACCTTTTTTTAGAGAAGAACGATTGTTAAATATTTGATGCATAGTCTGTCGAAAGCGGATAGGGGGATAAAAAATGACAGTTGAACTGGTAACAGACATTATGCAGGAAGGACTGTTTGTAATATTAAAGACGGCAGCACCGCCACTATTGGTTTCTCTAGTTATTGGTTTGGCGGTTAGTATTTTTCAGACAGTAACCTCCATTCAGGAGCAGACACTTACTTTTGTGCCAAAGGTTGTCGGAATGTTTATTACATTGATGATACTAGGTCATTGGATATTAAATAATATGGTAACTTATATGGTAACTTTATGGGAAGATTTTTCCCTTTATATCCGGTGAGAGCTGGAGAGGAGTAGTTTGGCTTAGATGATTAACTTATCTTTTTCGACGCGCGAACTGGATCTGTTTTTACTGATGTTTGTAAGAATTGCGAGTTTCGTGTTTTCTGCCCCCTTTTTTAGTACCAAAGGGGTTCCAAATAATACAAAAGTGGCGTTGAGCATCTTTGTCACCTATGTAATGTATCAATTCGGGCCGGAGCAGCCGTACCCGCAATATGCTACGCTGCTAGGATATAGCGTAATTATTTTAAAGGAAGTCGTAGTGGGTCTGTTAATTGGTTTGGGAGCACAGCTATGTACTTCCATTGTTTTATTTGCGGGAAGAATTATTGATATGGAAGTCGGCTTGTCAATGGCGAATATGTTTGATCCTACAACAAATGAACAGTCCTCCATTACAGGTGTTGTTTTGCAATATGGGACAACAATGATTTTGTATACAACAGGACTGCATCGTTATTTATTAAAGGCATTGATGGAAACGTATCAATTAATTCCGGTTGCGGGTGTAAAGATAGATTTAGACAGTCTGTTAGCGTCGCTGATTAGCTTTTTAAGCACATATATTATTATTGGATTTAGGATTTGTCTGCCGGTCTTTGCAAGTATTACATTGATGAACGTTGTGTTAGGACTGCTGGCAAAGCTTGCGCCGCAGATGAATATGTTTTCTGTTGGTATTCAACTGAAACTGCTTGCAGGTCTGACAGTTATAATGATAACGGTAAGGCTGCTGCCTATGGTTTGCAATTTTATCTCAACACAAATGCAGATAATAATTGTAGAAATGGTGGAGGGCATGATGTGATTTTAGAGTTTGATTTGCAATTTTTTGCGGCGGACGGGCCGGGAGGAGAAAAAACCGAGGAACCGACTGCCAAGAAAAAATCCGATACCAGAAAAGATGGTAAGGTTCCTAAAAGTAAGGAATTATCGAATGCGGTAGAATTAATTGCTCTATTTTTGATTTTAAAATTTTGGATTGGAAATATGGGCGAGAATTTTATGTCGCTTTTTGGTATGCTCTATGATAAAATTCCAGATTATACAACATTTTGGGGTGGAAGAATTGTAAAAGAAGATTATCGAATTTTATTTAATTCGGTTTATATAGAACTTTTGCGGCAGCTACTGCCATTTTTTATCATTGGCTTAATTATAGCAATTGGCATCAATATGTCGCAGTTTAAGTTTCAGATTACTACAAAGCCGCTAAAGCCAAAGTTTAGCAAATTAAATCCGATTTCTGGATTTAAAAGATTGTTTTCACTAAGCAAAGTAATGGAGTTGTTTAAGTCCATTGTTAAAGTGGTATTAATTGGAGCGGTTATTTTTTTTACGATAAAAGATGAATGGGTTTATCTTTTCCGATTTTATGAAATGCCATTAAATCAGGCATTGGAGGTAATTGGGAGCATTGTAATTAACACAGGGCTGAAAATTGCGTTTATTTATCTGCTGGTAGGTTTTGCTGATTTGTTTTATCAAAGATATAAGTTTAAGAAAGATATCAAAATGACAAAACAGGAGGTAAAGGATGAGTTTAAGAACGCAGAAGGTGATCCGCAGATTAAGGGTAAAATTCGTGCCAAGATGCGTGAAGCTTCACAGCGCAGAATGATGCAGAGTGTACCACAGGCAGATGTTGTAATTACAAACCCGACGCATTTTGCTGTAGCAGTAAAATATGATGCATCGGCAGGCACTGCGCCGATTGTGCTGGCAAAGGGTGCTGATTATGTGGCACAGAAAATTAAAGAAATTGCGCGTGAAAGCCATGTGGAGATTGTTGAAAATAAACCACTTGCCCGTATGCTGTATGCAAATGTGGAGGTAGGACAGGAAATTCCGCCGGAACTATATCAGGCAGTTGCGGAAGTTCTTGCTATGGTTTATAAAATGCAAGGGAAAATTTAATGGAGTTACAAGGAAATGCAAAGTTGTAAATAGCTGCATTTCCTTTTTTGTGACAAGGTTTTTCCTTATTCTATAAAAAAATTTGAAAAAATCGCAAATTATTATGTACAAATTATGTAAATTGTGAGATAATTTATGTAAAGTAAATTTTAGGCTCTTTTTGTATGCAAAATTTTAATATTTCTGCATAGTATTTTGTATACGGAAATAATGACAGCAAATAGCAGTTCTATGGGAGAAGAACGCTGTGGTGGAAACAAGGGAGGAATGTTTCCGGCTGTTGGAGAGCAGCATTTTTGCTGAAAATTTAGGAGTATAAAGAGTTAAGTATCAAAGGGGGAAGCAAAGACATGAACATGAAGAAAGCAGACATAGGTGTAGCATTATATTTGCTGGGTGCTTTTATTATGTTAATTGTGCCAATACCCAACACGTTGTTGGACGTGCTGTTGGCACTCAACATCTCGGTAGCGTTCACGGTTCTGTTTACCACAATGTTTACCAAAGAGGTTTTGGATTTATCGTTTTATCCAACGATTTTGCTGTTTACAACAGTATTTAGGATTGCGCTGAATGTATCCTCTACCCGTCTTATTCTGACAACAGGAGATCCGGGAAACGTTGTTGCTACATTTGGTAATTTCGTGGGTGCTGGTGATGTTATTATCGGTGTAGTTGTATTTTTAATTTTGTTGATTGTGCAGTTTGTCGTTATCAACAAAGGTTCTGAACGTGTTGCAGAAGTTACAGCGCGTTTTACTTTGGATGCTATGCCAGGTAAACAGATGGCGATTGACGCAGACTTAAATACAGGCGCTATTACAGACGCAGAGGCAAAGGTACAGCGTGATAAGTTACAGCAGGAAGCAAGCTTCTTCGGCTCTATGGACGGTGCTGTGAAGTATGTAAAGGGAGATGCGACAGCCGGATTGATTATTACAGGCATTAATATTATCGGCGGACTCTTAATGGGCGTATTAAGACAAGGCATGGATATTAATGATGCGTTAAATAAATACGTTATTTTAACAATGGGTGATGGTCTTGTTAGTGCGATTCCTTCGCTGCTGATATCACTGTCAACAGGTATTTTGGTAACAAAAGGTTCTAAGGAAGCGGATTTTGGTACTGTTTTAGTCAGCCAGCTTTTTGGTA
This sequence comes from uncultured Lachnospiraceae bacterium, assembly GCA_965114465.1. Classification (GTDB taxonomy): domain Bacteria; phylum Bacillota; class Clostridia; order Lachnospirales; family Lachnospiraceae; genus COE1. Next base: position 19,690 of record CBCOYO010000029.1, read on the forward strand.
TTCCCAAGGTGCTGTATATGGTAGGCGCGGTGCTTGCCTTCCTTGGTATTGTAACACCGCTGAACCCTTTGATTTTCGTAGCGCTCGGTGCAGCATTTATTATATGCGGACGATTGATTGCCAATACGATCGAAGTCGCACAGATTGAGGCGGAAGCAGAGGAGGGTGAAGACGGTGCAGACGAGATTCGCAAACCCGAAAATGTCAATTCGCTGCTACAGGTCGACCCAATCGAATTGGAGTTTGGTTATGGTATTATCCCGCTTGCGGATGTTAACCAAGGCGGCGACCTGCTCGATCGTGTTGTTATGATACGAAGGCAGATTGCGCTTGAACTTGGTACGGTAGTACCGATTATTCGTCTGCGTGACAATATTCAGCTAAATCCGAATCAGTATATTATTAAGATAAAAGGCATACAGGTTAGCGAGGGCGAGATTTTGTTTGATCACTATATGGCAATGAATCCCGGCTTTGTGGAGGAGGAAATCTCGGGTATTCCGACATTCGAGCCATCCTTCCATCTGCCTGCTATCTGGATTACGGAGAGTCAGAGAGAACGTGCGGAGAGTGTCGGCTATACAGTTGTTGACCCGCCGTCAATTATTGCAACGCATCTAACAGAGATTATCCGGCAGTATCTTGCAGACCTGCTTACAAGACAGGATATTCAGAACCTTGTCAACAATGTTAAGGAAACAAATCCTTCGCTTGTGGAGGAGCTTGTGCCGAAGCTTTTGGGACTTGGCGATATTCAGAAAGTATTACAGAATCTGTTAAAAGAGGGTATTTCTGTAAGGGATTTGGTTACAATATTTGAAACGCTGGCAGACCACGCGGCATCGACAAGAGATACCGATATTTTAACAGAATATGTGCGTCAAAGCTTAAAGCGGGCGATTTCCAATAAATATTTCCCTGTCAATGAAACAACGAGCGTTGTTACGTTAGACCCTAGTTTAGAGCAGGAGATTATGGGCAGCGTTAAGCAGACGGAACAGGGCGCATATCTTACGCTAGATCCAGACAAGACAAAATCAATTATGGCATCTGTGGAGTCTGAGGTCGGCAAGCTTGAGAAATTAGGAAAGAATCCGATAGTAATTACTTCGCCGATTGTCAGAATGTACTTTAAGCGTTTGACGGAGGATTACTTCAAGGATTTGGTAGTTGTTTCGTATAATGAAATTGATTCAAACGTTGAATTACAATCAGTAGGAATGGTGACAGCATGATAATTAAGAAATTTCAAGGGAAGACAAAAGAGGAAGCATTAGAGAGTGCGCGAAAAGAATTGGGCGATAGCATTGTTGAGATGAATACCAAAAACGTAAAGGCAAAAGGCTTGCTCGGTATTTTCAAGGGAACAAGAGTGGAGGTAACAGTAGCCAAAGAGGAAGACAACGATAATTCTACTGTGAAGGCGGAGGGCGTAAAAGTAAGTTTAAGTCAGGGCAAAGGAATTTCGCAGGATAATACATTTACAGAGAATGATTTAGAGAGTGATGTGCGAGCGGTAGCGGATGCGTTGGCTGCCTTCGCACCACAGCAAAAACCTCCGGTTTCAAAGAGAGAATGGCAGACAGACAAAGAAAATATAGGGCCTTCGGGCGAAAACCTGAAAGGAATTGGGATTGAGAAAAAGCTAGATACGCTCCAGAACTTAATAGAGCGACAGCTATCCAAACAACAGGAGATTCGAATGTCAATGGATGAAAATAAATTTGAGGAAGACGGATACGATGAGGAGGAATCGGAACGCGTCGGTTTTTTGCGGCTGCTGTACAACAAAATGATTGACAATGAAGTCAGTGAAAAATATGCCAATGAAATTATAGACGAAATAGACCGAAACTGTAAGGCTGATGTAACAATGGACTATATGCTTTCAGAGATTTACCAGAGAATGATATTAAAGTTCGGCAAGCCTTATATGGTGGAGGAAAATAATGATGGTCTGAAAGTCGTGTTTTTTGTAGGGCCGACAGGCGTTGGCAAAACGACTACCATTGCGAAAATTGCATCTAATTTTCATATTGAGCGCAAAAAGAAGGTAGCACTCCTAACAGCGGATACATACCGGATTGCGGCGGCGGAGCAGTTGCGCACATACGCCAATATTTTGGAAGTACCATTTCGGGTAGTGTATACAGCAGAGGAGATTACCAGTGCGGCAGAGGATTATAGAGATTACGATTATATTCTTGTAGATACAACAGGGCATTCGCCAAATAACGAAGCGCAATGCGAGGGCGTGAGTGAATTAATCAGTTCTGTTCATACGACAGCAAAGAAAGAAGTGTTTCTTGTGGTATCAGCTTCGACGAAATATAGAGATTTAATGAAGATTGCAGATACCTATAAGGAGATAGCGGATTACAAATTGATTTTCACAAAGCTGGATGAAACAACGGCACTAGGGAATATATACAATTTAAAGATGCATACAGGAGCGCCGCTTTCATACGTGACTTGTGGCCAGAATGTCCCTGATGATATTGAATACTTCAATCCACAGGCAACAGTAAAACAGTTATTAGGAGGTAGACGTTAGGCAGAGGAAGTGCGCTGCATATCGCAGTGCGGCGTGATTGGAGGAAAGAATGGACCAAGCAGAACAGTTAAGAAATGTAATTAAATTAAAGCCTATGCCAAAACCGCTTGCAAGAGTACTGACGGTGACAAGCGGCAAAGGTGGTGTGGGAAAGTCAAATACATCTATCAATCTGGCGTGTCAGTTTAAGAGAATGGGCTATAAAGTAGTTATTTTGGATGCAGATTTTGGTATGGCAAATATCGAAATTATGTTCGGAACTGTACCCAAGCATAACTTAAGCGATTTAATTTATAAAGGGAAAAATATTACTCAGATTATCACATGGGGGCCAATGGAGATCGGATTTATTTCTGGTGGCTCTGGAATTGCAGGATTATCCAATTTGAATGGGGATAATTTGAATTATATTATTAAAAATCTTGCGGAATTAGATAGAATTGCCGATATAATTATAATAGATACAGGGGCGGGGATATCGGATGCCGTTCTTGATTTTTTGGTGGCAAGTGGTGAAATTTTGGTGGTGGCAACACCAGAGCCCACTTCTATTACGGATTCTTATTCGCTGCTAAAGGCGCTGAACCGTCATCCGAGATTTTCGCGTGAAGAATCGCAGATTAAGGTGATTGCGAATAAGGTGTCAAGAGAAATAGAGGGAGAAGTAATGTTCAATAAGCTGGATACGGTAGTTAACAGATATCTAAATCTACCGGAAACCTACTTAGGAGCGATTCCTTACGATCATCATCTTGAAGCGGCAGTGATGCAGCAGATGCCGGTAAGCTTAAAGAGCCCGAATGCGAAATCTGCACTGGCTTATGAGCGTCTGGCATATACTCTTATGGATAAGGAATATAATAAGGTAACGGTAAAACGGGGTATGGCAGCATTTTTCTCACATATAGTAGCAGGTAATAAAAAGATGGGGTGACAGGACGATGGACAGCTTTTATAATCTGATAGGGAAATACGATTTAGATGAGTTTAGGATAGAGAATTATATATCGCCGAATGACAAGGTAGAAATCCGCTCCTTGGTTGAAGTGACACTTCCAGACGGAACGGAGGGAATCCGCGTATACAAGACGAGCGTTTATGATGTGGCAGATAACAATACAATTCGGATTATAATGCCGATGGAGCAGACAAAGCTGGTATTGCTTCCAATAGACGGAAGATATGAAGTATGTTTCTTTTCACAAAACGGCGTATATAAGGCAGATGTACGGATTGCCGACAGGATTAAAATCAATGGCATTTATATTCTGGTTGCAGAGATGCTGACAAGCTTGCATCGGTATCAGAGAAGAGAATATTACAGGTTTAACTGTGTTATTGAAATGAATTACAGGGTGATGTCACAAGAGGAACTGGAAGGGGTTAGCAGTGGAGTGATAAGTCCCTCGTCGGATTTGGACGAGAACGATATGAAAGAAGCTATGATTGTGGATATTAGCGGCGGCGGGCTTCGGTTTGTGGCAGAGGAGCAGTATCCGATAGACACTGTGCTTTTTGTGGAATTTAGTTTAGAAATCGAGGACGAAATGATGCCCTTTGCATTGGCGGCAAAGGTGATTTATGCAAGTGAGATAGAGAATCGTGAAGGCGAGTACGAAATCCGCCTGCAATATGTTTACATTAATAACACAATCCGTGAAGAAATTATTAAGTTTATTTTTGAAGAAGAGCGAAAAAGCAGAAAAAAATGGTAAAGGTTGATAAATATTATGGTATTCAGTGGAAATAATGTAAAGATTAAGAAAAAAATACTTGTAGTTGATGACTCTGCACTTATGAGAAGAGTTATGTGTGATATAATTAACTCAGATGAACGATTCCAAGTGGTAGAGCAGGCATTTGACGGCGAGGCAGCGTTACAGTTATTAAGGAAAAACCAATATGATGGTGTTGTATTGGATGTAAACATGCCGAAGATGAACGGAATACAGCTTCTGCGCATGCTTCAAAACGAAAAAATTCGTGCGCGGGTTATGATGGCAAGTACAGATACCTGCGATGGTGCAAAAGTGACAATGGAGGCGCTAGACTTAGGGGCAATCGACTTTATTGAGAAGCCGGTTAACATTATGTACCTAAAAAGCGGCGAGTTTAAGAGTAATTTCCTTGATATTTTGTATGCTGTTACCACAAGCCGCCAATCCAATATTTCTTCGCTTCCTGTGCTTTCAAGGCAAACGCAGGAGGAGAGTACACAGAAAATTGTCAATATGGCACGCAAAAGCCAGCCGGTTGTTGCTGGACAAAAATTAGTGGCGATTGCTTGTTCCACAGGAGGGCCGAAGGCGCTTCAGAGTGTAGTGCCACGGTTGCCCGCAGAACTTATGGCACCAGTATTAATTGTACAGCATATGCCAAAAGGTTTTACCCAGTCGCTTGCAGAACGTCTTGATTCTCTTAGCAAAATTAAGGTTAAGGAAGCAGCGGAGGGGGATGTATTGGAAAATGGTACAGTCTATATTGCAATGGGTGGCAAGCATATGAATGTAACGACGCGCGGAGGCAGGGCTGTGATTACTTATACTGACGAGCCGCCGCGGGAGGGCGTTAAGCCTTGCGCGAATTATATGTATGAATCCTTAAAGAACAGCAGTTACGCGCAGATTGTATGTGTTGTGCTGACAGGCATGGGAGCAGACGGAACCAAAGGAATCGTGAATTTGGAAACTGCAAAAAAAATACACGTCATTGCACAGGATGAAAGTTCATCGACTGTTTATGGTATGCCAAAGAGCATTGCCGCAACGGGATTGGTGAATAAAGTGGTAAGTCTTGATGGCGTGGCCCAAGAGATTATAATGAGTGTGGGGGTCAAATAGCATGGATACTAGTCAATATCTTGATATTTTCCTTGATGAAACAAAAGAACATCTGCAAAATCTGAATACGCAGATTATGGATTTGGAACAAAATCCAGAGAATATGGATACTATTAATGAGATATTCAGAGCAGCGCATTCCCTGAAAGGTATGGCAGGGACAATGGGATATAAGAGGATGCAGACTCTTACGCATGATATGGAGAATGTATTTTCAGAAGTTCGTAATGGAACTTTTAAGGTACAGCCGGATATGATTGATGTACTGTTTCGGTGTCTGGATGCACTGGAGGAATATGTTGCCAATATTCAGCAGACAACGGAGGAGGGTACGAACGACAACGAAGACCTGATTAAGATTCTCAATGATATTTTGAAAAACGGTGGTCAGGTATCGGCGGCAGGCAGCGAATCTAAGACAGAGGAAGCTCCTGCACCTGCACAGGAGGCTGCTCCTGCTGCAAGCGGAAAAGGCCCTAGATGGCAGATGATTAAGCTTAACGATACGGAAAAGATGCTGATTGAGAAAGCAGGAAAAGATGGTGTTAATGTATACGGGATTACGGTATATGTCGAAGAAGCTTGTGTCTTAAAAGCGGCGAGAGCATTTCTTGTATTTAAGGCATTGGAAAAGCTTGGTGAGATTATTGTATCAGTTCCGCCGGCACAAGATATTGAAGATGAGAAGTTTGATCTTACATTCAGTTTAATATTTATATCAGAGAATACAAAGGAGGAAGTGATTGGTGCTATTAAGAGCGTATCAGAAATTGATGAAGCGTTCTGTGAGGTTTATACAGTTGCAGAACCACCAGCTCCTGCACAGGAAAAAGTGGAGGAAAAAGTAGCTGATACGAAACCTTCTGCATCAGAGCAAAAGCCAGCGCCTGCAACATCCGCACCGGCATCTTCTAATACAAAGCCGACATCAAAGCCAGCAAATAAACCGGTTGTAAACAGAACTGTGCGTGTGGATATTGAGAAACTGGACAACCTAATGAATTTGGTTAGTGAGTTGATTATTGCGAAAAATTCGCTGGTTTCTGCAACAGCGGCAGACGGCAGCAAAGGCGACAGCGGTTCTGTAAATGAACAGATTGAATATTTGGAAAGCGTAACAACGAATCTGCACGAGTCGGTTATGAAGGTGCGAATGGTGCCTATCGAGAGCGTTGTGGCAAAATTCCCGCGTATGATCCGCGATTTGTCCAAGAAGCTGGATAAAAAGATGGAATTATATATGACTGGTGAGGATACGGAACTTGATAGAACAGTGGTTGACGAGATCGGCGATCCATTGATGCATATGCTTAGAAATTCAGCAGATCATGGTCTTGAACCCAATGATGTCAGAGTGGCAAACGGTAAGCCAGAAGTTGGTTCTATTTTCCTAGACGCATATCAGGATGGCAATAACGTTGTGATCGAGGTAAGGGACGACGGCGGCGGAATTAACGTTGAGGCGGTTCGCAACAAAGCGATTGAGCGCGGTACTATTACGCCTGAGCAGGCAGAGAGTATGACCGATAAGGAAATTATTGATTTGCTGTTCCTGCCGAGTTTCTCTACAGCTAAGAAAGTATCGGATGTATCAGGGCGTGGTGTTGGTCTTGATGTTGTTAAGTCAAAGATTGAGTCATTAAGTGGTGAGGTGGAAGTTAAGAACCATTTTGGGCAGGGGTCTTCATGGATTATCCGGCTTCCGCTGACTCTTGCAATTATACAGGCTTTGATGGTAGTAATCGGTGGTGAAAAGTATGCTATTGCACTTGGCTCTATTCAGACAATAGAGGATGTGCCGCCAGAGGATATCAAGCTTGTACAGGCAAAGGAAGTAATGCATATCCGTGGTACGGTTATCCCTATTATTAGGATGAACAAAGTGCTTGATATTGAAACAACTGTGGATGAGAAGAAGAATCTTACTGTAATTATCGTAAAGAAAGGCGATAAGCAGGCTGGTCTTGTGGTAGATGAACTGATTGGACAGCAGGAGGTTGTTATTAAGTCTATGGGTAAATATATCAAGGTTCCAAAGATTATCAGCGGTGCAACAATTTTAGGTAACGGTGATGTGGCTTTAATTTTGGATGCAAATCCACTGATTTAATCTGGTAACGGAAAGGCAGGGTATAGGACATGGAAGAAGTAAAGACAATAGATGAGCAAAAGAGAAATGAAAGTCTGAATCGTCCGATAGAACATGATACAATCCAGTACATAGTAACACAGCTTGGCGAAGAACAGTATGGTATTGATATAAAATATATCTCCAATATCGGAAGAATGCAGAAAATTACAAGAGTACCGAAGGTTTCAAGCTATATAAAAGGTGTTATCAATCTGCGAGGGGAGGTAATTCCGACAATTAGTCTTCGGTTAAAGATGGGACTCCCAGAAGATGAGATTACAAAAAAGACAAGGATTATTATTTTAAAGCTGGAACAACATGAGTCCATCGGTGTGTTGGTTGATGAAGTGAAGGAAGTTGTTACACTCGACGAGGAACATATTGAGCGTGTATCATATGATAAAGATGATAAGGCGAAATTCCTCAGCGGCGTTGGCAAGGTAGATAAAAAGCTCATTTCACTTCTTGATATTACATCAGTCCTTGCGGATGTTGTGGAGGCTTAGAACTTAATAATTTAACGGCTTTGATTGAAGAAAGGCTTAGGTTTGATTATGGCGGAAACTATTAGTTTTGAGAGGGTAACGACCGAATACTATGATGTATTAAAAGAGCTTGGGAATATTGGGGCGGGCAATGCGACAACGGCGCTTGCCCAGATGCTTCAATGCAAGGTTGACATGAAGGTACCGCAGGTAAGGCTGTTGAACTTC
>CBCOYO010000030.1:0-17307 GCA_965114465.1 uncultured Lachnospiraceae bacterium
GAGTTAAATATCCTGCACTGTAGGTTGAAACGCTATTCTCTATAAATAAACAGAGTTATTCTAAGGCAGTTATTGACGGTGCTGGTATGTGTATATCAGCAGACTCATTATCAGGACTTACAGATATTACTCACAAGCAGGATATGGAACAGATGCCTTCTCCTATTGTCAAAAAATGTTTATTGAAAGACAGTCCCGTTGCGGGGCTGTTTTTTGATGCGGAAAATACAGGCTGGAATGCGGGTATGGGATTTGACAGGATGAAAAAAGCTGCCTGTATTGCACAGACAGCCTCTGACCGTTATACATATTTCCAAAGTCTATAGATTGGTAAAAACACACTCATAAGTTATATTTTTCCCTTAACGGGTAGTAAATGTAATCCACCTGGATATCGTTCCAGTTCTGTCGTGGGATTTTCATGTTCTGGAAAAATCCGTCCCTTTTTGTATGACCTGATTTTTCCTGTTTTGCATAATCATATCCCTGTTGTGTTTCCTTGGTTCTCAATTCCATGATTCTGTCTGCATCGGACATGTATACCTGCAGGGTAATCTTAGGATGGAAACCGAGATACCGTTCGAGCATCAGGTAAATGCAGATAATATTTTCATAGATTTTTTTGAGGTTCATATCGGGAAGAAGGAGAAACTTCTGCTTTGCACGGATGGCCTGACAAATATGCTTAGAGATGACGAGATACACCAGATTATTGAAAGCAGTGCGGATATCAGCGAGGCTGGTGAAAAACTGATAGAAGCCGCCAATGAGAATGGTGGACGTGATAATATAGCAGTGGTTCTAGTAGAACCGTTTGGAGGTCAGGAATGATTAAGTTAGGAATGCTGATAGGCAGCCGCTATGAAGTGCTGGAAAAAATCGGTACAGGTGGTATGTCTGACGTATATAAAGCAAAAGACCAGAAGCTCAACCGTCTTGTGGCAGTCAAGGTATTAAAGCAAGAATTTTCTGAAAACAGGAATTTTGTGTCGAAATTTCGTGTTGAGGCGCAGGCGGCAGCAGGGTTGATGCACCCAAATATCGTAAATGTCTATGATGTCGGCGAGGAGGGCGGAATCCATTATATTGTAATGGAACTGGTAGAAGGTATTACTTTAAAGAAATACATAGAGAAAAAAGTCCGGCTGACGACAAAAGAGGCAATCAGCATTGCAATACAAGTGGCAATGGGAATCGAAGCGGCGCATAATAACCATATTATTCACAGGGATATTAAGCCGCAGAATATTATGATTTCCAAAGAGGGAAAGGTAAAAGTCACGGATTTCGGTATTGCAAAGGCTGCTTCGAGCAATACGATTACTTCCAATGTTATGGGGTCTGTGCATTACACTTCACCGGAGCAGGCAAGAGGTGGATTTTCGGACGAAAAGAGCGATATTTATTCTACAGGTATTACATTGTTTGAGATGCTGACAGGACGTGTGCCGTTTAACGGAGATACTACTGTTGCAATTGCGATTAAGCATATTCAATCTCCTATGCCAACACCGCGGGAATTTGTGCCAGAAATTCCCATTAGTGTTGAAAATATTGTAATGAAATGTACACAGAAAAGCCCTGATAAGCGTTATCAAAGTATGGGCGAGATGATAAAAGACCTAAAACACTCTCTAATGAATCCCGATGATATTATTGCACACGTGGATTATTCGGATGATACCGCAAAGACACGAGTGATACCGCAGGAAACTCCTATACAGCCGATTCCAATACAATCTGTATCGCCAATACCAGATATTTTAAATACTACTTGGGAGGACAGAGTGCCTCGCAGAGAAACTTATGCAGATGAGGAGGATTTAGCTGCAATTCCAAACTATACTGTTTCAAAGCGGCAGAATACAAATACAAAATCATATTCCTATACAGATGCACAACAGGATTATCCAGAGGAGAAAAAGAAGAGCACAAAACAGGCTACAAAGGGCAAAACACCAGTAAAAAGTAAAGGAAGTAAAAACAATGCCCCTAAAAACGTTTCGACGAAAAATGTTTCAGGTCAGAAGACAGGGGGGAAAAAATCTGCGGATAGAAAATCTGTGGATAAAAAACCCGCGGATAAAAAAACGGCAGGCAACAGAAATAGTGCAGGCAGCAAAAATCAGGATAAGACAAAGACGAAAAAGGGCAAGGAATATGATGAATATGAAGATATGGGTTATATTCAAAGTGGTGTAAATAAGCATAATATGACGGATTTAGACTATGAGTCAAGCCCAAGCAACAGGAAAAACGCAAAGGATGAGTATGACTATAACCCTAAGGCAGAGGGCTTTCGAACATTGTTAACGATTATTGCGGCGGTGATAATTGGCTGTATCGTGTTATATTGCGTTGGTCAGGCAACGGGTCTGCTTGAGCAGATTGGCATGACCAATAAATTGCCGGGACAAAGCACAGACAGCACACAGACTGTGCCGATTCCCGAATTTGTTGGTTTAGAAGTTGGTGAGGTGCAGAAAACATTTCATGCAGCCGGTTTGGGGTGTAAGAAAGTATCTGCTCCGTCTGCGCAGTATAAAAAGAATCTTGTGATTGCAGCAGCATTGGAGGATGGAACAGAAGTATTTGCCAATGATAAGATTGCACCAAACACAACAATTGTGCTAACGGTCAGTGCGGGAACAGATGGAATTAATATCCCTTCTGTGGTAGGGATGTCCGAAGCAGAAGCAACGGCAACTTTGACAAAAGAAGGGTTTCAAGTGACAAAGACACAAGCTCCCTCCAAAGACTATGCGAAAGGCTTGATTGCGTCACAGACGCCGGAGGGTGATTCCTTTGCCGCGGTTGGTTCTATGGTAACGCTTGTTATCAGCACAGGAGGAGAGGGCAGTCAAGTGCTGATGCCGCGTGTATTGGGCTATTCTAAAGAAGCTGCTGTCAGTACCCTTGAAGCGGCAGGACTTGAAATAGGAGAAGTTAGCGAATCCTATAGCAATGAATATCCAGAAGGTCAAATCTGCTATCAAAGTTTTGAGGAAGGCAGTAATGTAGAGCAGGGAACGAAGGTAGATGTAAAGATTAGTATTGGAAGCGAAGTGGCAACTTATAATTGTACGACAACGATTCAAGCACCGGCAAATTATATTGGTGGGAATGCGGAAGTGATTTTGACAACGGCGGATGGTGTGCAGATTTGGTATGCGACTGTGACCTCTTTTCCGGCACCGATTAATGTTACGGGCTTTTCTAGTTCGTCTGCGTATGGTATAATTACGATAGCATATGTGGTAAATAAAGAGGAAACCGTTACCGACGCCGAAGGCAACCAGACAACGCAGATTGTACAGGATGTGGCGCAGGTTCACCAAAATGTTCAATTTACAAAGAATTAAACAAATGTTTAGGAGAGATAGATGCATGGTAAGATAATAAAAGGAATTGCTGGTTTTTATTATGTGCATACAGGGAAAAGCAATGTGTATGCATGTAAGGCAAAAGGCATATTTCGCAAGGATAATATTAAGCCATTGGTAGGGGACAATGTAGTGATGGAGGTGACAGATCCCAAAGACTGCGAAGGGAATATTATTGAAATTCTTCCGCGCCAAAGCACTTTAGTGCGCCCTGCTGTGGCTAATATTGACCAAGCGCTATTAATATTTGCAATGACAAAACCAGAGCCGAATTTCAACCTTCTCGATCGTTTTTTAATTATGATGCAGCAGCAGGGGCTTTCTTGCATTTTATGCTTTAATAAAACAGATCTTACAGACAATAGGGCGCAGGAGGCAGTCAAGGCGATTTATAGTAAGAGTGGCTGCCAAATATTGTTTGTCTGTGCGAAGTCAGGAGAAGGGTTAGACCAGTTAAAGGAGAAGCTAAACAAGAAAACAACTGCGCTTGCAGGGCCGAGTGGTGTGGGAAAATCTTCTATTGTCAATAGTATACAAAAGACAAAACAGATGGAAACAGGAGCCATCAGCGAAAAAATAGAACGGGGAAAGCATACGACAAGACACTCGGAATTAATTGCGATTTCAGATGATACGTATATTATGGATACGCCCGGTTTTAGTTCTCTATCGCTTTTTGATGTAGAAAAAGAAACATTGAAGTCCTTTTATCCCGAATTTCAGCCATATGAAGCAGCGTGTAAATTTTTGACTTGTGCCCATATTCACGAGCCGGTGTGCGGTGTCAAGGACGCTCTTGAACAGGGCAGCATCAACCAGACCCGATATCATAATTATATTACTTTTTATGAGGAATTGCGGGAGAAAGAAAAGAGGAAATACTGATATGAATTATTTGGCTCCATCTATATTAGCAGCAGACTTTTGCGAACTAGGAAAACAGATTGACGATATTAATGAATCTGGTGCACAATATCTCCATATTGATGTAATGGATGGGATTTTCGTACCATCCATATCCTTTGGGATGCCAGTGCTTGCCTGCGTAAAGAAACGGACAAAGCTGTTCGTTGATGTACATATGATGGTACATCAGCCGCAGCGATATGTGGAAGAGTTGATAGAGCTGGGCGCAGATGGTATTACTATTCATGTGGAAGCATGTGATTGTGTTCGAGAAACGCTGTTGAAAATCAAAGAGCTTGGAGCAAAGACAGGACTTGCTATTAATCCAGAAACACCAGTGAGTGAATTGCTCCCCTATATGGATTTGGTGGATATGGTATTGATTATGACTGTGCGACCGGGGTTTGGGGGACAGAAGTATATTGAATCCTGCTATGATAAAATTAGAGAAATCCGCAAGATAGTAAATGAAAATTATCCTATGGTAAATATTGAGATAGATGGCGGTGTACGTTTTGATAATTTGAAAGCCAATCTGGAAGCTGGCGCAAATGTAATTGTTGCCGGATCGGCAGTGTTTAAAGGGAATATCCGTGAAAATGTTACGGCGTTTTTTCAGATAATGAAGGAATACATAGGGCGATAATCAGTTTCTATCTAAGAAAGGATGTGATAGAATGGGATTAGCGGAATTTGAACGAAAAAAGATGAGAAAATAAATGACGCAATTTATCATATGTTGCTATCACCAAGTTAAAAATAAGGAGAAAGGCGAAAGCCCTTGAATATTAAGGGGTTTGAGGTAGGTGTAATCAAAAATGAAACTGGGAATCGTAGGGCTTCCCAATGTAGGGAAAAGTACATTATTTAATTCTTTGACAAAAGCAGGTGCAGAGTCGGCAAACTATCCGTTTTGTACGATTGATCCCAATGTAGGTGTAGTTGCTGTGCCGGATGAGCGGATAAAGCTGCTTGGTGATTTGTACAAGACAAAGAAAGTAACACCAGCAGTGATTGAATTTGTGGATATTGCGGGGCTTGTAAAGGGTGCTTCCAAAGGGGAAGGACTTGGTAATCAGTTTCTTGCCAATATCCGAGAGGTGGATGCAATTGTACATGTAGTACGATGCTTTGAGGATTCGAATATTGTACATGTAGATGGAAGTATTAATCCGCTTAGGGATATTGAAACCATTAATTTAGAGTTGATTTTTTCGGATATTGAAATATTAGAACGCCGCATTGCAAAAGTATCGCGTGGTGCGAAAAATGATAAGGCGCAGGCAAAAGAACTTGCACTTGCAGAGCGGTTAAAAGCGCACTTGGAAAACGGAAATATGGCAAAAAGTTTTGTGACAGAGGACGATGATGAGGTTCTTTGGAGAAATGGATATAATCTTTTAACCGATAAGCCAGTTATTTTTGCAGCAAATGTTGCAGAAGATGATCTTGCAAATGACGGTGCAGACAATCAAGGTGTTATGCAAGTGCGGGAATATGCAGCGAAAGAGGGTTTTGAAGTTTTTGTGATCTGTGCACAGATTGAGCAGGAGATTGCAGAATTAGATGATGATGAAAAAGCGATGTTTTTGGAAGATTTAGGACTAAAGGAGTCTGGTTTGGACAAACTAATTGCAGCAAGTTATCGTTTGCTTGGGTTAATTAGTTTTTTGACAGCCGGTGAAGATGAATGCCGTGCATGGACGATTCGGGTTGGAACGAAAGCACCACAGGCTGCTGGTAAAATTCACACAGATTTTGAACGTGGGTTTATTCGTGCGGAGGTCGTTAACTATAAGGACTTGTTGGAGAATGGTTCTCTTGCAGCCGCGAAGGACAAAGGGCTTGTGGGACTGGAAGGCAAAGAATATGTAGTGCAGGATGGGGATGTTATACTTTTCCGGTTTAATGTATAGAAAGGGGAACTTATGCCTGATATAATGGACGTAAAAGACATTGCTTTTCCGAATTTAGGAATTTATTTTGAAGGATTGCCAAGAAGTTTTACAATATTTGGATTTGAAATTGCCTTTTATGGGCTGATTATTGGGATTGGTGTTGTGCTTGGTGTTTTAATGGCAGTGCATATCGCAAAATGGGAGCAGATGGATCCCGATATTATATGGGATTTTGCTATTTATGCAGTTTTGTTTTCTGTAATTGGTGCACGAATTTATTATGTTGTATTTTCGTGGGATATGTACAAGAATAATCTACTAAGTATTTTTAATACCAGACAGGGCGGTATGGCGATTTATGGTGGTGTGATAGGAGCATTTGCTACATTATTTATCTATTGCAGGATAAAGAAGCTTTCACCTTATCAGATTGGGGATTGTGGTGTGTATGGACTAGTGCTAGGACAGATTATTGGCCGTTGGGGAAATTTCTTTAATAGGGAGGTTTTTGGCGGTTATACGGATTCTTTGTTTGCTATGCGCCTGCCAGTTGATGCTGTAAGACCTGTAGATATTGCTCCATCGCATCTGGATGGTATGTTTGCTATGGGGGATGTTAATTTTATTCAGGTTCACCCAACGTTTTTATATGAGGGGATTTGGAATTTAGCACTATTGATTTTTATGCTGATATATCATGATCGGAAGAAATATCATGGGCAGATGTGTTTGATTTATCTTGGCGGTTATGGGATTGGACGGTTTATTATTGAAGGGATTCGCACAGACAGGCTGCTGATTCCTGGCACACAGATTGCTGTGTCACAGCTTTTGGGAATTATAATGTTTGTGGCAGCGATTGCGGTGGATTTGGTGATACGGTGGCGGATGCCAAAGAAAGTTACGAAAGTGTAGCGTTATATAAGTATGAAAGATTATTTGGTTTTGTTGGCACGTTTTGGGGAGCAGTTTGTGAAAGAAGATTTAATTCCTGAAATTGAAGATAATTGTGTAAAATATGGAATTGCTTATCCTAATGCATATCAGAAATTTCAAGAATATAAATTTGCACCAAACAGTATTTATTTTCATCATGGATATGCAGAGAAAGATATTTTAGTAGGACAGGAATATACGGCAGCAGCATATTGCCAAAATGGGGTAATACAGTCGGATTCTATTCAAAAATGCAATGCAAAGGTTTTGTGTTTCTTTACTGCGTTTCATACACGACCGTCGGATTTGGCTATGCAAGGACATCATGAATTAGATTTGATTCAATTTGAAAAGAGTCCTTTACCGATGTTCAATAAATTGTTTGAGATTACAGAAAGCAAACCACTTCCTTTGTTGGAATATTGTATATATTTAGGGGAGGAAAGTGAATTAAGGGAACTTGCGCGCAGACAAGCAGAAGATAGAATGAAGGAATTTTACACAAGAAAATAAGAACAAGAATGAAAATTAAGAATCAATTAAAATATAAGTTATAAGGAGGTATGTTCAATATGAACAAAGATCAGATTGAGGGCTTAATTTCTGAGCTTACGCTGCAGGAGAAGCTGGACATGGTGCATGGCAATGAGTTGTTTGCCACAAAAGGAGTTGAGCGACTAGGGATTCCGCCGTTTCGGACTTCTGATGGACCAATGGGAGTACGCAGGGATTTTCAAACAGATTCTTGGGCGGATATAGGATTATCCTATGATTATGATTCATATTTGCCAAGCAATACTGCACTTGCGGCAACCTGGAACAGAGATTTGGCATATGAAACTGGAAAGATTCTTGGCAAGGAAACGCGAGGGCGTGGTAAGGATATGATTTTAGCGCCAGGCGTGAATATGATGCGTACACCTTTGTGTGGCAGGAGTTTTGAGTATATGGGAGAAGACCCTTGTCTTGCCGCAGAAATGGTAGTACCTTTGGTAAAGGGTATTGAGGAAAATGATGTTTCTTCCTGTGTGAAGCATTTCGCACTAAATAATCAGGAAACACGACGTCTTGATGTAGATGTAGAGGTAAGCGAACGGGCATTACGGGAAATTTATCTGCCTGCATTTGAGGCGGCTGTGAAAAAGGGAAAAGCAAAGGGGGTTATGGGAGCATACAATAAGCTGCGTGGTTCTCATTGCTGTCATAATGATTATTTGCTGAACCAGATTTTGCGTGAAGAATGGGGATTTGAGGGCATCGTTATTTCTGATTGGGGTGGTGCTCATGATACAGAAGAAGCCTTGATGAATGGCTTAGATATGGAAATGTCTGTAATGAACAACTTTAATGAATATTTCCTTGCCGATCCGTTAATGAAGATGATTGAGGAAGGGAAAATTGACCGCGAAATTGCCATTGCAAAAATTGATGAAAAAGTACGCCATATTTTAAATGTGATGAATGCACTCCATATGCTGGATGGCGAGCGATGCGCTGGTACATATAATGACTATCAAGATAAGGCAGCACTGCGTCAAACAGCACGAGAGTCTGTTGTATTGTTAAAGAATGATAATCATATACTTCCATTAGATGCAAAGAAAGTGAAGAAGTTGCTGATTGTTGGAGATAATGCGAATCGGCAGCAGGCACCGGGCGGTGGAAGTGCCGAAATTAAAGCATTGTACGAAATTACGCCGTTAATGGGATTCCATATGGTACTTGGCGGAAATACAGAAATTGTATACAAACCAGGATATTATAATAATGATGTTGGTAATATATGGGCGAATATGGGCGATAGTGAAAGCGGTCAGGTTGACAGCTTAAATCAGGATAAAGAATCTACAGCAGTAAAAGAAGCACGGGAAGAAAAAAAGAGAGCAAAACAGGCTTTGCAGGAAGAAATGAACGAAAAATACCGAAAAGAGGCGTTAGAAGCAGCTAAGGATGCAGATGCTGTGATATTTGTGGGTGGATTAACGCATGATTTTGATACGGAAGGACAGGATCGGGCAGATATGAAACTTCCATATGGACAAGATGTGTTAATTTCTAGTCTATTGGAAGCTCGACCAGATACAATTGTTGTGCTTCAGGTAGGATCTCCAGTGGATATGAGTGCGTGGAGTCACAAGGCATCTACCATTTGCTGCAGTTGGTATGCTGGTATGGAAGGCGGATATGCGCTTGCGGAAGTTATTTTCGGCAAAGTGAATCCGTCAGGTCGTCTGCCTGAAACATTTCCTATTACAGAACAGGATTGTCCGGCAGTTGTGCTTGGTGAGTTCCCAGGTGATGCATCCGTGAAGTATGGCGAAGATATCTTTATTGGCTATCGCTATTATGATACCTATGATGTGAAGACAGCATTTCCATTTGGATATGGGCTTTCTTATACAGAATGTGTAATGTCAGGACTTGCTGCGAATGTTCTTGAAGATGGGGAACAAAGTAAGCGTGTTGAAGTTACTTTTAATGTATCCAATATTGGTGACAGAGCCGGTGCAGAGGTTGCACAGATTTATGTCGCGGACAAACTTCCTAAGGTAAAGAAGGCAGCGAAAGAATTAAAGGCATTTGAAAAAGTATTTCTTGAAGCTGGCGAAACTAAGCAAGTTCGGCTGGAATTGGATGAAAGTGCATTTACATACTATGACGAGGAAAGCCGTTGCTTTAAGATTGATGCAGGCTATTATATGATTCTTTTAGCAAAATCTGCAGAGGAAGTTGTAGATGTTGTAGATGTGAAGTTAGCGTGAAATCAGAGATTTTATGCATCCTGATTGGGATGTCCGCAAAAGCGAACGGATAAAAGGATTTGTTCAGGAAGCACTATAGACTACGAAATAGATAACTAACGAACAAATAAATTTCTCACTCCCAATCCCCCAGTGGCATATGATAATATATGTATCCATTTGGTGGGAAAGGGAGTGTTTTTTTGCTGTATACAGATTTTAAAAAGAAAGAAGTTATTAGTATCAAGGATTGTAAACGATTAGGGCACGTCTGCAATATAGAGTTTGATGAATGCAAGGGGTGTATCTGTAAGATAATGGTTCCGGGATGTAAGGGACTATGGGGAATGCTGACCGATGATTCTGTAATTGTAATACCATATTGCAGTATTAAGCAGATTGGACCAGATATTATATTGGTAGATATTTAATTTATACTTGCGCACTTAAATTTTCCAATAATGCCGATTTACAAGCGTAATTATCTTGAGATATATGGTAAAGTTTATTGCTCGTGAGGATAGGAACTGCCCAGAAAATACTTGTGATAAGGAATTTCTGGACAGTTCTTTATCTATAGAAGGAGTTATCGGACAATCCTATTGATTGGTACGTATGCAGAAACACAGGAAATATCAAAACAGGAATAGTTGCTGTAGTTTGTCAAAGCGGATTTATCAAAAAGTTTTTCATTTCGTTGACACAAATAAAAACATCAATTATACTAAAAATAGAAAGATGGGCAGGGAGGTGTGGGCATGAAATGTCCGTATTGTAATCATGAAAATACAAGAGTAATTGATTCAAGACCGGCGGAGGAAAACAATTCTATTCGCAGAAGACGGGTATGCGATATATGTAGCAAGCGTTTTACAACCTATGAAAAGGTGGAAACAATTCCACTAATAATAATTAAAAAGGATAATAACAGGGAAGCATATGATCGCTCTAAGATAGAAGCAGGCGTACTGCGTGCCTGTCATAAAAGACCAGTGAGCGTAGAGCAGATTAATGAATTGATAGATGCTGTAGAAACAGAAATCTATAATATGGAGGAAAAAGAAGTTTCCAGTCAGGTGATTGGTGAATTGGTAATGAATAAGGTAAAAGATTTAGATGCTGTGGCGTATGTGCGCTTTGCGTCTGTTTATCGTGAATTTAAAGATATTAACACGTTTATGGACGAGCTTAAAAAGGTGTTGGATAAATAAGGTATCAATTTTTGTTCGTTATTTTATACAAGGTTGTAGAGAAAAAAACTTGCTTTTTTATAGAATATTGTATACAATTTTACGTGTTAGGATAGTAAGGCGTTGTGAAATGTTATTGTTTATAATCTATACTGTACACCGATTAAATTTACAGTACAACCAGACTGCGAACCGCCAGTCATGTACTTTCCTGACGGCATCACTGTAAATTCTGGCGGTTTGCAGTATAATTGGACAGAGAACTATGTTAAAGAGTGTGCAGCGATTTTAAGACGGATAAGAAATGTCCTTAAAGTATTTTGCACATAGTGGAGAAAGCATTTATAGTGAGGAATGCAGCAGTATTTTTCTTATAGATTGTTTGTGTCGTTGCAAGCAGCATAGCAGGAGTTTATAAATAATAGCGATTCTTTCATGGTTTACTGTGGTAACGCAATTGATAACAGCAGGACGATACCACATATTGTGTGATCGTACCAGTATGTATCAGCAGGTGTTTGGAAAGTATATTTCTGAAACACTATTTTGAAAAACTGAATAGAGAAAGAATAAGAAAAGGAGTAAAGACATGACTCAGAGAGGACACAAATTAACAAAAGGTCTTTTCGTAAGTATGTTACTTACACTGACTATTGCACTGGGCGGATGCGCAGGTGATAAGGCGGAGCAAGGCTCTACACAGATTGCAACTACACCCGCGGCAGAGAGCGGCAGCGAGAACTCGGAAACAAGTGAGAATAACACAGAAGTTTCCAGCCAGACGCCAGAAACAACGGGGGATGTGGCATCGCAGATTACAATTGGTATTCCACAGGACTTAAATAGTCTTGATCCGAATCTTGCAGAAGGTTCTGGTACACAGGAAATCCTATTTAATATCTACGAAGGTTTATATAAGCCTGACAGCAATGGCAATCTGCTTCCGGCTGTAGCAAGCGGCTATACAATGTCAGAAGATGGTTTAGTGTATACGTTTACGTTAAGAGATGGCATTAAGTTCCATGATGGAAACCCTGTTACGGTTGCGGATGTGAAGTATTCGATTGAAAAATGCGCCGGTATGAATGGGGGAGAGCCTATTATATCGGCGTTTAAAAATATTGAGAGTGTGGAAACGCCGGATGACAGCACGATTGTAGTAACATTAAAGGAAGCAAGCAGTATTTTTGTAGCAATCTGCGCAACGATTGAGGCGGCGATTGTGCCAGCAGGCGTAGAAGATTTAGAAGCAAATCCCATTGGTACAGGGCCATATAAGTTTGTTTCACGTTCTCTACAGGAAAATGTTGTTTTGGAACGTTTTGACGATTACTGGGGAGAGCCAGCGCACATTAAAGACATTACATTAAAAGTGATTGCAGACGCGGATTCTATTGTAATGAATTTGGAGGGCGGTGCAGTAGATATGATTGCACGTGTGTCTACAGCGCAGGCAGCAGAACTAAGCGATAAATTTGAAATTTTAGAGGGTACTATGAATTTGGTGCAGGCTGTATATCTCAATAATACTAAAGCGCCATTTGATAATGAACTTGTGCGCAAAGCACTCTGCTATGCAATAAACAAGCAGGAAATTATGGATTTCGTTTCGGAAGGCAAGGGGACGCCCGTAGGAAGCAGTATGTTTCCGGCTTTTGGGAAGTATTATATGGAAGAATTGAATAATACATATCCCACAGATATAGAAAAGGCAAAAGAATTGTTGACAGAAGCTGGCTATCCAGATGGATTTACATTTACAATGAAAGTCCCTTCTAATTATCAGCAGCACGTTGATACTGCGCAAGTGCTTGTAGAACAGTATAAGCAGATTGGGGTAACAGCGAATATTGAGTTGATTGAGTGGGAAACATGGTTGAGTGATGTGTATCAAGGAAGGGATTTTGAGGCAACAGTTGTAGGTGTGGATGCTTCGACATTAACAGCAGGTGCAATGTTAAGTCGTTTTCGTTCTGACTCACACAATAATTTTATAAATTATAGTAATGCAGAATATGATACAGCATATAATAATGCATTGGCTGCGGAGGCAGTTATGGATGATGATGGTGCGACCAATTACTATAAGGAATGTGAAACCATTCTCACCAATACAGCAGCAAATGTTTATATACAGGATATGTGTGAATTAGTAGCTATTAGCAAAAAGTACGCTGGCTATGAATTTTATCCGCTGTATATACAAGATTTTTCTAAACTTTATTTAGCAGAATAAAAATGCTAACAAACACTAAGAGATTTCAATTAATGAAAATTTCATGATTCGTGAGTATATACTAACGACCGTTAAGATTTTCCAATTTCTGCATAGCCCATATTGCATAAGCGGGCAATACGTGCTGTGTAGAAAGGAAAATCTAATCGCTCGTGAGTATAACACATTAAAATGGCAAGAGGTGACGAGGTATGAAATATGTAGGAAAAAAGCTGGTGACGATGTTGATAACGCTTTTATGCATTTCATTTCTCGTCTATCTTGCTTTTGATATAATTCCCGGCGATGCGGCGCTTGCAATGTTGGGGACGGAGGTAGAGCCGGAACGTTTGGAAGCGCTTCGGGAACAAATGGGTTTAAATAAGCCCTTTTTGGAGCGGTATGCCTTATGGCTTTCTGGATTTGTCAAGGGGGATTTTGGAACTTCCTATAAATACAATATGCCCGTGAGGGATATGATTTTATCGAAACTGCCGATAACCATTACAATGGCATTGATTTCGTTTGCAATTATGGTAGTGGTTTCACTGCCAATTGGCATTTATACCGCAAAACACAGCGATAAATGGGTGGACAGGGTTCTAATGGTGGTTAATCAGATTGTAATGTCTGTTCCCCATTTCTTTATGGGAATTTTAATAACATATGTATTCGGGCTGGTATTTAAGCTGTTTACGCCCGGCGGTTTTGTTTCCTATGAAACAGATTTCGGTGGCTTTATCCAGTATCTTATTTTTCCATGTATTGCAATTGCTTTGCCAAAGATTGCAATGTCAGTGAAACTGCTGCGGAGTTCTTGCATTGAGGAGGCAAAAAAAGATTATACAAGAACAGCATATAGTAAAGGAAACAATACCAATAAGGTTTTATATAAACATGTGCTTAGAAACGCAATGATACCAATTATAACGCTTTGGGGAATGACGCTCGCAGATATGCTGGTGGGGAGTATCGTTATTGAACAAGTTTTTAATATTCCCGGCATTGGACGGATTCTGCTGACGTCGATTTCGTATAGAGATTATCCAGTAGTGGAAACAATTATTGTATTAATTGCATTTGTTGTAATTGCCGCGAATTTCTGTGTGGATATAATTTATCAAATCGTTGATCCGCGGATTAGCATTGATGAGAAGGGGCGGGATTCATAGTGAAAAAAAGAAAAACGTATCCGACGAATTTCATAATAGGCGTAATTATAACGGGTGTTATGATATTAATGATTGTTGTAGGATTTTTTTATACACCATATGACCCAACGAAAATGGACAGCAGTGTAAAGCTTGCAGCACCAAGCTTGCAGCACCTTATGGGATGTGATAATTTCGGCAGAGATATTTTTTCAAGAGTGCTAAAAGGTATGGGGAACACCTTTTTCATAGCATTTGCAACAGTTGTAATCGGTGCGGCAAGCGGGGTGTTTATTGGTGCATTTACAGGATATTTCGGCGGATGGCTGGATGAAATTGTAATGCGGATTAATGACGTTGTTTTTGCATTTCCCAGTATACTGCTTGCACTGGTTTTTGTCAGTCTATTCGGCACAGGTAATAAATACAACGTTGTTTGGGCGTTGGGAATTGCATTTATTCCAAGTTTTGCGCGAATTGTGCGGGGAGAATTTATAAAATACCGTGATATGGATTATGTAAAAAGCGCGAAACTGGCAGGCGTGCCAACGTTGCGGATTATATTTGTCCATATATTACCCAATACGGCGACAGTATTAACGTCGTCAATAATGATTGGCTTTAATAATGCGGTGCTTGCCGAGGCAGGGATGAGTTATCTGGGAATTGGTGTACAGCCGCCGGATGCAAGCCTTGGAAGTATGCTTTCTGAGGCGCAGAGCTATCTCTTTTCCGCACCCGGATATGCGATTTTCCCGGGATTAATGATAATTCTGCTGGTGCTGGGGTTCTCGTTGGTGGCAGATGGATTAAAGTAGGTGGTAATAAATGAGTCATACATTATTAATGGTTAAAAACTTAAATATTGAGTTTCACGATCATGACGCACCGGAGCAGGTGGTGAAAAACTTGAATTTAGAGCTTGCGCAAGGCGAGATTTTAGGGATTGTGGGGGAGTCTGGATCGGGCAAATCTATGACAGCAATGGCAATCGCTGGACTTTTGCGCCGCCATGATATGAAAATTGAAGGTGAAATCTTATTTGAGGGAAAGGAACTGCTGCATACAAAACGCTCAGAACTTCGCAAATATCAAGGAAACGATATTGGCATTATTTTTCAAGAACCAATGACTTCTTTAAATCCGGTTAAGCGGATCGGATGGCAGGTTGAGGAAAGTCTGCGCATTCACCGACCGCAGATGCGCAAGGAGGAACGATATCAACTTGCAATCGAAAGCCTAAGAAATGTAGAATTGGATAATCCAGAGCAGGTATATAAAAAATATCCACATGAACTATCGGGAGGAATGCGCCAGCGTGTTATGATAGCTTCAGCCATGATTTGCGAGCCAAAGCTATTGATTGCGGACGAGCCTACAACCGCGCTGGATGTAACAATACAATTGCAGATTGTGAAACTTCTGCAAAAACTGAATCGGGAAAAGAAAACGTCGATTTTATTTATATCCCATGATTTAAGTCTTGTAAAACGCTTGTGCGGCAAAATACTTGTAATGCATAATGGAGATGTAGTGGAAGCGGGGGAAACGCTTGCGATTTTTCAGCATCCTAAGGAATTATATACCCAAAATTTAATCAATGCGATTCCAAAGTTAAAGAAAATCGTTGTATAAGGTTGAAATATATATTTGATATTGTCTTACCTGATGGGAAACTATACTCCTGAACGAAAACATTTGCCGACCTAAATGTATAATGAGTAAGCACACCGGCAATGTTGAACAGAAATTGGTAGATAAATGCATTAACGAGTATAGCAGCCCTATGCAGAGGAAATATGTCGAAGAAGCGGGGTGTGCGGTGGGGCTGTCGCAATAAGTTTTGATTATACAAGATTTAGAATATAAACCGACGTAAGGTGTTAGACTACCATGTATTAATTTCCTTTCTACTAACGAACGATTATATTTTCCTTTCTGCACAGCACATATAGTCCGTTTATGCAATATGGACTGTGCAGAAATTGGAAAATCTTAACGGTCGTAGTATAATACAACAGCCCAAATTGTTTGTGTGTGGGCGTTTTTGACAGATTTACGTGCTTGCCAGTATAAATGGAGAACGAATGAAGGAACGAAGGCTGGTGCGTTTTCACGGGAATGTTGGTTTGCGTATTTTGCATTTATTGGAGGAAATTATGGGAACAGGTATCCTTATATGTGGCTTAAATGGAACGGGTAAGAGCACATTAGGAAAAGTCCTTGCAAAAAAACTGCATTTTTATTTTATAGATAATGAAGACTTATATTTTCCAAAGACAGATCCCAATTATCTTTATAATCTTCCACGCACGCGGGAAGAAGTGGAAACATTGTTTATCCGCGAAATTAAGGAACATAAAAATTTCGTATTTGCTGCGGTAAAAGGGGATTATGGAGAAGCAGTTTCTGATTTTTTTCGTTATGCTGTATTAATAGATGTCCCAAAAGATATTCGCATACAGCGGGTTAGAAATCGTTCGTTTCAGAAATTCGGAAATAGAATGTTATTAGGCGGGGATTTGTATGAACGGGAAGAAAAATTTTTTCAATTGGTTGCATCGAGAGCTGAGAATATCGTTGTAGAATGGACACAATGCTTAAACTGCCCGATTATAAGAGTCGATGGAACGAAACCGATTGAAGAAAATATTAATCTTATTATGGAACAGATGGAATAAGATTAATTCCAAATAATGGAAAAGGACTATTTTATCAAGTGAAAATGGAGCATTGGAGAGAGCAGTTAAGAAAGAAACCAGTAAAATATTGGATTCGGTCAGAAATAGAAGAAATTGTTAAGGAAAAATCAATTGATAGAAATTCGTTTTATGAATATTCAAAAATAGGATATCAAAAAATTATCAATCGTTTTTATTATGCATTT
>CBCOYO010000030.1:17317-27776 GCA_965114465.1 uncultured Lachnospiraceae bacterium
TTTATTGATTATCATAAGTATCCCAAAGTAGAATTAAGTTATTGCTGGCTGCATCTTAGGGAAGAATTAAAACAAATAGAATTGGTGAGTGAGTACATTGGATGGGAATGTATGCTGGCAACAATAAAAGAACACTTATCGTATGATTGGAATAAAAAGATTTACTTGATTGTTTCTCAGGGTTGGGTTTATGAAGGCTATATAGATAGTATAATTGCTGTACTAAATGAAACAGATGGATTGTTGGAAGACTTTTATATTGTAACGCCGCAGTTTGATAAGTGTGCAGTATATTGTGATGATGGCAGATGTTTGGGATTTTATGAAAATTAATGGAGGAGTAATACGGGGGTATTCATTTTGAAAGAAAATATACTTGAAGTAAAGGACTTAAACGTATATTATACGAATAAAGGCGGTTTTTTGAAACATAAAAATACAAAGCAGCACGTACTGAAAAACGTATCTTTTACCATGAAAAAAGGGGAAGTTTTAGGGCTTGTGGGAGAGAGCGGCTGCGGAAAAACTTCTCTTGCGAAAGCAATTCTTGGTATGCAGAAACAGTTTGACGGGGAAATCCAACTGGACTGCCCAAACCCCCAGATGGTATTCCAAGACCCGTATGCCTCGTTAAATCCGTCTAAAAAAATCGGCTGGATTTTGGAAGAGCCGTTGCGTATGAGAAAGCAAGGCGATGGGGGGGCTTTTCAGAAAAATGCGCGTGACTGGCGAAGGAATCAGGTGGATGAAATGCTGGAGCGTGTGGGAATTGATATAAAAATCAAAGAGCACTATCCGGCGGAATTATCCGGCGGGCAGCGTCAGAGGATTGCGATAGCGTCAGCACTTTTGTGCGATACAGGATTTTTAATTGCTGACGAGCCTGTATCTGCGTTGGATGTGACTATTCAGGCACAGATTATCAAACTGCTGTTGAAACTGCACAAGGAAATGGGAATTTCGATTCTTTTTATTTCTCATGATTTGCGCGTTGTTTATCAAATGTGTGACAGGGTAATGATTATGCAAAGTGGTGTGATTTTAGAACAGGGTACAGTGGAGGATATTTATGAAAATCCCAAGACAGATTACACAAAACTTTTGCTGGAAGCAGCAGATTTAGCGGATTAGTACACTATTTTTTGTGTATAAGGAATGGAATAGTTCAAAATTAAAATGTGCTGCCATGCTGATTAACAATATGCACACAGCCACACAAAGGGAAATTGCCGTTTTGCAGCGTGCGGCAGGTGCAAATGAACGTTAAATTTTTTGCCGTTCAGGGTAATATAGGAAAATCGAATTGTTTGTCGGTATGAAAAGGGTAGCAGAATGGAGATTTTATGCTGGAAGGGTTTTATCCCAAGGATTATGTTAATTCTACGTATGAAATAGACTTTGAAGCGCTGTATCGTAAGGGTTACAGAAGTATTATTTTTGATATTGATAACACATTGGTTCCGCATGGAGCGCCGGCAGACGAGCGGGCAATTGCATTGATAAAACGGCTGAAGAAAATCGGCTATCAAATCACAATGCTTTCTAATAACAAAGAACCAAGAGTAAAAATGTTTTGTAATGTGGTTTCGCTTCCTTATATTTATAAGGCAGGCAAGCCAAATCCGGAGAAATACCGTCTAGCAATGCAGCAGATGGGAACAGATGAAAAAAATACGCTTTTTGTCGGCGATCAAATATTTACGGATGTCTGGGGTGCGAACAAGGCAGGGATTTATTCCATACTAGTCAAGCCGATTCATCCAAAGGAAGAAATACAGATTGTGCTCAAGCGGATTCTGGAAAAAGTAGTATTGTTTTTTTATGCGCATAGGCGTCCATAGGAATTTCAGGTCTTGTTTGTGACTGGAAAGGAGTGGTGAAATATATGAAAGTAGATGGAAAAACACGTGTTTGTGGTTTGATTGGTAATCCAGTAGAACATACCCAGTCACCTGTAATTCACAATACATTGGCACAAGATAATGGTATTCCTTTAATTTATGTGCCGTTTTTGGTGGAGAATGGGCAGTTGGAAGCAGCAGTGAAGGGTGCGTTTGGACTGAATATATTGGGTATAAATGTCACTGTGCCTTACAAAAATAAGGTGATTGCATATCTGGAAGATATTGACGATCTTGCAAAAAAAATCGGGGCAGTTAATACATTGGTTCGCACGGATAAGGGCTATAAAGGGTATAATACAGATATTACAGGGCTTTTTAGAGCGATGAAAAGTGATGCGGTGTCGATAGAGAATGAGGATATTATTGTACTTGGCGCAGGCGGCGTGGGACGTGCGGTAACTTATATGTGCGCTGCAAACGGTGCGCGCAGTGTCGTTCTTCTGAATCGAGATGCAGCGAAAGCGGAAGCGGTGGCGGCAGAGGTAAATAAGGAATTGGAAATGAATTTGGTGACAGCAATGGCGCTTTCTGATTATAAGAATGTTTTAACAGGAGAGGAAAACCGATATATTGTAATACAATGTACAAGTGTAGGACTTGCACCCAATACAGATTATGCAGTAATTGAGGACGGTGATTTTTACCTCTATATTAAATATGGATACGATCTGATTTATACTCCATGGGAAACGAAATTTATGAAACTTGTAGAGGCAGGCGGCGGCGTGGCATACAATGGGCTGAAAATGCTTTTGTATCAGGGAATTGATGCGTTTGAACTCTGGAATCACTGCAAAATATCGGAAGAGAGCGCCTTGAAAGTTTATGAAATGCTGCGGAGAACGGTTTGCAAAGAGGAAGGGTGTATTTAGTGAAAAATATTATTTTAATCGGATATATGGGCTGTGGGAAAAGTACAGTTGGGCAATGTCTGGCAAAGATGCTAGATTTTACATTTGTGGATACCGATGCGTTTATTGAAACACAGCAACAGAGAACGATTTCTGATATTTTTGCGAAAGAAGGCGAAGAAAAGTTCCGTCAACTAGAAACGGATCTGTTAAAGCAGCTTGTGAAAGAGGGAAGGGAGCAGCTTGTGATTGCGACAGGCGGCGGGATGCCTTTGCGCAGCGAAAACAGAGAATTGCTTTCCCAACTTGGTATGGTAGTTTATTTAAAGGCATCTCCTGAAACGATTTACGACCGTGTGAAAAACGATACGCAAAGACCACTGCTGCAATGTGACAACCCTTTTGCAAAAATTCAGGAAATGATAGTGCAAAGAGCACCCGTTTATCAGGAGGCAACAGAACATATAGTAATGGTGGATACGCTTGCACAGGAGATAGTAGCAGAGCATATTTTGGGGATATTTCAAGATAATATATCAGAAAAACAACGGCGGAATCGTTACTAGCGTTTTTATGCGGAGCTTCGTGCAGAGGAAATATGCCACTGAAGCGGATCGCAGGGTGCGCGGCGAGTAGTGGAGAAGGAAATTTCTACTTGCTTGCGATAAATAGGGAGAAATGACAAATGTCAAGAAATTTGGCACTTTATGAAAAGAAGATTCTTAAAGATCAGGAATTTCCGATTCAACTGATTATAAATAAATGTGATAATAAAGGGATATATTTTAATGCACATTGGCATGAGCAGATTGAACTGCATTATGTGGTATGTGGGCAGACCATAATTCGGCTGGAGCAAGAGGAGATAAGAGCAAAAGAAGGGGATTTGGTAATCGTAAATAGCAATGTATTACACGAGGGCAATCGTGTAGGCGGAAATATGGAAACACTTGTGGCAATTTTTGATATGGAAACGTTCTCAAAGGAATTTGCGGATAAAAATATTATTTTTTGTCCCATTATTTCTGGTGATGTTGAAATTTCCAAACTGATGCTGCATATTTATGAGGAATATCAAAGGAAAGAGATAGGTTATCGGTTGGTATGCAAAGGCGAACTTTTGAAACTTGTCACATATTTAGCGCGCAACAATGCACTCGAAATGCTTTCAGAGGAGGATGGTTTAAGGCGGCGAAAGAAATTGGAACGGCTAAATACCGTATATCAGTACATAGAAAAGCATTATACAGAGGTGATAACGAATCGGGATTTGGCTGATCTGGTACATTTGAGCGAAGGGCGCTTTTGCCATATTTTTAAAGAGAGTGCGGGGATTTCACCATTACAATATATTAATGAGGTTCGTCTTAATAAGGCGATGAATCTTTTAAAGAAAGAAAATTTTATGGCAACAGAGGTGGCGGAAGCGGTTGGCTTCTCCGACTATAATAATTTTGGACGTATGTTTCGCAAATATTTTGGGTGCACTCCATTGGAAGCACGAAAAAACAGCAAAATCGTATGAGTTTACAGCAGAAGAAGGCTATCTTTCTTCTGCTGTCTTTTTGTATAATAAAGCTACTTTAACAAATATAAAAATGTACATTTTGTATATGGAAAGACTGTTTTTTTGTTGTTTAGAAAGTAGCAGAAGGGAAAATGCTGAACGGATAATAGGAGGGTGATAAGATGAAATTAGGAACGTTTACAGTGGTACTTGGCGATATGGCATTGGAGGATGCCTGCAGCTTTTTAGCATCAAATGGTGTACAAATGGTGGAAATTGGATGTGGTGGTTTCCCTGGCAAAGCACATTGTGATGCGGCGCAGCTTTTGGCAGATGCAGAAAAGCAGAAGGTGTTTTTAGATACCATTCATAAACATAATCTGGAAATCAGTGCACTAAGCAGTCATGGGAATATGGTTCATCCAGTGCCAGAGATTGCGAAGAAATTTGATGATGATTTAACCAATGCCATTTTGCTTGCAGAGAAATTAGGCGTACCTGTTGTAAATACATTTTCGGGCTGTCCGGGAGGGAGTGCTGCGGATCGTACACCAAACTGGGTAACTTGCCCGTGGCCAGATGATTTTACAGAAATATTAGAGTATCAGTGGAATGAAGTTTTAATTCCTTATTGGAAAAAGAAAGTGGCATTTGCAAAAGAACATGGTATCCATAAAATTGCTTTGGAACTACATCCGGGGTTCTGTGTTTATAATACGAAGACGCTGCTTCGTTTAAGAGAGGCAGTGGGCCCCGAAATAGGCGCAAATTTTGATCCAAGTCATCTAATTTGGCAAGGAATGGATCCTTGTGTTTGTATTCGTGAACTTGGAAAAGCGGGTGCGTTGTTCCATTTCCATGCAAAAGATACAAAAGTGGATGCAACAAATACAGCCATGAATGGTGTTCTGGATACAACACATTATGGTAATGAGATTGCGCGCTCTTGGATTTTCCGCTCTGTAGGGTATGGGCACGGCGAAGATTTTTGGAAAGCAATTGCATCGGAACTGCGTCTGGCAGGTTATGATTATGCAATCAGCATTGAGCATGAGGACAGTTTAATGTCTGGTAGAGAAGGACTGCTGAAAGCAATCGAATGTCTTAAGAATGTATTGATTTTTGAAGAGAGAGGAAGCATGTATTGGGCATGAAAAAGTATAATTTAGCAATAGTTGGTTTTGGCGGTATGGCAGGCTGGCATTATGATTTAATTGAAAAAATAGAGAATCTTTCCGTATCCGGTATTTGGGATATTAAAAAGGAACGCCAAGAGTATGCACGTTCTCGACAGATTTATGTATACAAAAGTTTTGAAGATCTTCTGGCTGATAAAACCGTGGATCTGGTATTGGTGGCAACGCCCAATGATGTGCATAAGAGTATTGCAATTGCTGCAATGGCGGCAGGGAAAAATGTAGTCAGTGAAAAGCCCGTTACACTGTGTTCCGCAGATTTACAAGAGATGATAGAAGCCTCTAAAACGTATGGCAGATTTTTAACGGTACATCAGAATCGACGTTGGGATGAAGATTTCTTAACAGTGAAAAAAGTAGTAGAGGAAGGCTCGCTGGGGGAAGTATTTAGAATTGAGTCGAGAGTGCATGGCTCACGTGGAATTCCGGGAGATTGGCGGCAGGAAAAAGAGCATGGCGGCGGTATGGTACTTGATTGGGGCGTACATCTTTTGGATCAGGCACTGCTGCTGTTTCCAGGCATACCACTTAAAACAATTTACGCTACATTGACTAATGTAACCAATCAATTGGTGGATGACGGATTTACGGCGGATTTGGGATTCGCAAATGGGGTTCACATGATTGTGGAAGTAGGTACAAGCAATTTTATCAATCTCCCACGTTGGTACGTGCTGGGGACAGATGGTACAGCAATGATTCAAGATTGGGGTGAGAACCTAAAAATTGTGCGTGCCTGTGGTGTAAATGAAGAAGATGTTGTACCAGTGCGGACGGCAGCCGGATTGACAAAGACAATGGCACCACGGCGGGAAGACAGTATTTTTAAAGAGGAACGTCCAGAAGAAAAGAGTGATATTCGTGAATTTTATCAGAATGTGATGTCTGTGCTGGAAGGACAGGAAGAAAGCCGGATTCAATTAGATGAAGTGGCGCGGGTTATGCGCGTTATGGAAGCAATTTTTGCGTCGGCGCAGAATTGTCAGGTGATACGATTTGAGGAATAAATGGCAAGCAATGGCTTGGCTTTTGGGCAAATAGAAAAATAAAAAAGAAAAGGAGTTGTTTTATAATGAAAGTACCAGTTGCAGCACAAGTGTATTCCGTGCGGGAGGAGGCAGCAGCAGATTTTGAGAAAACAATGCAGCAGCTTGCGGATATGGGGTATGATGGCGTAGAATTGGCAGGGCTTTATGGCAAATCTGTGGAAGAAATTCGCAATTGTTTACAACGTGTTGGTTTGCAGGCAGTCAGTGCCCATGTACCAATTGATGAATTGGAAATGGATTTGGATAAAACAGTGCAGATTTATCAGGAAATTGGATGTAAGTATGTGGTCGTTCCTTACTTAAATCAAGAAAGGTGGTATGGTGGAAGCCAATATCAGGAAACCCTTCAGTTGATGGAAAAGATTTCCGAAAAATGCGCTCAGGCAGGAATGGAGCTGCTATACCACAATCATAACTTTGAATTTCAAAAAACACCAGAGGGCGGGTATCAGTTAGATGCATTTTATCAAACAATTCCTTCCGAGAAGTTAAAAACGGAGCTTGATTTGTGCTGGGTAAAAGTTGGCGGTGCAGATCCCGTTACCTATCTGCATCAATACAGCGGACGATGTCCAGTAGTGCATATAAAAGATTTTATTGTTCAAGATGAAGAAGTTGTACTGGTGGCAG
This sequence comes from uncultured Lachnospiraceae bacterium, assembly GCA_965114465.1. GTDB lineage: Bacteria > Bacillota > Clostridia > Lachnospirales > Lachnospiraceae > COE1. The sequence goes on from CBCOYO010000030.1 coordinate 24,455, forward strand.
TAGGGGATGGTAAGGTTGATGCGAAGGCTGTTGTACCAGCCGCAATTGAGAGTGGTGCACAGTGGCTTGTGATTGAGCAGGACAGCCATACATATGGAAGCCCTATGGAAAATATGAAAAAAAGTTTGAATTGTGTAAAAAGTTGTCTATGCTGACGACCGTTAAGATATTCCAATTTTTGCACAGCCTATATTGCATAAGAGGGTAATACGTGCTGTGCAGAAAGGAAAATCTAATCTTTCGTGAGTATCAATAAAGTGTAAAAAATAGCAGAATGGAGAAAAATCGTATGAAAACGTTAAATGTTGGAATTGTAGGATGTGGTGGTATTGCAAATGCAAAGCATTTACCAGCAATGAAAAAAAATGGAAATTTTAATATTGTAGCTTTTTGTGACTTGATAGAAGAACGTGCTATCAAAGCAAAAAAAGAGTTTGGTACAAGTGATGCGCGTGTTTATACAGATTATCAGGATTTAATTCAAGAAGAATTGGATGCCGTTTATGTGTTGACACCCAATAATGCACACGCACCTGTAGCGATAGCCGCGATGAAAGCAGGTAAGCATGTTATGTGTGAAAAACCTATGGCAAAGACTTTTGCAGAAGCAAAGGAAATGGTTCAGACAGCAAAAGAAACCGGAAAGATTTTGACAATAGGATATCAGAATCGTTACAGAGGCGATTCGCAGTATCTAAAAAAAGCTTGTGCCAACGGTGATCTTGGAGAAGTTTATTATGCAAAGGCACATGCGATCCGCAGAAGAGCAGTTCCCACTTGGGGCGTATTTTTGGATGCAGAGAAACAAGGCGGTGGGCCGTTAATTGATATTGGAACGCATGCATTGGATCTGACACTTTGGATGATGGATAATTACGAGCCAGAATCCGTAACAGGTTCTGTATTTCGCAAGCTGGCAGATCAGAAAGATACGGGTAATGCGTGGGGAGACTGGGATCCGGAAGTGTTTACGGTTGAAGATTCCGCGTTCGGTTTTATTAAAATGAAAAATGGCGCAACGATCCATTTGGAAGCTTCATGGGCATTAAATAGTTTGGAAGTGGATGAAGCAAAAACAACGCTCTGTGGTACAAAGGCTGGTGCGGATATGAAAGATGGTTTACGCATTAACCGTGTACAGTATGGTAGGCAATGCGTTGAAAAACCAGATTTGAATGCAGGTGGTGTCGCATTTTATGATGGTACGGCAGATAAACCAGAAGATACAGAACAAAAAGTATTTTATGAAGCAATTGTGGATGGAAAACCATTAACAGTACTTCCAGAGCAGGCTATGGTGGTAACACAGATTTTGGAGGCAATTTATGAGTCTGCAAAAACAGGAAAAACCATTTATTTTGCGTAACGGCTTGCTTATGTGAAATGGAAGAAAAAGGTTTTAGAGGTTGATAAGGAAAGGATGGGCGCTAGAATGACGCTGGGGATGATTTCTTGGATTCAGGAAGAAGATTTTAAAAGAGTAAAGGAAAAAGGGCTTTCCTTTGTGGAATTGGATGTGAATGACCGAGCAGAGGAATTTCTGGAACACATTGATGAAATCAAAGGATACAGTGAGCGTTATGAACTTCCTGTTCAAGCGGTTGGCCGATGGGGCAGCGGACGTATTTGTAAAGAGGGAATCTGCAAAGAAGAACTATCTTTGGAGTGCAAGCTAATTGATGCAGCAGCAAAACTTGGATGCACTATTTATATTACGGGATGTAATTACATAGAGGAACTCTCTTATTATGAGAATTGTTCGCTTGCAATTTCATATTTTGAAAAACTAATCGCTTATGGAAAAGAGAAGGGTGTCAAAATTGCTACATATAATTGCAGATGGAATAATTTTGTCTGCGATCCGATGGCTTTCACTGTAATTCATGGATATTTAAAGGATTTGTATATTAAATACGATACTTCACATAGTATTTATGCAGGAGGAGATTATTTACAGGAAGCGAAGGATTGGGGAGAACGTTTTATTCATGTTCATATCAAGGGGGCACTTACAATTGACGGAAAACGTTTTGACGATCCGCCAGCAGGAATGGATATAACAAATTGGGGAGCATTCCTTGCAATTTTATATGCGAAAGGTTATCAAGGAGGCTTAAGTATTGAACCCCATTCAGAAAACTGGCGGGGTGAATTGGGGGACAAAGGCGTAGATTTTACTATTGATTTTATACGTAGATTAATGATAAAATAAAATTAATGTTTACTAGTACACTGTTTTCTTAATCTCTGTATATTAAGTGCTTGATATTTGTATCAGTGCAAGGCGGAGGAAGGAAGCGATATGGTGGTATCGTTGACTGACGACAACATAAGGACTGTTCCAATCCTTTACAATGATGCGCAAGTACTTAGTATATGAGGAATTAAAAAATGGTGCATTAGTATAACCCATACTAAATAATGGTATGTTTCTCTTGCCTATTTTCCTGATAGTATTATTCCACAAGCCGCAACGTAGCCGCCGTTACGCTTGTACTTGTGATATTGCTTTGGCAATTTGCACTTTCAGAAAAATATTCTGCGCCAAACATTAAGGTATTTAGCGTGGATTATACTAGATGATGTAAAATTAAGAAATAATGCGCAGAACAATTTTTGGTGGAATAGATAGCCAGAAGTTGTTCTGCTACTTGTTTTTTCTCATAAAAATCATAGAACTTGACATAAAAGGAAGGAGTAGAAAATGAAACTGCTAGTAATAAATGGGCCAAACTTAAATTTTCTTGGCATTCGGGAAAAAGGCATTTATGGAACACAGGATTATAATGATTTAATACATATCATACAAAATAAGGCAAAGGAAACCGGCTGTGAAATAGAATGTTTTCAGTCCAATCACGAGGGCGCTATTATTGATAAAATACAGGAAGCGTATTTTAATAAAACACAAGGGATTGTTATAAATCCGGGCGCGTATACACATTATTCGTATGCAATTCGGGATGCGCTGGCAAGCATTACAGTGCCGAAAGTTGAAATTCATATTTCCGATATTACAAAAAGAGAAGAATTTCGTCGCATTTCTGTAACGAAAGATGCATGCGATTATCAAATATACGGGCACGGATTTGACGGGTACTTAATGGCGATCGATTATATATTGGATAAATTGCAGTAAAAGTAATTTTATAGATTGATGGTCAAGAGTAACAGTTCAGGTAGGCACTGTCGCAATAAGCTTTGATGCTACCAGATATGGTATCATCAAAGCTTATTGCGACAACTTCCGGAGTCAGCACACAAAACGCTAAAGTGCAAGCATTTTGGCGCATGATTCCCACTACTTTGGCGTGGGTGTGAA
>CBCOYO010000031.1:0-26617 GCA_965114465.1 uncultured Lachnospiraceae bacterium
ACAGACAGACAGACAGACAGACAGACAGACAGACAGACAGACAGACAGACAGATATTATCATTCCGTAGATTTTATAAAAGGTATTTGCGTTCTTTTTGTTGTAATTACGCATTATAATTGGAATAATACGGAAAGATTAAAATACTTATTTCCCTTTTGGATAGAAATGGCAGTGCCTTTTTTTATGATTATATCGGGATTTGTATATGCAAATTCTTATGTAAAGCATAATATTGAAACATTTGAAAACGCATATGAAGTGAAATCAATACTCAATAAAGTAATTCGGTATACATTTCCATTTATAATTGTATTTGGAGTTCAAGAAACGATATTGTATATTGATGGAAGTGCTGAATTAAATATTTTACAAATGGTATATTCTTTTTTTAGAGGAGGATTTGGCCCGGGGAGTTATTACTATCCTGTAATGATGCAATTTATTTTTTATTTTCCAATTTTGTTTTTTATTATTAAAAAATACGATTTTAAAGGATTGGTTATTTGTGGGTTTATAAATTTTATATATGAAATTTTTAAAAGTGTTTATGGAATGAATGAAGAATGTTATAGATTTTTACTATTTCGATATACGTTAGTGATAGCGTTTGGCTGTTATTTAGCAATTGGAAATTTTAAGAAGCATATAAAATTATCAGTATTATCCATGTTGATAGGTATAATATATATTGTGTTATTCCGCTATTTAGGATTAAAACCATTAATAACTAATTATTGGACGAAAACTTGTTTTTGGGCGTGCTTATATATGATTCCTCTTTCTGGGTATATAATAAATAGTAAAATAAAAAATAGAATTATTGAATTATTGGGTAGGGCTTCTTATAACATTTTTTTAGTTCAGATGATATATTATAATAGTGCTGCATGGGTTTTGTATAGCATAGTCGATAATAGGATATTGCAATTACTTTTGAATATTATAATATGTATTTTTGCAGGGATTATATTCTATTATATTGAAACTCCTATCACAAAATGTTTGATTAATAGAATAAATATTGTGGTAGAAAAAATGGGTAAAGAATGAAAGAATTTGTTAAATATGCGTTTGTAATCAGGATTTCGACTGTACAAGCAGAAAAATTTTAATTTTCCTCTTTACAAATGCAAAAAAATTTTTTATAATATGAAAAGTGTCAGTTAGAGAGATTATATAGTTAACGGTGCAGCCAAAGGAGGTTTAACAATGCTTTTTTTGGCTGCCTTTTTTTATGCGCAGGCAGCAAAGAAAGAATCACGATTATAAATTATGCGGAGAATTAGAAAAAAGGAGAAAAGCTATGTTCGATGTAAAAACAAATATTCCAAAAGCCCCGCTTTACAGGCAGGAATTTGAACATGATAACTGTGGTATTGGTGCAGTGGTTAATATCAAGGGAACAAAAACGCGTGAAACGGTGGAAAGTGCATTAAAGATTGTGGAAAATTTAGAGCACAGAGCCGGCAAGGATGCAGAGGGGAAAACGGGTGACGGCGTTGGTATTTTGGTGCAGATTTGTCACGATTTCTTTATAAAAGTGACACAGCCGCTGGGGATTGCGCTGGGCGGCGAGCGGGAATATGGCGTTGGTATGTTCTTTTTCCCGCAGGAGGAACTAAAGCGAAATCAAGCAAAAAAAATGTTTGAGATTATTGTTGAAAAAGAAGGATTGGAGTTTCTTGGGTGGCGCGAAGTGCCTTGTGTGCCCTCAGTTCTGGGGCATAAGGCAGTGGAATGTATGCCGTATATTATGCAGGCTTTTGTAAAGAAACCTGCCAATGTGGAAAAAGGGCTTGATTTTGACAGAAAGCTTTATATTGCAAGGCGTGTATTTGAGCAGAGTTCGGACAATACGTATGTTGTTTCGCTAAGCAGCAGAACAATTGTTTATAAAGGAATGTTTCTTGTAACACAGCTTCGGACATTTTTTAAGGATTTGCAGAGTGCGGATTATACGTCTGCGATTGCGATTGTGCATTCCCGTTTTTCTACAAATACCAATCCAAGCTGGGAGCGGGCGCATCCCAACCGCTTTATTGTACATAATGGCGAAATTAATACGATTCGCGGCAATGTGGATAAAATGCTTGCACGTGAGGAAAATATGGAGTCTGAGTTTTTAAGTCACGAGTTTCACAAGGTACTTCCGGTGGTTAATGCTTCTGGTTCGGATTCTGCTATGTTGGATAATACATTAGAGTTTCTGGTAATGAGCGGCATGGAGCTTCCACTTGCGGTCATGATTACGATTCCAGAGCCTTGGGCAAATAATAAAACCATGTCCCAGAGCAAGAAAGATTTTTACCAGTATTATGCTACAATGATGGAGCCGTGGGATGGGCCGGCGTCGATTCTTTTTTCAGACGGGGATATTATGGGGGCGGTGCTTGACCGCAACGGGCTACGGCCTTCGAGATATTATATTACATCAGATGGACAGTTAATTCTTTCGTCTGAGGTAGGTGTGCTTCCCATTGCGCCGGAGAAGATTGTGAAAAAAGACCGCCTGCGTCCGGGCAAGATGCTTCTTGTCGATACGGTAAAAGGCGAAGTTATTGATGACGATACCTTAAAGGAAACCTATGCAAAGCGCAGGCCGTATGGCGAATGGCTGGATTCTAACCTTGTAACCTTGCATGAGTTAAAAATTCCGAATGTCCGTGTGCCGGAGTTTAGCCAAGCGGAGCGGCAGCGGATGCAAAAGGCGTTTGGCTATACATATGAGGAGTTAAAAACAAGTATTCTGCCAATGGCGAAAAACGGCGGTGAGGCAATTGCGGCAATGGGTGTGGATACGCCAATACCAGTGCTTTCAACGACGCATCACCAATTGTCACATTACTTCAAACAATTGTTCGCACAAGTAACCAATCCGCCAATTGATGCGATTCGCGAGGAGGTTGTAACCTCGACCAGTGTGTATATTGGAAAAGATGGGAATTTATTAAAAGAATCAGAGCATAACTGCAATGTGCTAAAGGTCAATAACCCCATTTTAACCATTACCGATTTGTTAAAAATTAAAAATATGAAGAATGAGGGATTTAAGGTTGTTGAGATTCCAATTCTTTATTATAAAAATACAAGTTTAGAGCGTGCGATCGATCGCTTGTATGTGGAAGTTGACAGGGCATACCGTGACGGGGCAAATATTATTATATTGTCTGACCGCGGCGTTGACGAAAATCATGTGGCAATTCCGTCGCTCTTGGCAGTTTCGGCAATGCAGAAACATTTGATACGCACAAAGAAACGAACAAGTGTTGCGTTGATTTTGGAGTCCGCAGAACCAAGGGAAGTGCATGATTTCGCGACATTGCTGGGTTATGGTGCGTGTGCGGTGAATCCGTATCTTGCGCAGGAGTCCATTAAGGAATTAATTGATAATGGAATGCTTGACAAGGATTACCATGCAGCGGTTGACGACTACAATGATGCGATTTTGCACGGCATAGTAAAAATTGCGTCAAAAATGGGAATTTCTACAATTCAGTCTTATCAAGGCTCGCAGATTTTTGAGGCGATAGGCATTGACTATCATGTGATTCATAAATATTTTACCAATACGGTCTGCCGTGTAGGCGGCGAAACGTTAAAGGATATTGAAAAGGAAGTGGATGCGCTTCATTCTATGGCGTTTGACCCATTGGGGCTTGCTACAGATTTAACGCTTGACAGCCCGGGGCAGCATCAGTCGCGGGGCGGCGCAGAGGAGCATTTGTATAATCCGGCGACAATCCATATGTTGCAGCAGTCCACAAAGCTTGGTGATTATGGGATGTTTAAGCAGTATACGGCAATGATTCACAAAGAAGATAGTGTGCGGAATCTGCGCGGTTTAATGGATTTCCAGTATCCGAAAAAAGGGATTCCCATTGATGAAGTGGAAAGCGTGGACAGCATTGTAACACGTTTTAAAACAGGCGCAATGTCCTACGGGTCTATTTCTAAGGAAGCACATGAAACACTTGCAATTGCAATGAATTTGCTGCACGGTAAATCCAACAGCGGCGAGGGCGGCGAGGATTTAGAGCGTATGGAGATTGGAGCGGACGGCTTAAACCGTTGTTCGGCAATTAAGCAGGTTGCAAGCGGACGCTTCGGCGTTACCAGCCGCTACTTGGTAAGCGCGCAGGAAATACAGATTAAAATGGCGCAGGGTGCAAAGCCCGGTGAGGGCGGTCATTTGCCGGCAGCAAAAGTTTATCCTTGGATTGCAAAGACAAGACATTCCACCGCAGGAGTAGGGCTGATTTCACCGCCGCCGCATCATGATATTTATTCAATTGAGGATTTAGCGCAGTTAATTTATGACTTGAAAAATTCCAATAAAGACGCACGTATCAGTGTAAAATTGGTTTCTGAGGCGGGGGTCGGTACAGTAGCCGCAGGCGTTGCCAAAGCAGGCGCGCAGGTGGTATTGATTTCCGGCTATGACGGTGGAACTGGAGCAGCACCAAAAAGTTCGATTCACAATGCAGGACTTCCATGGGAACTGGGGCTTGCAGAAACGCATCAGACATTGATACAAAACGGTCTGCGCAACAAGGTGCGCATTGAAACCGACGGAAAATTAATGACAGGGCGTGATGTGGCGATTGCGGCAATCCTTGGCGCAGAGGAGTTTGGCTTTGCGACAGCGCCGCTTGTAACAATGGGCTGCGTTATGATGCGTGTCTGCAACCTTGACACCTGTCCGGTAGGTGTAGCAACCCAGAATCCGGAACTGCGGAAACGCTTTCAAGGCAAGCCAGAATATGTTATGAATTTTATGCGGTTTATTGCGCAGGAACTTAGAGAATATATGGCGGAGCTTGGTGTTCGCACAGTCGATGCTTTGGTAGGGCGCACCGATTTATTGAAAATAAAAGAAAATCTGCCCAAAGGGACAATAAAGCTTGACCTTGGCATGATATTAAACAATCCTTATCAGAAGGAAAAAGCTGTTTTTGACCCGAAACAAGTGTATGATTTTGAATTGGAAAAAACACTGGATGAGCGTGTGCTGTTAAAACAGCTTGGTAATGCTTTGGATAAGAAACAGCCGCGCAGTATAGAGGTAGAAGTCAGCAATACAGACCGTTCGTTTGGAACAATTTTTGGATCAGAAATTACAAAGCGTTATTATAATACGCTTGACGAGGATACTTACCATATATTTTGTAAGGGTGCAGGCGGGCAGAGTTTCGGCGCATTTATACCAAAAGGGCTAACCTTGGAGCTGGTCGGTGACTCTAACGATTATTTCGGCAAAGGATTGTCCGGTGGTAAGTTGATTGTCTATCCGCCAAAGGGAAGCAGCTTTGTACAAAATGAAAATATTATTATTGGAAATGTGGCGCTGTACGGTGCAACCAGCGGAAAAGCGTTTATTAACGGCGTCGCAGGAGAACGGTTCTGCGTGCGCAATTCTGGTGCGCTTGCCGTTGTCGAGGGCGTAGGCGATCATGGCTGTGAATATATGACAGGTGGGCGTGTGGTTGTGCTTGGTGACACTGGCAAAAACTTTGCGGCTGGTATGAGCGGCGGTATCGCGTATGTGCTGGATGAGAACAATGACTTGTATATTCGTGTTAATAAAGAAATGATTTCCATGAGTGAAATTACGAATAAATATGATGTAATTGAATTAAAACAGATGATTCAGGAACACGTGGCATATACGAATTCCGAAAAAGGAAAAGAGATTTTAGAGCATTTTGGAGAATATTTGCCGAAGTTTAAGAAGATTATTCCATATGATTACGATCGGATGTTAAAGATGATCGTGCAGATGGAAGAAAAAGGATTAAGCGCAGAACAGGCACAGATTGAAGCATTTTATGCCAATACGAACAAGTAATTTGTATATTTGGAAGCGAATAAGAAAAGTATGGCGTTTGAGTGCCTGTAAAAGCAGGCAGATGGGAGCAAAAAATGGGAAAGCCAACAGGATTTTTAGAGTATTATAGAGAAACTTCCACGGCAGAAGCGCCGCTGGAACGTATTAAGCATTTTCATGAATTTCATAGCCATCTTCCAATGGAAGAACAGCAGAAACAAGGCGCGCGCTGTATGGAGTGCGGCGTGCCGTTTTGTCAATCGGGCATGACAATTGCCGGCATGACTTCGGGCTGTCCGCTGCATAACCTTGTGCCGGAGTGGAATGACTTGGTGTATACAGGCAATTGGGAGCGGGCATATAACCGACTGAAAAAGACAAACAATTTTCCGGAATTTACGGCAAGAGTATGTCCGGCGCTTTGTGAAAATGCTTGTACGTGCGGACTGTACGGCGAGGCAGTCGCGACAAAGGAAAATGAGTATGCTATTATTGAAAATGCCTATGCAACAGGCTTGGCAGCAGCAAAACCGCCGAAAGTGCGCACGAATAAAAAGGTTGCGGTGGTAGGAAGCGGGCCGGCTGGGCTTGCTGTTGCAGATCAGTTAAACCAACGGGGGCATCATGTTACTGTATTTGAGCGCAGCGATCGTATTGGTGGGCTTTTAATGTATGGTATTCCCAATATGAAGCTGGAAAAGCAGATTATTGAGCGAAAAATAAAGATTATGGAGGAAGAAGGCGTTCAGTTTGTAACAAATGCCGATATCGGCAGAGATGCCAAGTCAAAGAAATTAGTAGAGGGATTTGACCGCGTTGTGCTTGCGTGCGGCGCTTCCAATCCAAGGGATATTAACGCAGCGGGCAGAGATGCCAAGGGAATTTATTTTGCAGTAGATTTCTTAAAAGGGATAACAAAGAGCTTATTGGATTCTGATCTTGCAGATAAAAGCTATGTTTCTGCAAAGGATAAAAATGTGGTTGTAATCGGCGGCGGTGATACCGGAAACGACTGTGTAGGTACAGCAATCCGCCTTGGCGCAAAGTCGGTTGTACAGATAGAAATGATGCCCAAAGCGCCGGATACAAGAGCCGAGAGCAATCCGTGGCCGGAATGGCCTAAAGTCTGTAAAACAGATTATGGTCAGGAGGAAGCGATTGCGCTGTTTGGGCACGATCCGCGTATTTATGAGTCCACAGTTAAAGAGTTTATCAAAGACCAAAATGGGAATCTGACCGCAGTAAAAATCGTGAAACTTACTTGGGAAAAAGATGCGGAAACCGGCAGAATGAATAGGAAAGAAATTGCAGGCAGCGAACAGACAATCGAAGCGCAGCTTGTCCTAATCGCAGCAGGCTTTTTGGGAAGCCAGAAATATGTAACCGATGCATTTGAAGTGGAACTTGATCCGCGCACAAACGTTAAGACAAAACCAGAAAGCTTCCAGACAAGCGTAGAGAACGTCTTTGTCGCAGGCGATATGCATACCGGACAGTCCCTCGTTGTAAAAGCGATCCGGCAGGGACGGGAATGCGCGCGCGAAGTGGATGAAAGCTTAATGGGGTATTCCAATATGTATATTCAGTAGCAGGGGAGTGCTGTTATACTGACGACCGTTAAGATTTTCCAATTTCTGCACAGCCCATATTGCATAATCGGGCAATACATGCTGTGCAGAAAGGAAAATCTAATCGCTCGTGAGTATAGCGTAAATTTGATGTTGCAGCCATAATCGTTCGGTGGTAATTTGCTAGAGATTATGGCTGTTTCTATGCATATGGGTACTCAAAGGAAGATTGTCAGCAAAGCCAACGAGTGCCCAGTACACAAGCAGAGGGAAGACAAACCTTCCCTTTGAATAGGGTTGCCTGCTTTCTACAAACATAAGAATATATTGTTTAACAGATAAAATTTCCGAGTAGCCTGACTACATAACGCCAGCCATATACGTTTAATCATTGCAGTAGGGTAAATTCTGGCGTTATGTAGTATAATGCTAAATTTCGAGAAACAGCAAGGCTGCATTATTTATAAGCAATATAAATATCCATGGTATCCCCATCCGTTTCAAAGCAGGGAATAACGTCTTTTTCTGTATGTTCCAGACCGTTTACGCGCATATATTCCATAAGTGTTTTGTAGGCGTTGGGAATCGATACAAATGGATTTCCAAAAGGTTCTTCAATGTGTATTGCCGCGTATTTGTGAGCTGCCTGCTCGTGTACTTCCATATTAGGAGGGACAATTTCATCAGGCAGTATCCATGCCGCTTCGTAGCCGTGCATATTGAAAACGTTTATCTGTTCTTGCGACACGTTTGGAAAATCCCATCCAATTACGCGAGGATGCTCCACGCCGCAGCTTTTGGCAATGGAATACATTTTGTCGATAGCGTCGCTTTCTGGGTCAGAACTTACAACGGCGTATTTGATATAGCGGAAAGCGGGGACGGTTTCAACACGCAGATTTGTATACACATTGCCGCAGGAAACCATATCATCACGGAATAAGTTGTCCAGCGAACAATTAAAAAACTTGCAAAGCTCAATTGCCTTGTCCATTTCGGGCTGTGCTGTATCCAGCTCCCATTTTGATACAGTTTGACGGTTGACATTTAATTTTTCAGCCAAATCTTCCTGTGTCATATTTCCTCTTAAATGTCTTAAAAACTGCAAATTTTTTCCAAAACTCATAAAATATTCTCCTTTTTATCTTCTTGCGCCGCGTCGCATTATTAGTATAGTATTTCCCAAAGCAGGTTGCAACCAATCTATATTTGCTATTTTGGAGAATTGCGCAACTTGAAAGTGCGGTTTTCTCGTAATCTTTAATATGTCGTTTGGTGTACAGCCCAATATTATGCATAGTGGTACGTTCCTTTATTCTGATAAAGAAACACCAGTGCAACAATCATTGTAATTCCTTCCGCTATTGGTATTGCAAGCCACACACCTGTTACACCCAAAAGATTAGGCAGTGTAAGTAGCAGCACTGTAATCAGTCCAAAAGTCCGCAGGAATGACAAAATTGCAGACAGTTTTCCATTGGATAATGCTGTAAATGCGGCAGAGGTAAAAATATTCAGTCCGCAGAATAGAAAGCTAAAGGGGAAAATTAAAAATCCATTTCGTGCAATTTCATAAACGGGTGTCCCTTTTTCTGAAAAAATACAAACCAACCGTGAACCAAAAATGATGGCTGCTACAAAAACAGTAATAGAAACAAAGATAACAAACCGTATACAAATAGAAAATACATTCTTTAGCTGTTCGCTGTCCTGTTTTCCATAATTATAGCTGATAATAGGTGCTGCTCCCATAGAAAACCCTATATAAAGGGTACTCAATAAAAACTGCATATAAATAATAATTGTGATTGCCGCAACGCCGTTTTCGCCAAGCAGCTTTATCATAATCCGGTTAAAAAGAAATGTTGTAACCGCTGTTGCTGCCTGACTTACCATTTCCGAAAAACCATTTGTACAGCTTTCTGCTAATACGAAAAAGTTTATTATAGGCTTCCTAAAATGCAGGTTGTTTTTCTTTGTGGAAAAGAACCATAATCCGATTACCGACGGTATCATATAGCCAATCCCCGTGCCAAGCGCCGCTCCTTTAATTCCCATTTGCAGTAGCACCATAAAAATATAGTCTAGTAAAATATTTATAATTCCCGCACTTACGCCGAGTACCATACCCATTTTGGGATATCCTGCTGTTACAATTAGATTTTGAAAAAGCACTTGCAGAATGCTTGCGGGTGTAAATAATAGTAGGATAAAAAGGTATTCTTTGCAGTATGGAAATAGGATATTGTTTGCACCAAGTCCCCAAATAAGCTTATCAATAAAAATTACGCCCAAGCCAGCAATCAATAAGCCTAACAAAATCCCCGCAGAGATAATGAATGTGAAATCCTGTGCGGCTCTTGTAGATTCTCCAGCTCCCATTTTACGTGCTATAATTGCGCTTCCTCCTGTTGCAAGCATCGTTCCAAAACCAACAATGCAATTGATAACAGGGCATACGATATTTAATGCTGAAAGGGCATTAGTTCCGACAAAGCGTGCCACAAAAATCGTGTCAACAATAGTATATAATCCCATAAATAGCATCATTATAATGGTTGGAAACGCAAATTTCAACAGTGATGTTATCGTAAAATTTTGTGATAGTGGATTGAAGTTATTCATAGTCCTTGTCCTCCGTTATATATATTGAATGGCAAAAGATTTGCCGTTTAGCTGTGCCAGCCGTACACCGCAAAGCAGCAGTTTTTCTTAGTGCGGTTGTGTGCATTGTGTTATACTAAGAAATTGTCACAAAATAACTTGTTAATTCTTAAGAGTCAATCTTTTTGACGCTTAGTATAAATCGTTGTGTTGGATATCCAAATTCAATTAATAGTTCCGCTTCTGTAAAACCAAGATTTTCCCATATTTTCCGATAGCCAGTATCTGCTTTGTCATCTGCTCTGAAAGTTGTAACACTAATCTGCGTGGACTGCGCAAGTTCATGCAATGCCTTTCTACAAAATGCTTTTTCTATCCCTCTATTTCGATACTGTGGATGTATGCCGAAGAAATCAATGCTTCCTGTTATCTTATGAAATGCCATAATCCCAACTGCCGTTTCAGCGTCTTTTAAAATCAATGCCTGCTTACTTTGGATATAGCTTTGTAGCTTTTTTATGTATTGCTTCTCGTCTAAGTGTGGGAAACCGTCAATAACAAGGTGAACAAGCGTTATCCATTGGGGGATATCTTCCCTTGTTGCAAACACAATTTTATCCCGCCATTCTTTTTCGTTTAAATTTGCAGGATTTTCGTTTAAAACATACTTTAGCTGCAAGGGATAAAATGCTCCCTGTTCCCTGTATTGCTTGGGAGAAATTTTATACATAGCTTTGAAAATATCCGTAAAGGACTGCTGGCTTGTATATCCGGCAGACAGCGCAATTTCGAGAATGGGTCTGTTGGAAAAAGCAAGCAGCTTTGCGCCTTCGGTTAACTGGCGGCGTTGGATATAAGTTTGGATGGTCAATCCTACGGTATCCGTGAACATTCGATGCAGATGATACTTTGAATAATGTACAGCATCCGCAACAGTGTCTAAATTTAGTTTTTCGTGTAGATGGCTTTCAATGTAGTCAATTGCCAATATAATATTTTTGATATTTTTTTGCATTGTAAAATCCTCCGCTTACGTATAAGCTGCGTTTAATATAAGGCGGGGCTGTCGCGTTAAGGCAAACGTATACAAAATCGTCTAAGACTGTGCTGCGACTTATACGATATCTTGTATAATCAAAACTTATTGCGACAACCCCAGTTCCTTTTGTGTGACTGTGTGTATAGTGTTATATTTTGCGTCATTCTTTTTGATGTTTCGTATAACACAGAGTTTACTATACTCGTGAACGCATTTAATTGCCGCTTACTACACCAGCATTGTAGAAGCGTTCACTCGCTATACATTTAGATTGGCAATTGTTTTCATTCATGAGTATAATGTCTGCATAAAAAGAAAATGCTGATTGCTGACCGAACATTTTAATTATACCAGAATATTTTATATTGTTTTTCATATATCTTGCGGTTTTAAAGAAAAGTATTTATGGGTATACAATAATTCGTTTTAAAAGGAAAGTATTTATGAGTATACAATAATCCGCATTAAAAGGAAAAGTATTTAAGTGTATATAATAATTCGCATTAAAAGGAAAAGTATTTATAGAAATAATAATTCGCATTAAAAGAAAGTATTTAAGGGTATACAATAATCCACATTAATAGGAAAAGTATTTAAGGGTATACAATAATCCGCATTAAGAAAGATTTTACCGGAAGAAAATATAATATGCGCAATTGCGCATAAAGAATTAAAAAATATTAAACAATGTATATATTTTATAAGAAATAATTTATAAAATATGCATATTGAATAAAAATGCACAATAATATATACTTAATTCAATTAGAAAAAGAATTAATATTGCGCAATTAATAATAAATTGCGCAAAGAAAAGGAGGCAAATTTGTAAAAAATAAAAAAGAAAATAGCGAAAAGAAAAATATATGCCTGTAATTGGCAAGAATGGGGGATGAAAATGAAAGACAAAGGTTTTAAGGGATTTTGTAAAAAACTGTATAAGTATCGGATATTTTTGCTGATGCTGGCGCCGGCAGTTATCTATACTTTGATATTTGCCTATTATCCCATGACAGGTATTGTAATGGCGTTTAAGAAATACAATTACGCTGGCGGTATCTGGGGAAGCCCGTGGAATGGGATTGACAATTTCAAATTTTTCTTTAAATCAGGTCAGGCGTGGACGGTAACGAGGAATACAGTGTTGTACAATTTGCTGTTTATTGCAGTGAATACGATTATGCAGATTGCAGTGGCAGTGTTTTTGACAGAGATTAAAAATAAGCATTATAGAAAAACAACACAGTCATTAATGTTTCTGCCGTATTTTATTTCATGGGTTATTGTTGGGGTAATGTCGTTTAATATTCTTAGTTCCGATTACGGATTTATGAACCGATTAATTGAGCACTTTGGCGGAACTAGAATATCCTTTTATACGACGCCGAAAGTATGGCCTTGGATACTTGCATTCTTTAATGTTTGGAAAGGAATTGGATATGGTTCTGTAATGTATCTTGCGGCGATTATGGGAATTGATACTTCTTTATATGAGGCGGCTGCGATTGACGGCGCCAATGTATTCCAGCGTATTTTCAAAGTGACAATTCCTATGATTATGCCGACGACGATTATATTATTGTTGTTGTCAGTGGGTGGAATTTTTAAAGGAAACTTTGATATGTTCTACAATTTGGTTGGAAATAACGGTTTACTGTATAACTATACAGATGTTATTGATACCTTGACATTTCGGGCGTTAATCAGCAGCAATGACTTTGGTATGTCGGCAGCGATGGGATTCTATCAATCAGTACTTTGTTTTATAACGATTGTGATTGTCAATAAGCTTGTCGGAATGTATGACAAAGATTATTCTTTATTCTAAGGAGGGGGAAATCATGCCGCAAAAAACAGTACAGCAGCAAAAGATAAAAAAGGGCGGCGATCAGATCGCATTGGATATTATCGCATATACATTCTGTGGATTGGTTGCGCTAATGTGTTTTATCCCATTTTTAATGATCTTGTCTGGTTCTTTTTCGTCTGAAGAAGCGATAACGGCAAATGGCTTCAGCCTTTTTCCACAGGATTTTAGTCTGGATGCCTATAGGACAGTATTTAAAGAGCCAATTGTAGTAATTCGTGCCTATGCGACGACCATTGGGCTGACATTTGCGGGAACGGCAATCGGGTTGTTTGTTCAGACCATGACGGCTTATGTCTTATCGCGGCGCGATTTTGAATGGAGAAATGGATTTTCTTTTTTCTTCTATTTCACGACGCTATTCAGCGGCGGATTAGTGCCATATTATGTATTAATCACGCAGACACTGAATTTAAGAAACAATTATCTGGCACTTTTGCTGCCGCTGGTATTTAGTGTCTATAATCTGTTGGTAATGAAAAGTTATATTACAGCGCTGCCGGAATCACTGATCGATGCGGCAAAGATTGACGGGTGTGGTGAGTTTATGACGCTGATTCGTATTGTAATGCCGCTAATTAAGCCGGCACTTGCCACTGTGGGGCTGTTTATTGCGCTGGCATATTGGAATGACTGGTATAATGCGATGCTGTATGTCAATGATGAGAATATGTACCCATTACAATATTTCCTGTATCAGCAAGTCAACAATATTGAAGCGTATAAAAAGCTGTTGTCCAATGCAACGATAAGCAGCTCTGTAGTAAGCAGTATGTCGTTGCCGACACAGACATTAAAAATGGCACTAACAATAGTTGTTACAGGGCCGATTGTCTTGGCTTATCCAATCGTACAGAAATATTTTGTACAAGGTATTACAATCGGTGCTGTAAAAGGGTAACAAATCTGAACTGTTACTAACAAATGGATAGAATAGAGGTTTCTATTAGAATGGAGGTTTTCATGAAAAAGAAAGTATTTATCAATGAAAGTGCGAATGAAAAATTAGCAGTAACAAAGCCAGTACATAAAACTGCACACTGGAAAAAATGCGCAGCGCTGGGGTTAAGCATGGCAATTACAGCAGGAACACTTGCAGGATGTGGTTCGTCAGGTGGAAATTCTTCGACGACAGGAACAAACACAGATTCATCAAATAACGCAGCAAACACTAGTGACACAGCAAATGGGAATGGCGCAGCAGGAGAAAAGACGTTTCACGGTGTTGATATTTCAGAGCACGTAGATTTAAAAATGTATCTGCTCGGCGACCGCACACCGGATTTTGATGAAGTGTATGGTAAGATTAACGAGATTTTGGAGGAAAAGCTGAATTGTTCGATATCTGTGGATTTTCTGTCATGGGGAGAACATGATACAAAGTATTCCTTGCTGTTTTCTTCACAAGAGCCGTTTGACCTTATTTTCACGGCGTCGGGCTGGGCACATTATGAGCAGACAGTATCTCTAGGCGGATTTTATGCCTTATCGGAAGAGTTTATCCAGACCTATGCGCCGGATATCTGGAATGTCGTACCAGAAATGGCTTGGAATCAGGCAAAAGTGGATAATACGATCTATATGGTGCCCAATTATCAGAATGAGTTTGGACAAGATATTATGGCAGTACGCGGTGACTTAATGGAAAAGTACGGTTTTGAGGATATCGCTACTTGGGACGATTTAAGAAATTTCTATATGACAATCGCAGAAAAAGAAGATGGCATCTATGCAAGCCAAGGCGGGCCGTGGTATCAGTATTTTCACAATAAAGGAATGTATGGTGCAGGCGGTACACCCAATAATGGTGAGTTAATTCTCTATAATACACAAAATCCAGAAAATCTTGAATTTACATATATTGTTGAATGGGATGGATTCCGCGAGTATTGTATGCAGGCGAAGGAAATGGCAGATGCAGGCTGCTGGTCAAGGGATGTGTTAAATTCCACAGAGGAGCGCCAGACCGGTTTCTTAAATGGAAATGCTGCTGCGATGATATGGAACAGGGGAAGCTGTCTTGGTTATGCAAAGCAGGCAAACAAAGAGCATCCAGAGTGGAAAGCGACAATTTGTGACTGTGTATCCAATCAGCCCAAAAAGGTAAATTCGTATATTAATAATGGTGTTGCGATTAATATTAACAGCAAAAATCCTGAAAGAGCCATGATGGTGCTCAATGAGTTCTACACCAATCCGGCAGTATATGATTTAGCAATGCTTGGTATTGAGGGCAAACATTGGGAGGCAGTCGGTGACGATCAGTACAAGATTATTGATGAAACAAATTTTGGTGCAGACAGCAATTGCAACTGGGGCTGGAAAAATGCGGATATTAACAGAACAGAATTTATAGAAGACAGAACAGAAGTGGATGATACTTATGATGCAATGGTAGTAGCGTGGGACAATAATGTAAAAGCAGAACACGTTTATGATGGTTTCAGCTTTAATACAGCACCAGTACAGACACAGGTTGCAGCGGTGGAGGCAGCGCTGGGAACATATTATTCGCCGCTTATCAATGGTATGGTAGATGATGTGGACGCAACGATTGCAGAACTGGGCAAGGTGCTGGATCAGGCAGGAATGCAAGATATTATAAAAGAGTTAGAGAAGCAGGCGGCGGAGTACGTAGCTTCCAAATAGGAATCGGGTATTCAAAACAGAGCATTAAAATCAGTGTATTCCAAAAAAATATAAAGTAAAATGTATTTCAAGGCAGGGCTGCGGTATGTTACAATACAAATAGCAGCCCTGTTGTTGCAATACAGATTTTCAGTTTAGCAAAAAAGAGGAAATGTGATATGACAGATTTTTATAAAGGAATGGATTTATCCTCGCTCCCCCAAGGGATTGCGGAGGGAATGATAGTAAAAGATTTTGATGGCACAAGGATAGCGCCATTGGCTTTGGCCAAGAAATATGGTGTCAATTCGGTAAGGCTTCGGATATGGAATCAGCCTGAAAACGTTCCAGAAGCGAAAGGATACTGTAATTTGTCGCATACAGTGAATATGGCAAAGGAAATCAAACGATACGATATGCATTTTATGCTGGATTTCCATTATTCGGATTTTTGGGCAGATCCGGGCAACCAGACAAAACCTCTGGCATGGAAAGAACTTCACGGGAAGGCATTGGAGGAAGCGGTTTATGCGTACACAAGGGAAGTTTTATTACAGCTTGAAAAAGAAAATGTGCTTCCAGATATTGTGCAGATTGGGAATGAGATTAGAAGCGGGTTGTTGTTTCCAGATGGTGCAGTTCCAGATTACCGCACAATGGCAGGGCTTATCAATGCAGGAATACGCGGCGCGCGGTCAGTGGCGGGCAAAGAACGGCTGAAAGTAATGATTCATCTGGATCAAGGGGGAAGGTATCAATTTCTCAAAGACTGGTTTGATCAGGCACTAGAGCAGGGGCTTATGGATTTTGATATCATTGGATTGTCATACTATCCATTTTGGCATGGCACATTTATGGATTTAAAGGAAACGGCACAGCGGTTAATACAAGATTTTCATAAGCCGATTATGGTAGTGGAAACCGCACACGCTTGGAGAAAAAGCAGTATGGGCTTTATTGATGAAGAACAGGAAAAGATTGCGGGATTTCCGGCTGCACCGGAGGGGCAAAAGCAAGTGGTGGATATTGTTATGAATATCGTTGCGTCACTTCCTGAAGAAATGGGACAAGGGGTGTACTATTGGGAACCTTTGTGTGTGCCAGACGGACAAAGCGGCTGGAATGAAAGTATGGGAATTTTGGCAGAGGACGGTACTGTAATGGAAACGATAAAATCATTTCTGTTTACCAGAGAACAGGCGTGTCCTGATAAGATCGCAAAGATTTACCAGCCAAAAGCAATTACCTGTGCTATGGCAGAGGCTGCAAAGTTAAAGCAGCGGCTTCCCCGGCAGGTACAAATATTGCGTTATAATGGAACAACATATATGGAGAATGTACAGTGGGAACTTTTACCAAACGAATTAACGCTTGGCGAAATCAAGCTGAATGGAAAACTTGCTGATAACGATGGGCAGCAGGAGTATAAGGTAACATTGCCAGTAAAGATTGTAGAGCATATGGAGAAACGGATAAATCTTGCAGTAAATCCAAAATGGAACAATGATTTTGAAGGATGGAAAATGCATAAAAGCAGCGATACGGTTGCTGTAGAACGCTCCGTTGATGCAGAACGCTTCCGTGACATGACGACAGAACAAACAGGTTCGGATGATATATTGACCATAACGTCGCCGATGAATTTCCGGTTTACATTATCACAGACAATTTCGCTGGAAGAAGCGGGCGTATATCAATGCAGGATACTTTGCCGTGGTGTGGATACGACAGGCGTAGATGTTAGAATGTTTATGGAAACGCCCAAACAGTATCAAGATATTATGATACATCCCACAGACGAGGAATGGACAGCTTATGAAATGGATGAAATCCACTGCGATAAAGGAGCATTAACCTTTGGCATTCGGATAGCCGCGCCGCCTATTTTTGTAAAGATAAGGGAAATTCAATTGGAAAAAGTGCGTTGAATCCGTTTTAATTTGGTCAAGGGTTTCGGTTAGAAACTGTTCAGAAATTGTAACGAGGCTGTCGCAATAAGTTTTAATGATACAAGATATAGTGTAAAGCACAACACAGTGCTATAATATCTTGAATCTGTTTTCCTTAATGTGACAGCCCCGTCACGCATCAAGCCATGCAAAATCGCTTCGCGATGGCTTGATGCATCTCAACCACTATGTGTTCTTACGGACTTTGTAGCGTAGTGCAAAGTCCTAGGCTGAACTGTTACCAGAAATTGTTACTATTTACAGTCCCTTAGGAGATGCAGTTATGGAAAAAACAAGAATTAATGAAATTGCGAATGCCTTAGAAATATCACCTACTACAGCGTCAAGGGCGCTTTCGGGAAAAGGACGTGTGTCGGAGGATACGAAGCGGCGGATTCGAGAGTATATTATAGCAAACGGCATTGAACCGAATATTCGACGTAGGGAGAGCGCGTTAAAAAAGACAGGTAATATTCTTGTAACAGTACCACAGGAACATGATTTTGCTTTGCTGCCTTTTTTTAATGAAACCATTTCCAGTATATACGATTATTTTTCGGTGTATGATTATCAGATATTATATGCAAAGACCAAAGAGGATGATATTAGCGCGCTAAAGAAAGTTGTGGAACAGCAGAAGGCGGACGGGGTTATCCTTACAAGAATTTTTTCCAATGCACAGGATATTAAATATCTAAAAGAAAAGAAAGTGCCATTTGTGGCAATTGGCAGTTATGATGATCACAGTGTATATCAAGTGGATGTCGATCAACAGGCAGGATGCCGTGACTTAACTTCTGTGCTGTTGCGTATGGGAATAAGGGATATTGCGTTGTTTTGTGCGGATATGACCCATATGGTGACAAAGGGCAGAATGAAAGGATTTTTGCAAGCGTATGAGGAGAATGGGCTGGATTTTAACCCGTCTATGGTTTTTGACCATGTGGAAAATCCGTTTGTCGTGGAGCGGATTACAGAGGATATGTTAAAGCGCGGCGCTGAATGTATTATATGCATGGATGACAATATCTGCATCAGTGTGTTGAATATTCTGCGCAAAAACGGTGTTCAAGTGCCAAAGGATATTAAGATAGCGTCGTTTTATAACAGTCAGGTGTTAAATGAGTACTATCCGCCGATTAGCTGCGTGGATTTTAATATTAAAGAACTTGGGGCAGTAGCGTCAAAAACGCTTTTGGATATGCTTCTGGGAAAAGAAGCCGTTCAAAAACGCACACTTGGCTATAATGTAATTTTAAAAGAATCGACAAAATAATAATAAGTAACAATGGACTTATTCTTGTTGCTAAATGGAAAGGAATTATACTGACGACCGTTAAGCGTTTTCAATTTCTGCACAGCCTATATTGCATAAGCGGGCAATACGTGCTGTGCAGAAAGGAAAATCTAATCGTTCGTGAGTATAAAATAAAATAGGAGATAGAAATGAAAGATAGAAAATTTAGAGTATCAGAATTTATACATGGTGCAGACTACAATCCAGATCAATGGCTGGATATGCCTGATATTATAGAGGAAGATTTCCGGTTGTTTGCGCCGGCGGGCATGAACAGCGCAACGATTGGCATTTTTTCATGGAATAAGTTTGAGCCGCAGGAAGAACAGTACAACTTTGCATGGCTGGATCAGATAATGGATCGCATGGCAGATGCCAAAATGAAAGTCATTCTTGCTACGCCTTCGGGCGCGCGTCCGGCATGGATGGATAAGAAGTATCCAGAAATCTTGCGTGTTTCGTCAGAAAGAGTGCGTAACTTGCACGGAATACGCCATAATCACTGCTGGCAGTCCCCATATTATAGAAAGAAAACACAGCAGATAAACCGGCTTTTGGCAGAGCGTTACGGGAAGCATCCGGCGCTATTTATGTGGCATATCAGCAATGAATACCAAGGAGAGTGTCACTGTGACCTTTGTCAGAACGCTTTTCGGGATTGGCTGCGGAAAAAATATCACAACGATATCAAGCTGCTGAATCATGAGTGGTGTACCGATGTATGGAGTCACGGATTTGGGAGTTTTGATGAGATTGAATCACCTTCTAACCGGGGAGAGCATTTAATTCATGGCATGAATTTGGATTGGAGGCGGTTTGTAACGGAGGAAACGCTGGATTTTTTCCTAAATGAGTGTGTACCGCTGCGGGAACTTACGCCGGATATTCCGATTACAACGAATTTTATGGGGCAAAATATGGACTTTAACCAGTGGAAACTTGCGCCGTATATGGATATTATGTCGTGGGATTCCTATCCAGAATGGAGTATGGGGCGGCAGCAGGATATGGATGCTGCGATTGAAGCATCTTTTTGCCATGACCGTTTCCGCTCTATGAAAATGCAGCCATTTTTGGTAATGGAAAGCACGCCCAGTCTGATTAATTGGAGAACCATTAATAAGTTAAAACGTCCCGGGATGCATGAATTATCTGTAGTGCAGGCAATAGCGCATGGTGCGGACAGCATACAGTATTTTCAATGGAGAAAGTGCCGCGGCGAGGGGGAAAAACTGCATGGTGCAGTCATAGACCATTATGGAAAGGAAGATACAAGAGTTTTTCAGGAGGTAAGCCGTGTTGGTGAACTTCTAGGAAAAATGCAGGCAATTGCAGGCAGTGATACGGATTCTAAGGCGGCTGTGCTGTATGACTGGGAAAATAGCTGGGCAATCGAAGACCTGCAAGGCTGGCGCAGTCCGAGGCTGTATTTAGAAACCGTTTACCAGCATTATAAAGCTCTTCGGAGATTGGGAATTAACGTTGATGTGATTGATGAGGAGACGCCGTTGGATAAGTATCGCATTGTGGCAGCACCAATGCTGTATATGCTGCGAAGCGGGATTGCCGGGCGGCTGAAACAGTTTGCAGCAAAAGGCGGAAGCCTGATTCTTACATACGGGACAGGTGAAGTCAATGAAAATGATCTTTGTTATCTGGGCGGTTTTCCAGCAGAGGGATTAATGGAGCTTGCGGGGCTGCGCGCAGAGGAAATGGATGTGTTGTGCGATGGCGAATACAATGGAATCCGTTTAGCTGAAAATAATAAGATATATCAAGCAGACAGTTATTGTGAACTAATCCATCCGAAAGAGGGCTGTGAAGTGCTTGCATTTTATACTGAGGATTTCTATGCGGGAAAAGCGGCTGTAACGCGCAATCAATGGAAAGAGGGTGCTTGCTTCTATATCGCAACAAGACCAGAGCAGAAGTACCTTGATACATTATATCAACAGATTGCCCAAGAACAGGGAATGGAACGAATGTGGGGGAGTCTGCCGGAGGGGATAGATCTTGCAGTGCGCAGAACCAAAACGGAGGAATATTATTTTATTATGAATTTTTCCGGTGAATCAGTACAATTGTCATTGCCAAAGCAGTTACAAAATAGCAGCGTTTTTCCAGACGGCAAAGCGGCAAAGGAAATATATCTTGAAAAGTATGGTTATATTATCTTAAAAAATTAGGTGGAAGGAATAAATATTGGTTATTTTTCAGGCTGTAGCTTTGACTACAAGCCTAAAAGTGATATAATCGTAACAGGGATGGAGATACAATATAGTAATATTGAATGTAATATATAATGATTCAATATTGAAACATTTCTATACTGCAAACCGCCAGAATTTACAGTGATGCCGTCCGGAAAGTACATGACTGGCGGTTCGCAGTCTGGTTGTACTGTAAATTTAATCGGTGTGCAGTATAAATTATTGTAGGTTGTATCAGGAATCGAAAATATGTATAATAATGGGGAGAAAATATGAAGACACTAGTAGAACAGATGGCTCTAATTCAGAACCTAAATGTAATAGATGATATATTTTTTCACAAAATTGCTGAAGACCCAGAAGTTTGTGAGGAGATACTGCGCATTATTTTAGAAAAGCCCAAATTAAAGGTGATACAATGTCAAGTGCAGCGTTTTTTAAGGAATAATGGTGCGCATTCGGTGATATTAGATGCCTTGTGTGAAGTGGATGACGGTGCTGTGGCAAATATTGAGGTACAGAAAGCGGACGATGATAACCATCAGAAAAGGGTACGTTTTAACCAGTCCAATATAGACACCGTGTTCACAGAAAAAGGTATTAAATATGAGGAACTTCCAGATGTTTATATGATATTTATTTCTAGATTTGATATATTTGGATATGGAAAAACCGTTTATCATATAGATAGAGTGATACGTGAAAAGGGGATTGTGGTAGAGAATGGAGTTCATGAAATTTATGCCAATACTGCTGTTAATGATAAAACACAGATAGCAGAGTTAATGCAATTTTTTAAAACAAGTGTTGGAATGAATGAGAAGTTTGCAAAATTATGTGAGAGAGTAAATTATTTTAAGCATGAGAAGGAAGGAGTTAAGATTATGGCGACTTTATTTGATGAATACGTGGCAGAAGAACGGGCAGAGGAGCGGAAGAAAGGCATTAAAAATATGGTAGAAACTTATTATAAATTCAGTCAGGATTGTTTTGCAGCAAAAGAGGCTGTTATGGAAAAATATCCTGATGTAGATGAGCAGTTCATTGATAATATTGTAGAAGAAGTGTACCAGCCATAGGGCAGTTTCTTAGGAACAATAGGAGGAAAGCAATGCGGATTATAGATATGAGAATCAGTCATTTTAAGTCTATAAAGGAGATGCATATTAAGGATATTGAAAATGCTCTGATTCTTGTCGGGCAGAATAATACAGGTAAAACGACAATTTTAGACGCAGTTCGTGCGGTAGGCGGTGTTTATCAGATGAAGCCGGAGGATTATGACAGGGATGGATCGAATATTGAGATTGCGATGTCGATTGCTTTTTTTGATAAGGACTTTATTCAAATGCAGCAAAACGGCATAATAAGCAAATACCGTCGTATGGAAGCGTGGAAAAAAGAGTTTTGCAAAAAGCTGCCCTCCTATTATGATGGCGTGCTGCATTTTGTTTTTATTGCAAACCGTGACGGCAAAGTACGTTATGACGACGGATATCACAAGAATAATCCATATATTAAGGAAGTTTTTCCCAAAATCTATTATGTGGACGCAGAACGCAATCTAACTCAGCTTCAGAATGATATTTTGCTTTTGCAGGAGGATGCGCTGTTAAAGAAAATGCGTACAGACTGCTGTTTATTTGAACAGGCGAAAAAATGTAACCACTGTTTTTCGTGCATCGGACTGATCGACAAAAAAACACCGCAGGAACTAACGGTATTTGAAACGGCAAAATTGCTTGATTATAAGTTATATCAGTTGAATTTGGATGAATTTTCCAGAAAAATAAACCGCAATTTCCGCAAAAATGGCGGTCAGGAATATATTTTGTTTTCTATGAACCGAAATGTGGAGAGCATGCTGACCGTGACTACAGAGATTCTGCACCCTTTACAGCAAGTGACAAGACCTTTGGATAAAATGAGCAAAGGAATGCGCAGTATCTATATGTTATCGTTTCTTGAGGTCTGTCTGGAAAATGAAAATCAGATTCCTTGTCTGATTATGATTGAAGAACCCGGGATTTTCCTTCATCCGACCCTGCAAAAAACGTCGGGTGATATTTTATATCGTTTGTCAAAGAAAAACCAAGTGATTTTTTCAACGCATTCTCCGAATTTGCTGCCCAATTTCAACAGCCGGCAGATACGGCAGATTGTGCAAGACACAAGTGGTTTTTCTGCTGTGCGGGAAAAAACAGATATTAGTGTGATTTTAGAGGATTTAGGATATACAGCAAACGACTTAATGAATGTCGATTTTGTGTTTATTGTGGAGGGCAAGCAGGATAAAAGCAGGCTTCCGCTTTTGCTGCGCCATTATTATTCTGAAATGTACAATGCACAGGGGGATTTGTCGCGTGTGGCGATTATAACAACAAACAGTTGTACGAATATAAAAACCTATGCCAATTTAAAATATATGAATCAGATTTATATTAAAGATCATTTCTTAATGATTCGTGACGGGGATGGGAAAAATCCAGAGGAACTGCGCAGCCAGCTTTGTCAGTATTATGAGCAGCGAAACAAAGAAGACGTGGACAAATTGCCGCGGGTTCTGCCGAAGAATGTATTAATCCTGCATTATTATTCATTTGAAAATTATTTTCTCAATCCAAAAGTAATGTATGCCCTTGGGATTATACCGTCCGAGGAGTATTTTTACACGTTTTTTCTGGAAAAATGGAAAGAATATTTACATAAACTCAAGAGTGGAAAACATCTAATGGAGGTGCTTGGCGGCGACTTGGAAACCGTGGAGGACGTAAAAGTGCATATGGAGGAAATTAAAGTCTATATGCGGGGGCATAATCTTTTCGATTTGTTCTACGGACGGCTGAAAGCGCAGGAAACGCCGCTTTTAGAACACTATATTCAGCTTGCGCCGAAAGAGGATTTCGCGGATATTTTAGAGGCGATTGATGCGTTTATTTATTTTGAGAATCGGAGGAAGTAATTTTTTTGTGTTAGTCAAACATAATAAGCTATCGAAAAGCCTGTAAATTGTGGAAAGAGGTAAAAGCAAAATGGAAAAAATAATAGATGATGTGCGCCGTGACGCTGTTGCAAAGTTAAAGAAAGCAACAGATACCAAAAATAAACTGCTAGAATCCGCAGAACAGATTATAATGCTTGCTGAAACCGCACGGCAGAGAGGCTTGCTGGCATTGGAGGAAATAGTAGAAAATATAGAATCCGACTACGCAAAACAACTGATTACATTGGTGATAGATGGAACAGATCCTGTTATCATTGCAGAGATTGCGACAAATAAATACTGGACAGATGCGCCAGAGGATGCGCAGGCTATGGTATATTATATATATCTAAGAGGGATATTGGGAATACAGTCCGGAGAGCATCCTAAGTTATTAGAAAAAATATTACTAAGTCTAATGCCAATAGAAGTGTGTGAAGAATATAAGGCATGGGCAGACGAGAGAGAAAAGCAATCCCAAATACGCTACGAGAATGCAATAAGAGAAAAGCAATCTCATATTCGCTACGAGAACGCAATAACAGAAAAATTCTCGAATATTTCCACCCAATTTAGTTCTGAAATTACGCTGAAAAGCATATCCGATTTAGAAAATCAGTTGCAAATGTATCCCAATTCATCAATACAACGGATAGCGCGCGACGTAGATAACCGTACTTGGGCGGTTTGTGTATATGCTTTAAAAGGGGAAAAGCATTGCAAAATGCAAAGTAAACTACTGGATAATATTAGTAAACGAACAAAAAATATTATAATGGAGGACGTTGTCTTTAACCCTCCGATTAATGAAACAGAAATCTGTGACAGTATAGCAAAAATGCTGTCTATTATCCACCAATTACAAAAATCTGGCGAAATATGTAAAGTATATTGAAAAACGTTAAGATTTTCCAGTTTCTATACAACCCATTTTGCACAAGCGGATAATATGTGTTGTGTAGAAAGGAAAATCTAATCGTTTTTGAGTATAAGAGAATATTAGGTTAAGAAAGGAACAAACACCATTATGACACAAATAATCAATGAACTCATGCAATTTCTTGACAACAGCTTAACCAGTTTCCATGCTGTTGCAAATGTTAGGAACTGCTTGCAGGCAGCGGGCTTTCAAGAAGTAAAAGAAACCAATATTTGGCAGCTTGAATCTGGGAAAGCTTATTACTGCGTGCGCAACGATTCCTCAATTATGGCGTTTCGGATTCCTGCCTGCGGCGTGTCTGAAATACAAGGATTCCATGTATTTGCGGCACACTCCGACTCGCCAGCGTTTAAAGTTAAAGAAAATCCAGAAATGACAAAAGAGGGGATTTACGTCTGCGTGAATACAGAAAAATATGGCGGCATGATTCTCTCTACGTGGATGGATCGCCCGCTTACCATTGCTGGCAGGGTATGCGTGGAACAAAACGGAGAAATCGTTTCTTATCCTATTCGGTTAAAGGATAATCTCTGCATTATTCCCAATCTTGCAATTCATATGGATAGAGAGCAAAATAACGGCGGTGTATTGAAAGCACAGACAAATATGATTCCATTGCTTACGCTGCTAGATCATGAAAAGGAGAAAACGACAGGAATCCTTCAAGAACTGCTTGCACAGGCATTAACACAGGAAACGGGAGAAGCATATACGGCAGAGGATATTCTTGCTTCCGATCTTTTTGTGGAAAATAGTGAGAAGGCAGTGCTGGCAGGCAGAAAGAATGAACTGATTATGTCTGCGCGCTATGATGATCTTGCTTGCGTTTTTGCCGGAATGAAAGGAATATTAAACGCAGAGTCGAAGCATTTTATTGATGTGCTTGCAGTATTTGATAATGAGGAGGTTGGAAGTCTTACCAGACAGGGAGCAGATTCGACATTGTTTCGGGATACTTTGGAGAATATTGCGGATGGGCTTGGCGTATCAGCGAATACAGCCCGTACATGGAAAGCGGGAAGTTTTATGTTAAGTGCGGATAATGCGCACGCTTGTCATCCCAACCAAGGTGGAAAAGCAGACCCGACAAACCGCCCATATATTAATCAAGGCGTTGTATTAAAGTATCACGGCGGGCAGAAATATGCTACCGACGCGTGTTCGGCGGCATATATAAGACAATTATGTAGACATAATCATATTCCATTACAAACCTATGCAAATCACTCTGATATTCAAGGCGGTTCTACGCTTGGCAATCTTGCAATGGCGCAGGTATCTATGCCCGCCGCAGATATCGGGCTTCCACAGCTTGCAATGCACTCTGCTTATGAAACTGCTGGAACGCAGGACATCGAATATCTTGTAAAACTTGCAGAAGTATTTTTTGCAGTGCAGTAATGGGAATTTAGTGATAGTTTCGCAATGATTGCAGTATGGTTTTAGAATATCTTGTATACGTTTTTCTTAATGCGATAGTGTGCATATTGTTATACTCGTGAACGCATTTAGTTGCTGCTTACTACACCAGCATTATAGAAGCGTTTACTCGCTATACATTTAGATTGGCAATTGTTTTCGTTCATGAGTATATATTTAGCGTTAAATATTTTCGCTTATGAGTATATATTTAGCGTTAAATTTTCGACGTTTAGGAATTGTAGGAAAATAAGTGCTCAGATTGCGCAGGATATTTCTTCAAGATT
>CBCOYO010000032.1:0-1643 GCA_965114465.1 uncultured Lachnospiraceae bacterium
AGAACCACCAATAAATCAATCAACGCCCCCAAAAATCTCAGTTATTCTGCCCTCCTTAAATGTGGCAGCGTATATTCGGGAATGTATAGAAAGTGTAATAAATCAAACACTATCAGACATTGAGATTTTATGTATTGATGCAGGCTCTACAGATGGAACTTGCGAAATTATTAAAGAATATGCCGCCAAAGACAGCCGTATCCATTTTATTTTATCTGACAAAAAAAGTTACGGCTACCAAATCAATCTTGGTATTGATAGGGCTAAAGGGGAATATCTAGGAATTGTAGAAACCGATGATAGCATTGAACCAGATATGTATGAGATATTGTATAAAACAGCAGTTGAAAACAACCTTGATTATGCAAAAGCCGGCTTTTATACGTTAGTCACGCCTTACGAGGGGGAACAATATCTTTTGGAGAATCCGTTAAGTGATACCGATCAGGTTCTCTCGGCACAATATTTTATGAAAAAAAGTTTATCCCCTGATATTTACATATGGAATGGAATCTATAAGCTGGCATTTTTGCGGGAATTTCATATTCGATTAAATGAAAGCCAAGGGGCGGCTTTTCAAGATTGCGGATTTCGCTATCTGACAGATATGAATCTTCGCAGAGGTATGTTTATCAAGAAACAGTTTTACAGATATAGGCGGGACAACGCGGCAGCTTCGACATACAATCCCAATTTTGCCAGATTTAATCTTGAGGAATGCAGATATATTCGGGAAAAAATGAGAGAATATGGCATAACAGACAGGGAACGGTGGGCTTTTATGGCTAGAGAAACAGTAATGATGGCACTTTCGCCGTATACGACCTTTAGAGAACATAGTCTTCCGAATCAATCAGTTTTATCAGCACTGGATGAATTTCGTAAAATTATGATTCAGGATAGGGAACAGGGGCTTTTAAAACAGGAGGAAATGTTTCCGGCGCACTGGATTGAGATGCGCTTATTTTCTGAATATCCAGATGCCTTTGAAGCGTATATTTCTGTTAAGGCGAAGGCGGATTATGATATTTATGGTAATTTTGTACAGAAAATGGCAGAGAAGAAACAGCTTGTGATATTTTGCACAGGGAAAGTGGCGAAATATGCGCTTTGCCTAATGCGGATGAATCGTTTGGAAAACATTGTGGCTGTATGCGATAATGACAGCATGAAGTGGGGAAATAAATATCAAAGTTATGAAATACTATCGCCTGAAGAAACCGTGCGGCGGTATCCCCATGCACATTATCTGGTGGCAAAGCAGTCCCAACCAGAGGAAATTATAGAACAATTATTAGACTATGGCATTTTCAAAGAAAACATATCTGTTTACAAACTTCCGCTAAATGCATTTGGAAGTACGAACTTATTTATGAGAGGATTGTAAGATGACACCAGAACAACGATTGCGGGAACTTCCAAAGGGAATAATTAAGTGGTATAAAATAGAAAAGGGCAGTAAGATTGGCTGTATTATGGCACAGTATGGAAATAGCAGATTGATTGCAGAGGCGCTAGAAGAGGAACAATTTTGTGTAAGCCGGATTCCGCTTGAAAAACTGAATGAATTTTGTGTAAGTCGGATTTTGCTTGAAAAAGAAGATAAATTACGTGTAAGCCAGATTCCGCTTGAAAAACTGGAT
>CBCOYO010000032.1:1743-26494 GCA_965114465.1 uncultured Lachnospiraceae bacterium
GCTTGAAAAAGAAGATAAATTACGTGTAAGCCAGATTCCGCTTGAAAAACTGGATAATATAAAAGAATGCGCAATGGATACGAGTGAACATTGTGAAGAATGTCAAGGGAATTTAGATAGTGCCAATATAGATAAGAAAGAGTCTTATGATATTATAATTGCAGTGGATATAATTGAATATGCCTTTGACGTGGTTCGTGTTTTAAAGCTAATTCGTTCACTGCTGAAACCAGATGGAAAATTGTTAGTGGCTGCTGACAACCGATTGGGGATTCGTTATTTTTGCGGTGATCAGGATATTTTTACTGGAAAGAATTATGACAGCATAGAGAATTACCGGCATTTACTGCCGTGGGAGCGTGAAACGATAAAGGGCAGAACTTATTCCAAGGCGGAGCTTCTTTGCTTTTTAGAAAAAGCAGGTTTTTTAAAGCATTGCGTTTATTCTGTATTTCCGAGAATTTCCAATCCCCAATTGCTTTTGGCGGAGGATTATATGCCAAATGAAGCCTTGGATATCCGCGTGTTTCCCGAATATAACAATCCCGATACGATATTTCTTATGGAGGAAGAACTTTATCCAGATTTAATGAAGAATGGGCTGCTTCATGGTATGGCAAACGGATTTTTTATAGAATGTTCGCTACAAGGGGAGTTTTCTCCAATACAGCAGGTTACGCTTTCTGGTGAACGGGGGCTAGAAAATGCAATGGCAACGATAATTGGAAGGAATGGAATCGTTGAGAAGCGGGCAATGTATCAGATGGGGCAGAAGAAAATAGAATTGCTTTTGAACAACAATATGTATCTGGCAGCACATGGGGTTAAGATGATTGATGCCAAGATAGAAGACGATGCTTTTGTAATGCCATATGTGACAGGGAAGCCGGCTAATGACTATTTTAGGGAACTTTTACAGTGCGGAATAGAAGTATTTTTACAGAAATTAGATGCTTTTTGGGATATTATTTGTAATTCTTCTGACCCTGTTTTGTTAGATGAAGTGAATTGGGAACAGTTTGAACCGGGATGGGAAAAGCGAAAGAAGGATGATCCCAACCGTGACAAATGGAAAAAGATTGCTTTGGGTTCAGAGGAAGAAAGAGAAGAATTAGGCGTAATTTTAAAAAGAGGGTATCTTGACCTAGTTTCGCTAAACTGCTTTTATTTGGACAATTCTTTTGTATTTTATGATCAGGAGTTATTTCTTGAGAACGTACCAGCAAAGGCAATTATGGTAAGAACTATTGAGTTTATTTACAAATTTAATGACCAGTTGGATAGAATCCTTCCAAGAAAAGAACTGTTTGAACGATACGGTATGCTGAAATATATGGAATTATATCAAAAATTTATTAGTCGTTTTTTAAATATTCTGCGCGGTGATGACGGGCTTTCTGATTATTTTAAAGAAGGCAGGCGGGACTATGGAACGGTGATGGATAATCGTAAGCGACTAAATTATTCAGGTGAACAATATACCATGATTTTTAAGGATATTTTTCATCATATTCGAGGGCGCAGATTGTATCTTTTTGGATCGGGAAAATATGCACAGCGGTTTCTGGAAAAGTATGGGCATATATATCCAATAACGGGATATTTGGATAATGATCAAAACCGTTGGGGTACAGAAATAGAAGGGAATCCTGTATTAAATCCGGCAATATTAAAACAAATGAATCCCGTAGAGTATAAGGTTATTGTCTGTATCAGCAATTATATGCCAGTTGTGCGGCAGCTTCGCAGAGAGGGGATTCCAAATTTTAGTGTATTTAACCCCAATTTGCAATATAGAGATGAAATTGTGCCTGAAAATCAGCCTTTGGAAACAGATGGAATGCTTCGCGTATCAGAAAGCAGTTTATCAAAAAAATCTGCCAAAAAATATAATATCGGCTATATCGCAGGTGTCTTTGACCTTTTCCATATCGGACACCTAAATCTGCTGCGGCGTGCAAAGGAGCAGTGCAATTATCTAATTGTGGGAGTTGTTACAGACGAGGGTGTGATAAAGCACAAGAAATCAAGTCCCAAAATTCCGTTTGAGGAGCGTATTGCGATTGTGCGTGCGTGTCGATATGTGGATGAGGCGGTTGAGATACCGCTTGATCAAGGAGATACCGATGAGGCATACCGCAGATATCGATTTGATGTGCAGTTTTCGGGGAGCGATTATGCAGATGATCCAAAGTGGGGCGCTAAGAAAGAATTTTTGCAACGGCATGGAGCAGATTTGGTGTTTTTTCCTTATACGGAGGGGATTAGTACAACACAGTTAAAAGACGCAATCAATTTGCAAGGATGAAAAAACGGGATTCCGATTGTAAAAACTTCCATTGCAGACAAAGGAGGAGTAGGAACATTGTTAAGCAGTAAAAATGTGATTGGATCGCTGGAGGAGTTACGTAATATATTTCGTTCAGATAAGCGTGTGAATTTCTATGGTGCAGGAGTACGTTTGTATTTGTTTTATCAGACGCTGGATGAATGTAATATAACTGTCAGGGCTGACAGAATCCTTGTTTCGTCAGCGAAAGGAAATCCTAAACAGATACACGGTATTCCTGTTATGGAATTTTCGCAGGAACTTCTTACACAAGAGGATATTGTACTTCTTACATTGAGCGAGTGCTATGTTGAAGATGTGGAAAATATACTACTGCGTACAAAGGCGCAGGTATTTAGAATCAATTTTGACATTATTGATGCTATTCCGTCAAATGAGGTAAGGAGCAGCATTACTCCATTTATAGAGAAATTTGAAATAGATTTTCCGCAGTGGAATGTACCCAACGGAAAATATCCAAAGTGTGCATGGAGCATGTGGTGGCAGGGGGAAAATGCTGCACCTGATATTGTCAAGACATGCTGGAAAAGCCAAAAACAAAATATCCCATATGGAGTAAAACATATAATTATTACTAAGGATAATTTCAAAAAGTATATAGACATTCCAGATTATGTTTTGGACAAATATGAAAAAGGATATATTATGCCGGCACACCTTTCGGATATTGTAAGGTGTTGTTTGCTGTATCAATATGGTGGGGTGTGGTTGGATGCTACAATATTAATGTGTGCATCAATGCCAGAAGAATGTATGCAGTATCCTATTTATACAAGAACGACGGCAGGAAGAGAGTTTCATTCCAAGGCTGTGTGGGCTATTTGGTTTTTGTGTGCCCAAAAAGGTGAAAAACTTTTCCGATTTGTAATGGAAGCATATTTTTATTATTTTCGGCATTATAACAAAATAAAATATTATTTGATGACAGATTACCTGATAGGAATTGCGTGTAATATATTTCCCGAAATATGTAACAAGCTGAACCAAATATCATACAACAATATTGGTGCTATGGAGCTTGGAAAACATTTGGAGGAAGCATATAATGAGCAGGAATATAACAAGTATATAGACAATACTTTTATTCAGAAACTTACATGGCATGGAAAAAAATATGCTGAAGATTCCTTTTACAGCCATATTATAAACGCATATGGAGGAATAGAAAATTGATAGATTTTGACCGAGAAATAGAAGAAATATGGGAGTTTATAAATCATGAAAAAAGTCTGTGCAATGGCAAGTACTATTTTTAATCCTGAGAAACCAAAACAAAGCTTTAATGAACTAGAAGCAGTAGGACTGCATGAGGTAATGTTTGATTTTGGTTTAATAATATCGCCGGAAGGGATATTGATTGACCGCAATAGTGAAGAACCCAAATTTAAGTCGCAAAAAACAAGAAAGTCATATCAAACAATTATCGAGCAGTTTACGGAGCACAGCTTTTTGCCTTCGATTGCAAGACTGCCGTTTGTTGATGTGCGTTTAAATCCTGGAAATATATATCAATATAAGGAGTTAAATAATCTGATTTTGCAAGTTAATATAGACTGTATTAGGGCTTGTGAGGAAATGGGATGCTACAATATTATTATACAGCCATTATTCGCAGGATTAAAACCAGAGGAACAATGGGAAGCAAATAAAGCATTTTTCTTGACGCTTGCGTCAGCGTGTCAGAATAAGAATACAAGGCTTTTGTTAATCAATCAATGTCAAAACTTTAATGGTCATTTAGTGCGTGGCGTTTGTTCGGATGGAATGGGTGCAGCGAGGTGGTTAGATGCATTAAATCAAGAAGCAGGCAGGGACTGTTTTGGATTTTGTCTTGATGTGGGAATTTGTAATTTATGCGGACAAAATATGCAGAGTATGGCAATGGCTTTGGACAAGCGGATTTGGGCGGTAATTCTTACAGAGAATGACGGAAAGAATTTCGCGAAGCTTCTTCCTTTTACTAACGCCTATGGGCGCAGTTCCACAATGGATTGGCTAAGTGCTGTTAGAGGGCTTAGAGATATTTGTTTTGATGGGTATTTAATACTGGAAACAGTCGATACAACAGTTGCATTTTCTCCATTATTACAGCCCTATTTATTTCCCGTCTATAAAGCGCTTCTTGATTATTTTGCAATGCAGATTAATATTGAAAAAGACTTGAAAAAATACAATAAGCTTGTTCTTTTCGGGGCAGGGAATATGTGCCGCAATTATATGAAGTGTTATGGCGAAAAGTATCCGCCGCTTTTTACGTGCGACAATAATCCAAAGTTATGGAATACAGAATTTGAGGGTTTGCAGGTAAAAAATCCAGAAGAATTAAAAACACTCCCGAAAGACTGCGGCGTTATTATCTGCAATATTTTTTATCGTGAGATAGAGCATCAACTGCGGGCAATGGGGATTGAAAATATCGGATATTTTAATGATGAATATATGCCCTCATTCTATTTTGAAAGATTAAAAAGGGAAGTGGAATTTGAGGAGGAAAGAAGTTTAAAGTAACAGTTCAGCCCCGTGAAACAGCGTAGTGGCAGAGATGCATCAAGCCACCACGAAGTGGTTTTGTATGGCTTGATGCCTGTAACAGAAAGCCAAAGGCTGAACTGTTACAGTTTATAGGGCTTTTAAGGTCTAGCACGATTTCTTAATGAAATCTTGTGTCAGACCTTTTTTCATGTTATTCTATAATAAGTATAACTTGCTAACAGTTTAGGCAGGTCTGCGCATTTACTGCGCTGACCGTAATAAAATGTAGTGGTTGGAGGTATCCAGCCCATCGCGAAGCGATTTTCAATGGCTGGATACGTAACAGTTCAATGGGTTATCTGAACTGTTACATAACATAAGGGGGATTATAATGAATCCATATATACAGTATATGTACAGTTATCCGCATAAAACGGCATACCGTCCGCTTACGGGGATTTCTCTAGGCGATTATGCGCCTTTACTTTCCGGCGGCGGTCATGGGTTATATCTTCATATTCCGTTTTGTCAGGCAAAGTGCGGATATTGTAACTTGTTTTCTGTTGCTGGACAGAACATGGATAGAGTGGACAGGTATTTAGATGCGGTGGAACGCCAATGTAGGCAATATCAGGAAGTGCTTGCGCCGATTGAATCAGAATTTTCGGAGTTGGTTATTGGTGGCGGAACACCATTGTGTTTAACGGAGAAACAGTTAGACAGAATGTTTACAATGCTGCATCACTATTTTCGTTTTGCCGCAAATAAGGAAGTTATTATAGAAACAGCGCCAAATCAAACATCCCAAGAGAAGCTTAGGATTTTAAAGCAGGCGGGCACGACAAGAATCAGCATTGGGATACAAAGCTTTTCTGATAAAGAATTGAAAGCATTTCGCAGACAGCATAATGTGCAGGCTGCAAGAAAAGCGCTGGAATTAATAAATATGTTCGATTTTGGGTGTGTAAATATGGATTTTATTTACGGAAATCCGCAGCAGAGTGCGGAAAGTTTGATGATATCGCTAAAAGAAGCACTATGCTATGAACCAGATGAAATTTTTCTTTATCCGCTGTATGTACGACAGGGGGTTGGATTGGAACGTGAAGGCGTAGTCTGCAATCCCCAACGGGCGTATGCGCAGTATCAGGCGGGCAGTCGTTTTTTGCGGGAGGCGGGATTGCGTCAGGATTCTATGCGAAGGTTTGTAAAGCAGAAGCAAAAGCGTGCATTTTCGGAATGCGGTTTTGGAACGTCGCTGGGGCTGGGGTGCGGTGGACGCAGTTATCTGGGGAAGCTGCATTTCTGTACACCTTACGCCGTTTCTGCTAAGGCGTGTGCGGCGCAGTTGGAAGCGTTTCTGCAAACGGCAGATTTTACGCAGATTACAAACGGTATTATATTGTCCGAGGAGGAATTAAAAAGGCGTTATATTATCCGGCACTTGCTAATTTATCCAGGCGTGGATTGTGAGCAGTACCAAGCCCATTTTGGCAGTCCAGTTATGACGGATTTTCCAATATTGGAGAAATGGGTGACGCAAGGTTATATAGCGAAGGCAGGGCAGATGCTTGCACTGACGCCGCAGGGGCTTGGACTTTCTGATTTCCTTGGGCCGCAGTTGATTTCGCCCGAGATTGCGGAAAGAATGGAGAAGTGGGAGGAAGTAGATAGATGAGTAGACATATGCTGCTGTATCGCGGCAGTTTGAAAAGTTGTAACTATCACTGCTCTTACTGCCCTTTTTCTAAGCATCCGCAGTCACAACGGGAACTGGAAAAGGATAGGGAACAGTGGCAGTCTTTTCTTAAAAGCTATCCCCAAAAAGCAACAACGTTGAATCTGGGTGCGCTTATGGTAGTTCCTTATGGCGAAGCGATGCTTTATTCATGGTATTGGGAAGGGCTTGCGCAAATCAGTGCGCTTGCGCAGACGGATGCAGTAGGGATTCAGACAAATCTTAGCTTTTGTGCAGAAACATTTCTGGACTGTTATCAAAAGGCGGGAGGAATTGTGGAAAAGGTACGGCTTTGGGCGACGTTTCATCCGGAAATGACAACAATTTCAGCATTTGCCCAAAAATGCAAGACGTTAACGAATGCAGGCGTAACGCTCTGTGCAGGGAGCGTCGGCGTGCCGGAGAATCTGAAACTGCTGCGAAAGCTTAGAGCAGAATTACCCAATGCTATCTATTTATGGGTGAATCAAATGGACGGTTTGCGGCGTTCGTATACGCAGCAGGAAAAAAAAGCGTTTTTGGAGATTGACCCCTATTTTGAACGGGAACTTTTACCGATTCGTGCAGATGTGTCACGGTGTCAACGGCGGCTATTTATGGAAGGGGACGGAACTTTGCGTGCTTGCAATATTAGCTCTGTTATGGATAGCGGCTGGACAGCGCTTGAAGTTTTTCCAGAACCAAAATGCAAGCGTAAACAATGTTCTTGCTATCTTGCTTATGGCGGACGGGCGGACTTTATGAATTGGGTGCTTTTCGGCAAATATCCGCTGTTTCGTATCCCCAGACGGCCCAAAGCTGCTTTTTTTGATATAGAAGGAACATTAATTTCTTCTAAAGATGTTGCTGCCAAGCAGTATCAGATAGAAAATGGATTAGAATATGGAAATGCAGATGGTGCAGAAATGGACAGATATAATAGTAAAGAAAGCAATTGTTTGCAAAGTACAGCAAGCGATGGCAGCGTTTCCGCAGGAAGTTTTGCTAGATACCATGATAAAGATAGAGATAGGAAAATATCCGCAGATATTATTGTCGGTTTGGAGGCGCTTGCAAGGGAGAATGTTAGTTTGTTTTTTGCAACAACGCTGCCGTATCAAGATGCAGTGAAACGCTGTTCTTCTATAATCCATTTATTTCAAGGCGGCGTGTTTGCATGCGGTGCGCATATTCTTATGTGGAAAAATGGAGAGAAACAGGAATTTTTTCATCAATTAGACGCAGCGCTTTTGCCAGAACTTGTGCCTTTGCAGTCGATATACCATTTTCGGATATTAAAATACCAAAATGGCGCAGATCTTTACAAAGTGACACTGCTGCGTCCAATGCGAAAACCTTGGCGGATACAGGAAGCAGAGGAATTAATCAATCGGTTGTCTGCATACAAAAATGAAGTGTGGTATATGCTGGAAGGTAACTGCCTACAGATCGTATCCGCAAAAGCAGATAAAGCAGGCGGCATAGAAATGTTGTGTAACTGGCTTGGAATATCTCCAAAGGAAGCTGTTGCGGCGGGAGATTCTATGTTAGATAAGGAAATGATAGATTTATGTGAGGAATAAGCATAGATACAATCGATTTATGTGAGGAATAAGCAAAGATACAATCAATTTATGTGAGGAATAAGCAAAGATACAATCAGGGTTATACATTGGATAAAGAAAAATGATAGATTTGTGCACGGAATAAACCAAGAAGCAAGCAGGGTTATACATTGGATAAAGGAATGACAATTTGTGTCCGGAATAGGCAAGGACATAAGCTGGATTAAAATTAGGAAAGGCGGTGAAGCCGGCGGATGAAAAATATTATGCTGCCGCTTGGGGTAGATAATTTCGAGGAATTGCGGACAACTGGCTACTACTATATTGATAAAACATATTTTATTGAGGAATTGATACAGGAGCGCTTTAAGGTGCATATAATTACACGTCCGCTCCGCTTCGGAAAAACACTTGCAATTAGTATGCTTGCGGATTTTTTGATATACGCAAGGACAACCGGTAGATTTTTGAAGGATTAGCAGTGTCAGAGAATAAAAAACTTTGCAGGGAGTGGAGAAATCAATGGCCGGTTTTGTTTGTAACACTGAAGGATATTGAGGATTTAAGCTTTGCGGAAGCGTATGCGCAGTTGGTGTTTACAATTTCTAACCTATGTATTGAACACAGCTATTTGGCAAAAAGCAGTCGTGTAGACAGTACAGATAAGGTGCTTTTTTTGAAATTAAAAAACCAGACGGCAGATAAAGCGGCTGTCAAAAACAGTCTGTTGATTTTGACAAGGATGATGTCTGCACACTTTGGAAAGCCGGTAATTCTGCTGATTGACGAATATGATGTGCCGCTTGCAAAAGCCAATGAATATGGGTATTATGCGCAGATGCTCAACAGCAGACGCGCAATTATTTTGGAAATCAAATATTCGCAGACAAAAAGTGCAATGGAAAAGGATTGTGAAACGGCAGTGAATCAGATTGCAGTGCAAAAATATGCACGGGATTTTCTTGACGGATATAAGATAATACGTTGTTATGGAGTATCTTTTTTTCCAAAAACAGTGCATGGTGAAATATTTAGAAATATGAAACAGAGTATTACTATTTAATAGTTGAAATGCGCAAATGCTGTTATTACTATGAGTATACTGCACAGTAAGAAGATTGCTGTGTAGCTGTAAATCGTGATAAGAAAGATATTATAATAAGGAAGGAACAAAACAATGACGCAGGAAGCAATGAAACCGCCTGTAGAGGTAAAATACAAAGAAGAGTTAGAAGTGCTGAAAAACACAGACACCGGAAATCGTCCTGAAAACTGGCAGCTATCGCCGAAAGCAGTACGGACATTTATTATCGGGAGCACGCAGCCAATTGTATATCAAAATAAAGAATATGTTATCCAAAAGAAATATTTTGGCAATGACGCGTTAATTGAACGTTGTATTGTGACGTTGGCAGGAAACCGTGGGTTAATGCTGGTGGGAGAGCCCGGCACAGCAAAGACAATGCTTTCTGAATTATTGTCGGCAGCAATCAGTGGCGTAAGCACCAATACCATTCAGGGAACGGCAGGTACTACAGAAGATATGATAAAATATTCTTGGAATTATGCGCTTTTACTGGCAAAAGGCCCTAGCAGACAGGCATTAGTGCCTTCACCGCTTTATGTGGGCATGGAAAAAGGGATATTAACAAGGTTTGAGGAGATTACTCGAACGCCGGCTGAAATTCAGGATAGCTTGATTAGTGTGCTAAGCGATAAGGTGTTGAATGTGCCAGAACTTGGCGACGACGGTTTTTTGTTTGCCCGTCCGGGTTTTAATGTAATTGGAACAGCGAACACGCGGGATAAGGGCGTGAACGAAATGAGCAGCGCGCTAAAGCGGCGTTTTAATTTTGAAACAGTAATGCCGGTGCGTGAGGTTGCGCTGGAAAAGCAGATTATATTAAACGAAGTTGGGAAGCTTGCCGCAGAGAGTCATATTAATATGAAAGCGGATGAGGATGTCGCAGAGCTATTGGCTGCAACTTACCATGAATTGCGCGAGGGCATTTCTTCCTACGGACATCGGATTGACAAACCAGCGGCGGTTATGAGCACAGCGGAAGCAGTTTCCGTATATTATCAGACAATGTTGACGGGATATTATTATGGAGAAAGCCGTATGAATGTAGGCTGTCTGGTACAGAATCTAGTCGGTGCTGTTTCCAAGGAAAACAAAGACGATTTAGAGAAAGTAAAAGGATATTTTCATACGGTGGTAAAGGATAAAAGCGATAAAGAGGGGGGATTATGGAAACAATACTACGAAGCGCGGAAATGGCTGAAATAATGCTGGTGCCTGTGCGGCATCACAGTCCGGCGTGCGCCCTTCAGCTTAGAAAAGTGATAAACCAGTGGCAGCCTTCTGCGATTTTGGTGGAGGGCCCGGAGAATGCAAATCATTTACTTCCGGTAATGGTACATGCGGAAACAAAAGCACCGTTTGCAATTTACTATGCATATCATGACAAAACCAAAGTGCTCTCTGAGGAGCAGGAACATTTTAAATGCTATTATCCTTTTTTGGAATATTCGCCGGAATTGACTGCGGTACGTGAAGCAGCAAAAAGAGGGATTAATGCTGCTTTTATTGACTTATCCTATGGAGATATTCTGGCAGCGTCCACAGCGGGAAAAGGCCTGCGCAAAGAGGAGGAAAAAAACACTTACAATGACGACTATCTGCTTTCGCAAAATACATATATTGACAAGCTTCTGGAAAAAACCAATCTGCGCAGTTTTGATGAATTTTGGGAAAAATTTTTTGAAATAAATGGTCTTTATGAAGAAACGGATGTTTGGTTTTCTCATTTGTTAACGTATTGCAAACTTGCGCGGGAACACACGCCGCCGGAGATTTTGCAGGAAGAAGGCAGCCTTGCACGGGAAGCGCATATGGCGGAACGTATTTTGCAGTATGCAGCCACGCAAAGCAGCGAAAAAGGGATAAAAGATTTTGGAGAACTTCAAAAAATTCTTGTAGTGACAGGTGGGTTTCATACGCCTGCGCTTGCACAACACCTCCATGTTAAAACAGGCAAAAAAACGGTTTCTTCTAAAACAAAGCAATCCGGCAAAGTGCCTGCAAAAAATCAAAGTGTCTATCTGATGCCCTATTCAATGGAAGCCGCAGATGCACTGAACGGTTATGCAAGCGGAATGCCATTTGCTGGATTTTATCAGAGAGTCTGGGATTATTGCCAGGAAATACAGCAACCATATTTGGAAGAAGGATTACAGCAACCCGATAATGAAGATTTTGTTTTTCAAACTCCAAAAACACAAGAGAGAAAAATGGAAGAGAAGGAATCCCAAAAAACTGCATATCAAAAAGCCGTGCTGGATTTATTGGTTGAATCCGGCAAGGAGGTTCGCCGAAAAGAGGGCAACTTGTCAACTTATGATGAAATCTGTGCGTGGCAAATGGCACAAGGCTTAATGGAACTGCGCAGCAAGCCGCAACCGGGAGCATATGAGTTATTGGATGCCGCCTTGTCTTCCTATGTAAAAGGTGCGTATAATATTGCGTCTGATACGCCGATTCGGATTTTACGGCAGTTGATGACAGGCGAGGGAATGGGAACACTTTGCGCGCAGGCAGATGTGCCGCCAATTTTGCAGGACTTTGAGGCACAGTGCAAAACATTTCGCTTAAAAATTCAGTCTACGTTGGAAAGTGAGGTAACGCTCTCTATTTTTTCAGAAAAAAAGCATAGAACCATTAGCAGTTTTCTGCATCGTATGGTTTTTTTAAATACTACGTTTGCATGGCGTGTAAAAGGTCCAAACTTACAGTTAAAACGGGATAGAAACTTAATACGTGAAATCTGGAAATACAAATGGACGACAGCAGTTCCGGCGGCGTTAATTGATGTATCTGTTTACGGTGCGACAATTGAGGAAGCGGTGACAAGCCTAGTGCAGAAGCAGTTGAAAAAGGATGTTAGTGCAGGAGAGGCGGCGAAACTGCTGACACAGGTATTTGAGATGAATTTGACAGGGCAGCTTGAAGTTGTGTATGGTCGCGTAAACGAACGAATCCTGCATGATACGGATTTCTATTCTGTAGCAGATGCACTGAAATATTTAATTATGATGGATGAGCTGGGAACTTTGTATCAGACAGAACTGAAGTTTGAAGATTTGCTGCGAAGATGTGTCCAGAAGCTAATCACTCTTTTGCCCTCGATTATCGGAATAAAAGAAGAGAATCTTACGGCCTGTATGGATGCGCTCAAATTATTGTACCGCATTACCAATAAAGCAAACACGAAATTAGCAGCAGAAAGTGAATTATATTATGAAACGTTAGAAACTATGCTGTATGGGCATCCAATGGATAATACAGTGGCA
Source organism: uncultured Lachnospiraceae bacterium (assembly GCA_965114465.1). Lineage (GTDB taxonomy): Bacteria > Bacillota > Clostridia > Lachnospirales > Lachnospiraceae > COE1. The sequence continues at coordinate 14,201 of CBCOYO010000032.1, forward strand.
AATGAGAATGTAGCACTTGATAAAAAGGCAGTTTTGCAAACAGGAATACATGCAGAACTGCATACAGATATGCGTGCTGATCTTCACGCGGGGCTTTGCGGTTGTATTCACGGTATTCTTTATGGGAGTGGTAGAGAAGGAGCGGCGAACGTGGAATATGCATGCCGTGGATATTTAACCGGAACAAAAGAGCAGTTAATGCAGACGGCAGTTTTTTTCCGCGGCTTGTTCTATACTGCTAGAGATTTAATATTTATTGGCAGTCAAATATTGGAATTGCTGGATACGTTTTTTGGGCAGGTGGACAGCACGGAATTTATGGAATTATTGCCGCAGCTTCGTATGGCATTTGCGTATTTCACGCCTGCCGAAACCGATAAAATTGCACGCAGGGCAGCAAATCTGCATAAAAGCGTCCCAAAAAATTCACAAGTGGCTTCTTCGCCTGAAAATTCTAGTTCTGCTTGGAGTAAGACAGTTGGAGAGGATATTTTAACACGTAATATTGTTTTGCCGGAATGGTATACATATGCAAAAGCACTTGACGCCTATGTACAGGGGCAGATGGAGATAGAGGTATAAGCTGGCAGTGTTGCTGCATAGAAAGCCTATATACAAGGGAATAGAAGTATAATTGTGGTATATTGAACATAAGAAAGGACATCTGTGTTAACAGATGTCCAATAGGAGCTACCGATAGACGGTTAGATCGGTTAATTAGTTACAGCTATAGCCACAATACTTTTTAAAAAACAACATCCTTAAAGAGCTTCTTACAGATCTCTTGATTGTCTATGTCATCAGTATCTATATTAAGATGGTCTTTACGCTTATAAAAAAGATAAAAGAAGTTGTCCCTATCTCTTTCCTTGGCTTGTATAGCAGATACTATATCTCCTACAGCAGCAATTTTTTCCCCATCATTCGTTTGAAAAGCAATATTTGTTGCCGAGAAATCAGGTTTTCCAAAGCCACTGTTAAACTGTGAAGCCATTAATATAACAAAATTACAGCTAATATCCTTTTCGTTTGCATAACTTTCTAAAGAATGCATTACTTTTAAAATCATTTCTTTATTCTCTAATTGAACTCTTTTCGTTTCTGAATCCATGTCAGTGGCAATTAGAGTGTCTTTTTCTTTTTCCAGTTTGGCAATCAAAGAATCATCTATTACCCAGGAATCAGTACTTTTGATTAAGTACTTTGCTGTAACACTCATGGCCTGCTCAAATTTTTCCAATAAACTTCCTCCAGAAGCTAGATCTAATACGAATGCTTTATATTCAGCTTCTGATTTCCAAACAGGATGCCTTCTCATTCTGCGTTCAAAAAATTCTTCACATAATTGGCTATGAAAAAGATTTTTCATTAAATAGATAATATCATCATCACACAATAGGGAAATAGATAAACCATTTTTAAACTGTTGTCCCCTTTTACTTAATGATTCCAATGAAAATAACTTTTTTTCGTTGTCATCAATTTTTTCACTAAGATAGCTAATAATATGTTGGAGGATATATGCTTCGTATAGTACAACAGGATGTGTCTGAATCCATTTCCGTTCCGCATCATGGGCATATACTACATTCTCAATAACGCTTATAGCATTTTTGTAATATGCAATTTTATACTTCCCGTTTTCTTTTGATATTGTAAGTGAAGAAAGAAGACGCTCAAAATCAATGTTGACCGTGTCAAAACCTGTAATATATGCATCCCGAATAAGATAATCCAATTTATCTACGTCTATTACTTTTGAATTGAGCATGGATATAAAGCAATTCTTTATATTATTCTTTATCGTTCTTTCTGAATATTTGTATCCTGTAATACAACGGGCAAAAAATTCTTTCTGCCCTACGCTATCAAAAAACATCTCAAATTCTGATATACCAATTATTGCACTCATAATCTCATGAGGTGCTGCGGCAAAACTTGAATCTTCTGGAATGTCTTTTGAAAAACTCTCATTTCCAATAGTTTCTATCAGTTTGTTATGTAATTGTGTATAATCATGATCTTCTCCAAGGTAAAACTCTTCACCTGTATGGGAAAATGGAGCATGACCTACATCATGTAATAAACATGCGAGTTTAAATAATTCGCCAATCCTTTCTAAGAAGTCCATAGGCAGATTGACTTTTTTCTGCACTTCTTTTATCAGTTGATTAACTGTTAATTCTCCCAGATAGAAGACGCCCATTGAGTGGACAAAACGATTATGTACTGCGGAGGAATAAAGCGGAGAATAGCTGGTCTGTATAACCCGGCGCAGCCTTTGAAAAACAGATGTATCAACAATGTTTGTCATATAGGTAACAGGAATCTTAATATAGCCATAAATAGGGTCTTTAATTCTTTTGTAGTCTTTCATGGCTATGCTCCTAATACTTGTACTGAACGTTGATTCATAAATGCCAATAATACATCTAAGGCTAAATATCCTCTAAACTGTTGAATTAAATCTTCTACTTCTTTATTTTCCTTTAATTTAATACCTTTTTTTCCGTTTTGTTCGCTTTCTTCAAAAAACTCAGAGTAACTTCTGAAAAGTGCATCTGTATTCTCTCTGGATAAAATAAGAACAGCTTTTTCTTTGTTCTCCCTTAAAATCTGGACTACCTCTGCTCCATACATTTCAATTTCGTTGTAAGTAAGAAAACGTTGTCCACCTTTTTTCAACATCTCAATCATTGCATTTGCTGCTAAGTCTTCAATTCCAATGTAAAAGCACATCTGCGCCACTCCTTCTTGATTATATTTGGCATTTTAGCCGTAACCGCATAAATTCAGCCTTTATCTACAATAAGTAAAATAAAACCAACACTTCATTCATTTATGAAAAAAGTGCTTGAAGAACCTATACATTTCAAATATCAATCACATATATTTTCAGACAGTCTGCATAGAATAAAACGATTTACTGAAAACCGTTTTATTTCTTATACTGTCTACTTAAATTATATGTTGCATGTACCTAAATAGTGTTACCATTATATCATTTTTTTATACAAATTACAATTGGATTTTTTAACAGTTCCTTAATGGAAAATGGGAGGTGTTATTGTTTATTTCCACGCCAAAGTAGTAGGCGTCATTACATTTCTGACAATTTTTTGTTTTTGGAACAGAGTAAAGAATAAAAAAATGTCTTGACATTTTTTATAAGTACTGTATAATACAGCATTAGATAATAAAATAGTTAAAGGAGTTAGAATATGTCTACAATTGATTTAATTCTATTAGGGTCGCTTTGCCAGAGCCCTAAAAGTGCCTATGATTTGCAGAAGCAGATTGAAGCCCGCAATTTAGCACGTTGGGTAAAAATTGGCTCATTTACCGTCTATAAAAAGGTGGCACGTTACGAGGAAAAAGGGTATATTACCGGAGCAGCGGCAAAAAGTGGAAATATGCCAGAAAAAACAATTTATACCATAACGCAGACGGGGAAAGAAGCGTTTTATGAAGCAATGAAGAATTTCTCATTGGCAGAAACGCGGATTTTTTTGGACTTTAATGCAGTTATTGTAAATTTGGGATTATTGGACGAGGAATTTGCTGCGCAATGCATTGCAAATATAAAAAACAGCATCCACCACACAAAAATGCAGATAGCAGAGCAGCTACCGACACATACCGATATTCCGCTTTTTGGTCGCACAATATTAGAACAACAGTTTATGCTATTGGAAACATTGGAGCAATGGGAAAATAATTTTGAAAGACAATTATTGGAAAAAGAGGGGCAAAAAACGGACTTTGCGTAGCAATTGTTGAAAAAAGGAGAATGAAAAATGAGTTTAGAAAGTTTTGTAGTATTGAATTTAGCAATTTATCTGCCGTTTCATTTATTTGAGGAAGCAGTTGGGGATTTCCCGAAATGGATGTATGAGCATAAATGGCTTCCGTATCATATGACGCATGGGCACTGGATGGCAAATAATTTATTTCTGTATTATCCGATGCTGCTGATTTCAGCAGTTTTGTTTATGATAAGTGAGCGTTTTCTTTGCTTTGGGGTTGGTATTTTAGTTTGGGGATTGATTAATTTTGGAGATCATTTTTTCTATACGATTAAAGATAGAAAACGTTCGCCGGGATTATTTTCCGGTATTTTATTTCTGATAAATTCTGTATTGGGAATAAGATGCTTTTTATTGTCACAGACATTTTCACTGTTTCCGATGGCATTGGGAGTAATAATCGGCGGGATTTTATTTGGGCTGCCCATTGCATTATGCGTTGTTGTGTATCCCGTGTTTGATAAATATTTTCGATAGGAAAGCAGTATGGCATAAGAAGATAGCAGCTATTGCTTGTTGGGGGAAAGTAGAAGATGCAGAACAAAGAAGATTTAGAAAAACAATATATTATGGAACAACTGCGTTTAAAAGATAAAATAAATAGAGCAAACTGCGTGAATCTTAAAGAATTAAAATATATTGCAGGTGTTGATTTGGCATATTGGGAACAAGGTGAAACCGAATATGCTGTCTGCTGTATTGTTGTACTTGACTATAACACAAAAACGGTAATAGAGCAGAAATATTTTAAAGATAAAGTAATAACTCCATATATTCCAGGATGTCTTGCCTTCCGAGAAATTCCGCTATTCTTAAAAACAAAGGAATTGTTAGAACAGCAGCCGGATATCTATATTTTTGATGGCAATGGATATCTTCATCCAAGACATATGGGTGTTGCGACGCAGGCGGGGATTTTAATGGATATGCCAACGATTGGCATTGCGAAAACATATTATAGAGTGCATAATAGTAATTTTATTATGCCAACAAACAATGCATTTGCATTTGAAGATATAATTATTGAGGGGGAAATATATGGAAGGGCTTTGCGCACGCATAAAAATGTAAAACCGATTTTTTTGTCAATCGGAAATAAAATTGACTTGGATACAGCGACAAAAATTGCAATAGAGCAGGTGACAAAGGACAGCCATATTCCGCTGCCGACAAGATTGGCAGATATTATGACGCATGAAGTTCGCAAGCAGTTCAACCTATAAAAAATAATACTTGGATAGTAAAATCTTTATTTTCCTCTAACACTTTTTGCCATTGTTTCCGATAAGTATTATAGAAAATAAAGTTATCGTTTGGAAAGCTTAATTGTAATAAGGAACTGTAGAAAAATAAAGAAATAAAACAGGTATTGGTGGGAATGGAGGAACTTATGGGAATTACAGCATTTAATGCAAGTGCATTGTTAAATGGTCAGCAGTCTGGTATTATGGGAACGATGTTTGGCAGTAATAGCGCAAAAAATATGTTAAAGAGTACAGAAGAAAAGCAGAAACGGCAGCAGGAAACAGCAAGCCAAATTGCGTTTTGGGAAGAACAAAAAGAAGCATTAAAGGATATCAAGTGCGAAACGCTTGAGGAGATTGCGGAGAAGCTTGGGATGCTGAGTAATTATGAACAGCAGATTGTCAATGTTAAGAGCCAGTATAACAATGATCAAATGATTCATGCGTTGGATGAGTCGATAGAGCGCGGCGAACAGCTTCATGAGAAAATAGAGGAGTCACAGAAGACACCAGAAGAAAAGCGCAAAGAGAAGTTGGAAGAAGCACTTGGGCTTAAAGATGAGGAAGAAAGCGACGGACTTATGGAGGAACTGCTTGAGGAGGTCGAGGAGATTACGGACGAATTATCCGACGGGCTTTTAGAGGAAGTTCTTGACGATAATCAAGCAGCTATACAGAAAAATCAAATGACGCAAGGAGCAGGGGCTTCGCATAATAAGCAAGTAGAAAAGGCAGCAGGAGCAACGGTTTCCAATACAACACAAATTTCCGATTTGCAGACAAAGGAAGCTGTGGAAGCAATTACAGGACAATCAAAATCTTATGTCACAGGCGGACTTCAGTCCTACGAGGCAGCAATTATTGAAATACCGCAGCAAACATATGCACATTTTGACAGTGCACAATAAAAATAGATTATAGAATTTTTGCATCAAATGAGCACAACGGGCAAAATAAACCTGTTGTGCTTGTTTTATGCAGCGCAGTGCAAAGTCCTAAATTGAATTGTTACATCTTTTTCAAAATTCTTGTGGATTTCCCTTTATAATTGAGCAACTTTGTGTTACAATACATCTAAGTGCACCTTAAAATTGCAAAATTTGATAAAATGTGATGCCTAGACGGAGCATAGTAACAATGGAAACAGAGATTATAAAAATAGAAGCCAATCAAGCAGACAGACAAACGGCAGAAACAGCCAAGCAATTGCAATATGCAGGCAAGGTGATACGGCAGGGCGGACTGGTGGCATTTCCGACAGAAACGGTATATGGATTAGGCGGCGATGCGCTGAATCCGCAGTCTGCTAAGAAAATATATGCAGCAAAAGGCAGACCCAGCGATAATCCATTGATTGTACATATCGCAGAAATGACGGCATTGGATAAAATTGTAGATTATGTGCCAGAATACGCCAAGCGGTTAGCAGCAGCATTTTGGCCAGGGCCGTTAACGATTATTTTAAAGAAATCGGATATTGTGCCGAAGCAGACGACCGGGGGACTGGAAACTGTAGCAGTGCGGATGCCGAATCATTCGTTGGCACTTGGGTTAATACGAGAAGCAGGCGGATATGTGGCTGCGCCGAGTGCGAATTTGTCAGGCAAACCAAGCCCTACTGTTGCGAAGTATGTGATGCAGGATATGGTAGGAAGAATTGACGTGATTATCGCGGCAGACGGAACTGCAATTGGGTTGGAATCAACGATTGTCGATTTGACTGGTAAAGTGCCAATAATACTCCGCCCCGGTTATATTACGCAGGAAATGATTACAAGTGTTGTGGGTGAAACGGATATGGATAGTACAATTTTTCATAACCAATCCAATGAAGCACCCAAAGCGCCGGGAATGAAGTACCGTCACTATGCACCCAAAGGACAGTTGGTTATAGTGGAGGGAACACCGGATCATGTGATAAATTATATTAATAGGCAAATACAACAACATCATCAAAAAGGTGAAAAAACAGGTGTAATTGCCACCGAAAAATGGGTTGCACGCTACAATGCAGACAGTATTAAGAACGCGGGCAGTAAAGAAGAACCGCAGACAGCAGCGAGAAAACTTTATACATTTCTGCGGGAATTTGATGATGAAAATATCGAATATATGTACGCTGAATCATTCGGGGATACCGGATTAGGACAGGCATTGATGAACCGCCTTCTAAAAGCAGCAGGGCATAAAGTGGTAAAGGTCTAATAATTTTTAACAAAGTCAATATATTTACATAATAGGAGGGCAAAATAATGATAGCAATTGGATGTGATCATGGTGGATTTGATTTAAAACAGGCGGTTATCGCCTATTTGGAAGAGAACCATTTGGCGTATAAGGACTTTGGCTGTTTTGGAAAAGAGTCCTGTGATTATCCTGAATTTGGCAAAGCAGCGGCAATGGCAGTTGCAACAGGAGAATGCGATCGCGGAATTGTAATCTGCACAACTGGCATTGGGATTTCAATTACAGCGAATAAAGTAAAAGGCATTCGTTGCGCATTGTGTTCCGATACGGTGTCTGCAAGGCTGACAAGGGAACATAACAATGCAAATATGCTTGCGATCGGTGCGGGAATTGTTGGAACTAATCTCGCGTTGGGAATTGTTGATACCTTCTTAAATACTGCATTTCCAGCAGAGGAGAAACATTGCAGGAGAGTTGCCGCAATACAGGCGCTGGAAGCAGAAACCATGAATTAGGTACGATACTTAATTATTTGCAATTGCGTGTCTGGCAGTTCAGACAGATAGGAGCGAAAATGGCAAAAGTAATGATTATGGATCACCCATTAATCCAGCATAAAATCGGATATATTCGGCGCATTGAAACGGGAACAAAAGATTTTCGGCAGACAATCAGTGAGATTGCCAATTTAATCTGTTATGAAGCGACGAGAGATCTAAAACTGGCGGAGGTTGAAATTGAAACACCTATCTGCAAAACGACGGCGAAAGTGCTTGCTGGTAAGAAATTGGCTATTGTACCAATTCTACGTGCAGGATTGGGAATGGTAGATGGTATGCTGCAATTGATACCAGCGGCAAAAGTAGGGCATATTGGATTGTATCGTGACCCTGTAACATTAGAGCCAGTAGAGTATTATTGTAAGCTGCCAGAGGACTGTGACCAGAGGGAAGTATTTGTTGTAGACCCAATGCTTGCAACAGGGGGATCTTCTGCGGCAGCTATAAAACTGCTTAAAGACAGAGGATGCAGAAATATTCATTTTATGTGTATTATTGCAGCACCAGAGGGTGTGGAGCGGATGCAGAGAGAGCATCCAGACGTGGATATTTATATCGGGGCTTTGGATGAAAAGCTAAACGATCATGGATATATTGTGCCGGGGCTTGGTGACGCTGGTGACAGGATTTTCGGTACAAAATAAATGGAGGAACTTATGAAAGCGGCATTAAAACGGTCGATAACCATACTTGTGGCGATTGTGGTTTCCCTGTCGTTTGCAGGTTCTGTTTCTTTGCCCTCCCATGCGGAAAGCACGCTTGAAAAGCTGCAAAAGGCAAAGAAAGAAAAGGAAAAGACCGAGGAAGCAAAGGATAACACGCAGGATCGGAAGGAATCGCTGCAAATTACCAAAAATTCGCTTTTAGGTCAGTTGAGTACATTAAATGATAATCTGGCACAGGTCAGCACCAATTTGGAAAGTATTGAAGCGGATATTGTAAATAAGGAAACGGAGATTGCACAGACAAAAGAGGCGCTGGCGCAGGCAATTTTGACAGAAGAAACACAGTATGAAAATATGAAGCATCATATCCGCGTGATGTATGAGCGTGATATGAATGGGGGATATCTGGAACTGCTGCTGTCGGCTGAGAGTTTTTCTGATTTTTTAAACCGTGGAGATTATATTGAACGGCTGAATGAATATGATAAGAAAATGCTGGAGGAGTTTGAACAGAGCCGCAAGGATGTAGAGGTGACACAGGCTTTATTGGAAACGGAGTTAGAGGCGTTAAATGTATTGCGGCAGGAGGCGGAACAGGAGAAAAGCAGAGTATCAAGCCTTGTAAATCAAACTTCGGCAAGCGTAGCGAATTATTCCGATCAGATAGCGGATGCAGAAGAAACGATTGATGCGCTCGAAAGCATGATAGATGAACAAGAGCAAGATATTGTTGCACTACAGAAGAAGTATGAAGAGGAACTGGCAATGTCGCGGCTGGCGGCAAAGTCGAAATGGCGGGATATTTCTGAAGTTACGTTTGAGGAGGGTGACCGGAAACTGTTGGCGAATTTAATTTATTGTGAGGCAGGCGGAGAACCCTATGTTGGACAGGTTGCTGTTGGTGCTGTTGTAATTAATCGTGTATTAAGTTCACGCTATCCTAACACGGTTGTCGGTGTTATCTATCAAAATAAACAGTTTTCGCCGGTAGGAAGCGGCAGGCTTGCCCTAGCCCTTGCCAATGATACTGCGACATCAAGCTGTTATCAAGCAGCAGACGAAGCGATGCGTGGTGTTACCAATGTTGGTCAGTGCGTTTACTTTCGAACTCCGATTCCTGGGCTGACGGGGCTGCGGATTGGCGGACATATTTTCTATTAGAGCGAAATTGCGGATATGCCTATTAAAATGGATTGGTTTTTGATGAAAATGTGGCAAAAGTACCATTGAATAAAAGAAATAGGTGTAGTAACATTTAGAAAGTAAATGGAGCTGCACCTGTTTCGTGTTTGTGCGGAATCGTTGTAATTGCGCTGCTGGCGCGGTTTCGCTCTGTGCAGAAGCAGCGCAGAAATGGAATGGATTGGCTTATGAGATACAGAATAGGAATTTTGGAGCGCGACCGTATCTATCTTGCAAGGCTGGTAGAATTTTTGCGCAGCCATCACAGCGATAGCCTTGAAGTACATATAATTGAAAATGGTCATATGGATTGGAATAATATGGACTTAGAAGATCTGGATATGGACGCGGTATCATATGATGCATTGTTTGTAGGCGAGGGAATTGACTTGGGAAGTTCTGTAGTGCCGCCGGAAGTTAAGATTGCCTATCTGGTAACACAGGGATATGGCGGAGATAGAAATAAAATTATAAAATACCAGCGGCTAGAACAGATTTACCAACAGATTATGGCAGTTTGCGCTGATGAAGCACAAGTTGGTGCGGAGCAGCCATCAAAGCAAGAGGAATCGGCAAAACCTGTACAGACGGCAATGCAGCAACGCGGTTATCATCGTTTTGAAGATTTTGTATTGGATACAGCACAAATTGAGGGAGGAATTTATAAAGTGTATAGTCTGCCCGAGGAGGGTGATGCTGCGCTGAATGAAGTAGAAATGGGAATGCTGATTAATAATCAGATTGATGGCTTGGCAGAGGTAACATGGCTGGACAATATGGTTTATTATCAGATTACAAATAAAATATCTCTTTTGGATTTTGTGCGCAAAAACCGCGGGAATAATGGGAAAAACAAAGTGCTACGGGTTTTTGCTAATATTTTTGAAACTATGCTGGGGCTGGATGAATATATGCTTCTTCCTGACAAGGTGGTGCTAAAGCCAGAGTTTGTTTATTTGGACGAGAGTACAATGAAAACGGCACTCCTTTACTGTCCGCTGCAAGATAATGGTGAAGAGCAGGATATGGCGGAGTGTTTCTTGGATTGGATTGGGATTTGTGAGGAGTTAATGGATGGGTTAGACAATACCAATACCAGTTTAAAGGGTATGGACTATACTTGTTATATCCCCTCTGAGCAGATACAAGAAAAGCTGCACAATATTGGTTTGGCGCAGGAATCACAAGGCTTAGACAGTATGCAGAAGAAAGCAAGTGGTGAAAAATACAGAAAGCAGGACGAGGATGAACCATTTATTTGGGAAACGGAATATGTAGAACCACAACAAGAGGGGCAGACAGCATGGCAGGAGAAATTGTCAGAAAATGTGGAAGCACAACAGCCAGAATGGGAATCTGAAACAGAAAGTGATGAAATTGAGGAAGGTGCAAGCGGAATAACAGAAATTTTTGATAATTTGCAGTATGCGGCAGAAGAAAGCCGTAAGGCACAGAAAAGGACAACGCTGCTGCAACAGAAACAAAACATTCCATATTTAGTGCGTGAAAAGACGGGAGAAAAAATACTAATTAACCGCAATATTTTTAAACTTGGCAAAGATGCAAATTATGTGGATTATTGCATTAAGGACAATCCGACTGTCAGCAGAAGTCATGCGGATATTATTAAGGGTACAGAAGGATGTTATATCGTAGATAAAGGTTCGTTAAACCACACATTTTTAAACGGTAGGCGGATTGAGGCGGGAAAACAGGAAAAGTTGTTTTCTGGTGATATTGTGCAGATTGCGGATGAAGTATTTGAATTTATGGTAGGAAATCAATAATGGGAGTGGAACTGCATTATACAGTTGCTGCGCAGACAGACGCGGGAACAGTCAGAAAAATAAATCAGGACAGTTTAACGGTAAAGGTTGCTGGTACAGCATATGGGGAAGCAGCGATTGCGATTATCTGTGACGGAATGGGCGGATTAGAGCAGGGAGAAGTGGCAAGCGCAACTGTAGCGAAAACATTTGAACAGTGGTTTTTAAAGGATTTTCCGCCGCTGCTGGAATCAGGGATTACTGCTGCACGACTAGAACGGATATGGGGGCATATGATTAACCGCTGTAATGAACGAATGTATGCATACAGCAAAAAGCAGAATACAACAATGGGAACGACACTAACAATGCTTCTGTTGACAGGCGGATGTTACTATATCGCGCATGTAGGTGACTGCCGTATTTACAAAATGCGTGAGGATATATGGCAGATGACTACAGACCAGACGTATGTTGCACGTGAGGTGGCACTAGGGCACATGACTACGGAACAGGCGAAAAATGATATGCGCAGAAATGTACTGCTCCAATGCATTGGTACAGGAAAACCGATAACACCAGACTTTATGAACGGCTATGTAATGCCAGGAGAAAGCTATTTGCTTTGTTCCGATGGGTTTCGCAATGAATTATCGGAGAAAGAATTATATGAACAGTGCCACAATGGGCTTTTTTCTTTAAGCTGGTGTGTCGCAAACAGAATGGAAAATTCACATATTATGAACCAGCAGCTAAAACAGTTAATCGAGCTGGATAAGCAGCGTAAGGAAAAGGATAATATTTCTGTAATATTGATAAAAGCGATGAGCAAATAATGGGGGAATCAGATGCTAAAGATAGGAACAGAGATTGACGGAAAGTAC
>CBCOYO010000033.1:0-26407 GCA_965114465.1 uncultured Lachnospiraceae bacterium
ACCTTGCAAAATCAAGAGCTTTTGCCGATATGCTGGCAGCGGATAAGTCAATTTATGGCAATATGGAGAAGCTTGAACAAATTAAAGACAGGTTAAAGGTGAATGAACTGCATATTATTGATGAGGAGGGAATTATTGTAAGCAGTTCGGTTCGTGATTATATAGGATTTGATATGAAAAGCGGTGCACAGTCTAATGCTTTTATGGTGATTGTAGATGACCCTACGATTGAAATTGCCCAAGAGCCTCAGGTCAATGTTGCAGAGGGTATTGTAATGCAGTATATCGGTGTGGCACGGACAGATGCAAAAGGGCTTGTGCAGGTTGGTGTGCGGCCTGAAGTTTTGGAGAAGATGCTTGCAGGCACGGAATTATCGGTTGTATTAAAAGATATAGAATTTGGAAACAAGGGATATATTTTTGCTATTGATGCCCAGACAGGAGAAATATTGGCACATCCAGATGCGGCGCTTATTGGGACGAGTGCATCTGCATCAGGATTTCCACAGAATCTTGTCGGTGATGGAAAAGCGGTGATTAATGGCACAAAAGGGTATTATGTAGCGGAGGAATATGACGGAAAAATTATCGGAACGTTTCTACCGGCAAATGAGTATTATGCAGAACGCAGAGATCAGACCCTAGTAGTATCGTTTAGCCTGCTGCTGATTTTTGGAATATTGCTGCTGATGATTAACCGCATGGTAGATGATAAAATTGTGCAGGGTATTAATCGGATTTCTAATGCAATGAAGCAGATAGCAGAGGGAAATTTTGGTATTATGATAAATGAGCAGGGCAATCCTGAATTTACAATGCTTTCGAATAGCATTAACAAAATGGTTGAAAGCATTACACAGAGCATGAAAGAAAACGAGAAACTGATTGCGCAGCAGAAAGAAGATATGGAAAACAATCTCAGTTTGATTAAAAATGTAAAGAATGCCTGCAAGGAGTTAAATCATGTATCAGGTGAAACGTTAGAGAATGCAGATCATATTTACAATGGAACAGGAGAGCAGGAAAAAGCTGTAGAAGATTTAAAACAGACCATGACGCAGCTTACACAGGAATTAAACGACAGTGTGAGTGCGACAGAGAATGTTACACGAACAACAGAAAACACATCAGAGAAAATATTACAGACACAGTCACGTATGGAACTGCTAAAGGAATCTATGCAGAAGATTAGCGATATGTCGATTGCGATTGAAAAGATTATCGGAGAAATTAATTCAATTGCACAACAGACGAATATGCTTTCTCTAAATGCGTCTATCGAGGCGGCAAGGGCAGGCGATATGGGAAAAGGCTTTGCAGTAGTTGCGACGCAGGTCGGGGAACTTGCAGCGAGAAGTGCGCAGGCGGCTAAGGAAACCAACGATTTAATTACCAATTCCATAAACGCGGTGGAAAGCGGAAAGGAAATTACAGATCAGACGGTAGAGGCATTTGGCATTGTGGTAGAAAATATTGAGAAAGCAAGCCATGATGTAGAGGAAATCACAAATATGGTGCGCCAGAATGTCGATATCGTATCCCATGCAGTTAGTCAAATTGGAAGGATTTCCAATGTTGTGGAAGAAAACGTTAAAATTTCACACAATACAAAGCAGGTATCCTCAAATATGGCGGATATTACGGAGAAACTGCTGGATATGGTAGAATAATACGAATACATAATAAGATTTACAAAAATATGAACCAGTCCTTCTTTTTAGAGATTGTTTAGAGATTCCTTTGTTATAATTGATTGAAACAATTAATTAAAGAAGGGAACGAATATATATGAAAAAGCGGATTTGTGCGGCGCTGACACTATGCGTTGCAGTGTTTTGCTTGGCAGTAACGGGTTGTGCTTCTAATATCGAAGATACACTGCAGGAAGAATCTAAAACAGTGGCGGATTCGTCTGCAATTCGAGCAGGAGAATCTATTGGAGCAGATGAGAGTGTCAGCACAGGAATGGGACGTTATGTAGAGAAAAATGTGCTGACTCTGGAAAACTGGGGAAATATTCAATTTCAAAAAGCAGCCGATGACAGCCTTATTTTGCTGGATGACTGGTCGGGAGGATATGTTTCTAAGGATAATGGTGAAAGCTGGGAGCAGGAGCAGTTAAGCTGCTATAAGCAGATTATGGAATCCGAGGAATCCTATCTTGTTCGAGAAGCAGCAATATCCACAGAAGGTACAGCCGTAATATCTTATTATCAATATCCGGATAATGAAGAAGAGGAAACACAAGAAATTATTTTTCAAACGCATTATCTTTTGGCGGCAGCAGATGGCAGCATTCAGCAATTTGATATGGATTTGCCGCAAAACCATACTGTTGGAAGTTTTTGTTTTACAGACAATGGCAAGCTTTTTGCGGGAATTACCAATGGAAAAATCTATGAAATTAACACTTCTGACGGAACTTACAAAGAAGTAGTTTCCGTGGAAAATGGAATAAGGTATCTTAACTGCTGTCAGAATAATATCCTAATTTGCGTGACGGGTGAAGATGTCTATTTATACAATATCGAAACGAGTTCCTTTGTGGAAGATGCTGTTTTACAGGCATTTCTTCAGGATAATTACGGCGGTATTCGGGACTACGGTAACGGTTATAATGTATACTTATTTGGTGGAGAGGAAAATATTGTCTATTTGGCAGGAGAGAAAGGGCTGCACCGTCATGTCATCGGCGGCAGTCTGGTAGAGCAGGTGATAGACGGTGGGTTGTCTGTGCTAGGCGATCCGTCGCACTATGTGAATACAGCGGCATTTTTACCGAACGAAGCATTCCTTGTATTTTTTTCAGACGGTAAAATTATGAAGTTTATCTATGATGCTGCTGTTTCTGCCCTTCCTGCTGATAAGCTGACGGTCTACAGCCTTGAGGAAAATGATACTGTGCGGCAGGCGATCACTGCTTTTCAAACAGCAAATCCAGATGTTTATATTTCTTATGAAATCGGATTGGAAAACGAGGGTGTTACCAGAGAAGATGCGCTGAAAAAGTTAAGTACAGAATTAATGGATGACAGCGGCCCTGATATATTGATATTGGACAAAATGCCATACCATTCTTATATAGAGAAAGGCATCCTAATGGATATTGGCGGCGTAGCAGAGGATTTGGAAAAGAAAGAAGGACTGCTGGAAAATCTGATAACACCATTCTATCAGGAGAACAGTCTATATATGATTCCAGCAGAGTTTCGGCTTCCTTTTATCGAAGGCAGTCAAGAGATTGTACAAAGTGTCAATGACTATCAAAGCCTTGCGGATATTTTTGAAGCTGCACGACAGAAATATCCGGAGGCTGACTTAATAAATATATGTTCGGAAACAGGAATTTTAAGAAAGTTTTTCTCCGTATGCGCACCAATGTGGATACAAGAGAACAGCAAAATTGATGAAGAAAGCCTGAAAACATTTTTATCGCAGACAAAGCGGATTTATGACGCGCAGATAAACGGTACGCCGCAAGAAGCAGTCAAACAGTATCAAGATTTGGATACTTTTTATATGGAAGAATACGGATGTACATATGAAGAACACGATTCTTTTCTTGCAATAGGGGATTTTGATTATATTTCAGGTGCAACGAAACTGGCTTGTGGTATGATAGGAAATATTGATGATTTTGCAAGTGTTTTTTCACAGTCAAAGATTGAGGGATATGAAGACACTATTGTGGAGCGGCTGAATGGACAGAGAAAGAACATTTATTATCCCATTACGCTAACGGGAATTAACGCAGCGACGAAGCAGCGTGACAAAGCAGTTCTATTTTTGCAGACACTGTTGGGTGAGGAAGTGCAGAAAATGACACACCATGGATTCCCAATAAATCAAAAGGCATTTGAAAGCAGTTTGCAGCCAACAGAAGAAATGCAAGAGAGAATTGCAGAAGAAAATGGGGCATATATGTCATATGGCGGCACAGACAGGGAAGGGAAGAATCTGATATGGCGTGTCTATTGGCTGGACGATACGACGAAACAGCAGCTAAAGGATTGGATAGCGCAGTCGGATACACCCTATTTACAAAATATAGCGTTGGAGGAAGCTGTGCTTAAAGAAGGCGCAAAATACCTAGACGGCAGCCAGAGTATTGATGCAGCAGTAAAAGCGATAGCGGATAGCGTGGCGATTTATATGGCAGAGTAAGTCAAAATAAATATG
This sequence comes from uncultured Lachnospiraceae bacterium, assembly GCA_965114465.1. Classification (GTDB taxonomy): domain Bacteria; phylum Bacillota; class Clostridia; order Lachnospirales; family Lachnospiraceae; genus COE1. The sequence continues at coordinate 4,180 of CBCOYO010000033.1, forward strand.
GAAAATAAATGTTGGGTATGTGATTACTTCTAATCCAAACAGAAAAAGATAAATTTTTGTAAAAAAGCAATTGCTTTTTTGGAAATTATGGAATCTGACCCCAAAAATAAACACCGCAAGGGGGAATTGGCTTCTTGTATTGAGGAATTAGAGGATTATTTTTTGGGAGAGAATCTCTATCAAACAACAGATGATGTATTAATAAGATTTTATGATGCTTTTTTGGAATAAGAAATAGTATAAAAGAATGGGATATCTTAAAAATAGGTAATGTTAAAACATTTATAAAACATTGCCTATTTTTTATTTTATGCACAATTTTAGAGATAACTTAGAGATTTATATGTTACCATAATAAAAAAGAAAAATTTATAATTTCGTGTGTGAAATGGCACACACAGATGGGAGCAGATATGAAAAAGAAATCATTATTTACCAAAATGACCGCATTGCTTTTGGCGGCTGTTGTGGGAATGTCCGTTATAGGATGCGGCGCAGACCCGACTGCGGAAACCAGCGGGCAGAAGCAGACGCAGAATAATCAGGAGGGCAAAACCGATAACGCTGCACCAGAAGGCGGCAACGACGCTTTAGAATCAGAGCAAGGAAACAATACAGACAGCAGCGGCATGGGACGTTATATGGAAAAAGTTGTTTTAGAAACAGAAAACGTAGTAGATCAAATACAGTTACAGTTGCTAGCCAATGGACAGCCCATGTTTTTAAACAGTTATTCAGCGCAACGCTTTCAGGCAGCAGATGGCGGCGATACATGGGAGAAGTTGGAGAGTGAAGAGTTTTCTGCGTTTCGGAAAGAACACTATCCAACGAGTTCGGCGATCGCCAAGGACGGTACTATCGCATTGATCAATATGGAGGAAAAGGAAGGGCAGGAGAATCTTGAATATCCAGATTATGATTATATATTAAATGTGTATATGACGGATAATACTGTAAAAAATATTCCAGTTGCGCTGCCAGATAATGAAAGTAATATAAATGTACTTACATTTGGAGATAACGGGCGGCTTTATGTAGGTGCGAATAAATGCAATTCTATTTTTGAAGTGGATATTGAAGAAGAAACAGCCAAAAAATTGGTAGATTTGCCGGAACGTGCGGAAATTATGAATAGCCGTGGCAATATCCTAATGTGCACAGGATACGAAAAAACGTATTTTTATAATTTAGAGGACGGAAAACTGCTAGAAGATGAAATTTTAGATAAATTTGTGCAGGAAAATTATCAAGGTGTATCATGGTTCGGTGATGGATATTCCGCTTTTCTCTTTTTAGGAAAGGATAATAGTGTCTATGTCGCTGGTGAAAAGGGCTTATACCGTCACGTAATCGGTGGGAGTGCAATGGAACAGGTAATTGATGGCGCGCTTTCTTCTTTGGGCGATCCTGCGCACAGTATTATGGCAATGATGGAAAATGATAATCAAGAATTTTTTGCAGCATTTAATGATGGAAAAGTAATGCGCTTTACTTATGATCCTAATGTTTCGGCGACACCGAACGAGAAATTGACCGTATACAGCTTAGTAGAACAGGATATGGTGAAACAGGCGATTTCTGCATACCGCACAGTATACCCCGATATGTATATTAACTATGAAATCGGTATGGATGGGGATGGTGTTACCAGAGAGGATGCACTGAAAAAGTTAAATACCAAGCTGTTAAGCGGCGAAGGGCCTGATGTGATAATATTGGATGGTATGGACAGTTCTACATATGCGGATAAAGGCGTGTTAGTGGACTTGTCAGACATTGTAGCAGAAGTAAATCAAAGCGATGGTTTGTATATGAATCTGATTACGCCGCTATATTATGGTGATAATCTCTATACAGTACCTGCACAGTTTCGGATACCAATGATAGGGGGACATAAAGAAACGATGCAGAATGTGTCAGACTATGCTGCAATGGCTGAAATGATAGAAAAGGCGCGCACAGAGAATCCGGAAGCGTATTTAATGGGGATTTTCTCTGAGTCGGGGATAATAAAACGCTTAGCACCTGTCTGTGCACCCTCATGGAAAAATAAATATGGGCAGATAGAAGAAACAAAATTTAAGGAATTTTTGGAACTGACGAAGCAAATTTATGAGGCACAAGTTAAAAATGCGCCGGAAGAGTATACTATAACGTATCAATCCCAAATAGCAGAAAGTAAAGCAAGCGGATCGGATAGGGAAAATGATTTCTTTTTTATGATGATGACAGATGTTTTTTATCTTATGGACGAAAGCCCATTTATGTGCGGAGAGGTGATGTCTGCTTATGAATACTTGATTACGCTGTCAATACCGCGGATAGAAGGATTTGAAGACTCTGTTTTCCAGAAAATGAATGGGCAGAGTAGTAATGTATATCATCCAACCGTGCTTGCTGGTATTAACAGCGCGACAAGCAGTTTGGATCAGGCAAAAGAATTTGTTAAGATTATGCTTAGTACATCGGTACAGGATTCACCGCATGATGGATTACCGATAAATAAAAAATCCCTTGCAAATCTGTTTGCATATGATGAAAGTCAACTGGGAGAGAACGGTGCTTTGTATTCCATGTCAAGAACTATGAAAGACGGGAAAACAAGTTCTATGATAATTTATCCTGCTTCACCGGAGGATGTAAAGGAATTGGAGCGTATTATCGCAGAGTTGCAAACACCCTATATTAGTGATGTTGTTCTTGAAGATGCAATTATTGCAGAAAGCAGTAAATATTTTAATGGCGATCAGGATATTGATGCAGCGGTAAAGGCGGTTATGGATAAAGTGGCAATTTATATGGCAGAGTAAGGAATATTGTTTTACCAACTTATCAATTATTGAACTATGAATGATATCTTAACGTTCGTTAGTATAACAAATTTTGTACACGGGATATGAGGGGATTAGGGGAAGATTTATATTCCCCTAATTAACTTTGGTATTTTTTCCGATAAATAGGATAAAGCAGTAAAAATAGAAGTTAGTTTTTATGAAAGGAACAGTTTTGAATTATTTACATTTTTAAAGGAAGGAAAACGGTTACATGGGCATTAGCAGTATACAGCAAAATAATTATCAAAGCAATATTACACAAGCAAAAAATACAGTAAACGAAACTAAGAAATATGAGCCTCTTGCAAGTATTGATCCCAATAAGCAATACAATACCATTGATGATTATGCTAATGATTTATTTGCGATGCAGGCAAAATTAGAGAAGCAGTACAGAGAACGGACAGCGGATTCACAGATACATACAGTAGAAGATTTGAAGAAAGAAATAGCAGAATTTTTCCCAGAGTTTACAATGGTATCAAGCAAGCCGCGATCGGTTACGGAGGGGAAGAATTTATTGTATATCGACGAAACCAATCTGCAGAAAATGGTAAATGATCCGTCTTATAAGGCGGACGTCTATGCATTGATGAAAAGAGAATTATCGAGTACAAATGGCTATTGTATTAACGGCACTGCATGGAAATTAACAGGAACAGTATTTACATTAAGTGAGGATAATGACAAAGAAGGCGGGATTCCCTATTTAGGAATGTGCAAAGGCGCAAAGGTAGAAGATTCTCATACTTTTTTGGCTGAAAACCGAAGAAACAGTCTTTTTTCTATTCATAAGAACAAAACGAAAAGTACGAAAACGGCAATAAAGGATAAACAGAAAAAGACAAAACAGTTCAACGAAACATGGGAAAAAGAACGAGCAAAACGGCAGGAACTGCGAGAGCAGATACAGCAAGAGGCTCTGAAAAAACATATAACGGAAGAAGAGATTATAAAAACACAGGCAGAAAGAAAGCAGAACTATCAAGAATGGGCTGCACAGAAATATGAACAGCAATTGAAGTATGAAACGCAATAAGAACAAAAGGGCTATTGCATTAAGAAACTGTAAAATAATTTTTGACAGTGACTTGTCTAACAGTACCAAAAGGAAGTTAGACATAAACAATTCTTAATGCAATAGTCCTTTTTTACCTAACTCTAACGAACAGAAACTAATAAAAGTATTAACGGGCAAAATTATATTGTAAATTCGGACTCTTTAGAGTAAAATAGAAGAAAGAAGATTTTGGGAAAAAGGGGTTTACAATGGCGGCGATAAACGACATTAAGAAGGAACTTATAAATATACTTCAGGAAAGCACGGCAGCAGAAGTTGAAGCGCTGCCTGTTTTTGTGGAAACATACAAGACGGATGCCCGCAGTGGTGTGCAGGCGCTTGTGACAAAGGCAAAGAAAGCGATAGATGCGTTAGAGAAAGAACAACAGCGCATTGAAAATATGAAAGTGTATGAGAAAAAATATGCTTCTTATCAATATATATGTGGTATTGACGAGGCGGGGCGTGGGCCGCTTGCAGGGCCAGTTGTAGCGGGTGCGGTGATTCTGCCAAAGAATTGTCAGATTTTGTATCTAAATGATTCCAAGCAGCTTAGTGCGAAAAAGCGAGAGGAATTGTATGATATTATTATGCATGAGGCGGTAGCGGTTGGTGTTGGCATAGCAGAGCATAAGAGAATTGATGAAATTAATATTTTGCAGGCAACGTATGAGGCGATGCGCGAGGCGGTCAGCAAATTAAGTGTGAAGCCCAATATTTTGTTAAATGATGCAGTAACAATTCCGCAGATAGATATGCCGCAGGTGCCGATTGTAAAAGGAGATGCCAAAAGTATTTCCATAGCGGCAGCAAGTATTATTGCGAAGGTGACAAGGGATCGGATTATGGTGGAGTATGATAAGCAGTATCCACAATATCATTTTGCAGAGAATAAAGGCTACGGTGCACAGGTGCATATCGCGGCATTAAAACAGTATGGTGCAACACCAATTCATCGGAAAACATTTATTGAAAATTTTGTTGACGTTTCGGAAAATAATGGATTGATATGCAACAGTTCAATATAGGATTTTGCGCTATGCTGTAAAGTTCGTAGGAAATTGTAGTGATTAAGATACATCAAGCCACCACGAAGTGGTTTTCACGAAGTGGTTTTCACGAAGTGGTTTTCACGAAGTGGTTTTGTATGGCTTGATTGATATTTGTGTGCGGATTTTAGATGTGATATATGGATATGGAAAGTGCATAGATAGGAGTAGTTATGGAACAGTTTTTATCAGGATATTCCCATAATTATGCAGCGGGAAACCAGCAGATTGGGCAGCAGTACACAGGGAATGTATCTAGCGCAGGGGCGGCAGGAACGTCACAGTCTGCGTCCGGCGTCGATATTACGCAGCTTCAGCCCGGTGATTCCTTTCAAGGAGAAATTGCGTCTGTAAATGGTGAGGATGTGCAGATTCAGCTTGCAAATGGGCAATATATGGCGGCGAAATTAGAGCGTGATGTGCAGGTTGCAATTGGGCAGGTATTAAACTTACAGGTACAGTCGAACAAGGACAACCGCATTGTATTAAAACCCATTTATGATAACAATATGCAAATGCTGCGGGTAGGCGAATCGGCACTGCGCGCTGCAAATCTTGCCATAAATGCCAAAAATTTACAGCTTGTATCAACTTTAATAGAGAATGGTATGTCAATTGATAAAAATACATTAATGACGTTTAATAGACTGGCATTGCAGCATCCGCAGGTGGATTTGGAAACTGTGATTAAATTGTCAAAAATGCAGCTTCCTGTTACAGATAGCAATTTAGCGCAGTATCAAAACTATCAAAATATGGAACATAGGCTGTTGGATGGGATTAAAAATGTATCAGAGGAGATTTTAAAGCTTTATGATTCTCTGGCAGGTTCAAACGCAGCAGGCAACAGTGCGTCCGCAGCGTCTATGCAGGGGCAGGCGGGAGCTTATATGGAACAGATACTGGGCTTTTTGACAGGGGAGGAAACGTCTGCGCAATCCAGTGTGCAGACAACGCAAAATATTTTGCAGCAAGACGGTATCACACAAGGAAACGAAAATAATACTGTGCAAAATGGTGTTATACAAAGTGATGCGCAGTCGAATGGAACAGTGGAAACAGATATTGTTTCAAATCTAACAGCACAGGAGGAAGAATCTGTAAAAGAACTGCAGCAGACTGGAAACAACAATATTCAAGAAGGTGCTGCAGATAGTGTAAAACTTTCAAACGGGCTGTTAAGCCAAGAAGCATCTGCGGATACAGCAACCATGCTGCGTGATTTAGAAGGACATTTCCAAAATACTAAGCCGCAGGATCTGCCAGATAAAGTAATTAGTCTGATTAAAGATGGAACGTTGGATTTAAAAGAGGTAAAGCTGCTGCTGTCAGATTCTTCCCTGCTACAGAATATGCCGCCAGAACTAAAAGATAAAATTTTTCGTTCAGAACCGTTTCGCTCAATGGTGCGCAAAGGACTGCAGCGTCAATGGACGTTAAGCCCGCAGGAAATTGCGACGGAGGGAAAGGTTGAGGAATTTTATCAAAAGCTGGCGCGGCAGAGCAACCGGCTTTCGCAGCTTATGAATGAAGCGTCAAATGCACAGCAAGGGGCAAATGAAGCGTCCATGAAATCTTTAAATAATTTCCGTGAAAATCTGGATTTTATGAATCAAATGAATCAAATGTTTCATTATGTGCAGCTTCCGTTGAAATTAAACAATTCGCAAGCGCATGGTGATTTGTACGTATATACCAACAAGAAAAATCTGGCGCGTAAAGATGGAATGCTGACAGCGTTTTTGCACCTTGATATGGAGAATCTCGGCGGAATGGATATTAGTATCTCGCTCCAAACGGAGAGAAATCAAGTGACGACAAAGTTCTATTTAGAGGAGCACGCGCTTCCTGTAATTGCAGGACATATTGATGATTTAACACAGCGTTTGGCAAAGAAAGGCTACCAGTGTACCCATACCATTCAAAAACGTGAATCGGAAAAAACAGTCATGCAGCATATGGAGGAGCAGGTAGCAGGCGGAAATATTACGTTAAGCTACCAGACTTTTGATACGAGAGCATAATCCAAAATTCAAGGAAAAGGGTAGGAACTATTAAATGGCAATCAAAAAAGAAAACCAAAAGGCAAAGCAGGCAATCGCACTTGAATACGATCCTGCAGACAGCGCGCCGAAGGTTATCGCAATGGGACGCGGCGCGCTGGCAGAAAAAATTATAGAACAAGCAAAACAGGCGGATGTACCCGTACATCGTGATGATAAACTTGCAAATACATTATCAAAGCTTCAGATTGGCGATATGATTCCGCCAGAATTGTATGAAGTAGTGGCAGAAATCTTGGTATTTGTTGATGGAATGGATAAAATTAAGGCAAAAGTGAAGGACTACAACAGCAAAAAAGGATAAATGTTGGTATGGATAAAAAAGGGAACAGTACAAACAAGCGGAAAATGGGTGGGCTCTATGAACAAGAAGCTGCCCAATACCTGAGCCGCCAAGGTGTAAAAATATTAGAATGCAATTACCGCAATCGTATCGGTGAGATTGATTTAATTGGACAAGAAAACGATTATCTTGTGTTTTTTGAAGTGAAATACCGTAAAGACAACCAAAAAGGTGATCCGGCCGAAGCTGTGACATATAGCAAGCAGAAAACCATTTGTAAAGTGGCAGACTATTATCGTATGTGTCACGCAATCGGGGAATCTGCCGCTGTTCGTTATGATGTGATAGCTGTATGTGGCAAAGAATGGACGTGGTATCGCAATGCGTTTGCACATATTTATACATATTGGTAAATTTATAATGGGAAAAGTATATATAAACTGACGACCGTTAAGATTTTCCAATTTCTGCACAGAAAGGAAAATCGAATCGTTTGTGAGGATATCAAAAGAATAGCAGCCAGTTAAAATGGGAGAATCTAATGGAAACGGACAGATTAATTCTAAGACATTTCTGTGTAAATGACAGTGCAGACTGTTATATCAATTTTGGAAAAGATGAACAACTCGGGCAATTTATCGCAATTTTCCCAGTCAAAGACAGCAATGAAATGAGAAAGTGGATGAAAGAATGGAGTGCTAATCCGCATATATGGGCAGTAGTCGAAAAAAAGATATTGCAGCCAATTGGATACATCACCATAAATATTCCATATCCGCAGCTTCAGATTGGTGAAATGGGATATGTTATCGGCGAAAAATTCCAGCATTTAGGCTATGCGTCAGAAGCTGTTTCCTGTATATTAAAAGAATATTTTATAAATCAAGGCTTGTATTTAATCGAGGCAAAATATAATGAAGGCAATATGGCATCTGGTAAATTGCTAGAGCGGTTAGGATTTCAAAAAGAGTGCAGTCTGCGTGATAGAAGGATAGATCAACAGACAAAGAAACGCACGAATTTATGCATCTGTTCCGTAACACAGGAGGAGTATTTAAAACAGCAGCGAGTGGCAGCACAATAACGTTATTGCCGTTTGGTATACTAACGACCGTTAAGATTTTCCAATTTCTGCACAGCCCATATTGCATAAGCGGGCAATATGTGTTGTGCAGAAAGGAAAATCGAATCGTTCGTGAGTATAATACGAAATAAGTATTTGAGAGAGTGTGGTATGAAAGAAAAAATCAGAATCAAACGAAAAAATTATATAGGGGAAGGCACAAAGCCTTTGGTATGCCAATTGAATTACGGCGGGCAGGACAGTGAACTTCCCTATTTTACATTTGAGGGATTAGAGAAAACGGGCTGTGTGGCACATTGTTTTACAACGCGAAAGGGCGGCGTAAGCAGCGGATATTTGGAATCGCTGAATTTTAGTATAAACAGGGGAGATACAACAGAAAATATCGCAGAAAATTACCGCAGAGTGGCAGCGCTGTTTGGTAAAACACCGGCAGATATTGTCTGTTCAGTGCAGACGCATACAACGAATGTACGCAAGGTTACAGCCGCCGATAAAGGCAAAGGTACTTTATTTGTGCGTGATTACAATGATGTTGATGGGCTGATAACCAATGAACCGGAGATTATTTTAGCAACGTTTTATGCTGACTGTGTGCCGCTTTTTATAGTAGATCCGATAAATAAAGCGATAGGGCTGTCCCATTCCGGCTGGCGTGGAACGGTTGGAAAAATGGGGCAGGTAACGCTAGAAGCAATGGCACGTGAATATGGCACTGATCCGGCAAATGTGCGGGTGGCTATTGCTCCTTCCATATGCCAGTCCTGCTATGAAGTGGGAGAAGAAGTGGCGGCGGCTTTTGAAAAGGCTTTTGTGTGCGATAATGCCAAAGCAGCCGAATATCTGGAACGTTTTCAGCAGGAAATTACAGAAAAGGATATTGCAGACTGCTTGATGTATCAAAAGGAAAATGGAAAATATCAGTTAAATCTATGGTATGCCAATTTCAGAGTATTTCGTGATGCAGGCGTTCCCAATAAGCAGATTGAGGTTACGGATATTTGTACTTGCTGCAATCCAGATTTGCTGTTCAGCCACAGGGCAAGCAATGGGAATCGTGGAAATCTGGGTGCTTTTATTATGCTAACTGCTTAAGAAAAACAGTTGGTAACAGTTCAGTATAGGACTTTGCACTATGAAGATATTTATTTTGAAAATATAATTTTTTAGAAACATATTGAAATACAAAATACAAATAGGAGGGTTTTATTATGCAGCAATTAACCGAGCAGCAAATTCTTGTTTATGCACCGAACGCAGCAGCGGCATCAAACGGGAAAAAAATTTCACAAAAAGGGGGATTCGTAAAACTGCAGCGTTCCCAAGATGATACCTTTTATATGGGCGAATGTACAGGAAGCGGCAAGAGCAACTATATAACATCTGCTGACTATATTGATGCGGCAGCGCCAGTGTTCCGTTGTTCCTGCCCAAGCAGGCAGTTTCCCTGTAAGCATAGCATAGCATTGCTTTATGAAATGCTGGCGCAGAAGGAATTTACAGTGTGTGAGATTCCAGAGGATATTATTAAGAAGCGGGAGAAAAAGCAGGCGAGAGATGCAAAAGCGAACGGTGAAGAACAGCCGCAAAAAGAACTTACCGAGGAGGAAAAGCAAAAAGCCCAGAAAAAGGCTGCTTCTGCTGCAAAAGCTAGTAAAAACGCAAAGATTAAGAAGCTGCAAAAGCAGTTAGAGGGGCTTGATTTAACAGAGAAAATGATTATGGATTTGATGTCAGCAGGTTTAGGCACAATGGCAGGCGCTGCACTGAGCACATACCAACAGCTTGCGAAACAGTTGGGAGATTATTACTTGCTTGGGCCACAAAAATTGTGCAACCGCTTAATTATAGAAATAACAGCATTTCAGAAGGACGGTAATGATGCTCATTATGATGCTGCAATTGATGTTTTGGAGAAGCTGTGGAGTTTGACCAAGAAGTCACGCCAATATATTAATGATAAATTGGAAAATGATGACGCTGCATTGGATGACACGATTTTGTATGAGGAACTTGGCGGTGCGTGGAAACTTTCTGAATTAGAGGCAATTGGAAAGTGTAAGAAAAATGTCAATCTTGCGCAGTTGGCATTCTGGGTATCTTATGATGAGGCGGCAAAACAGTACACGGATACGGGCTGCTGGGCGGATTTGGAGAGCGGTGAGATTTCTATGACGTACAATTACCGTCCAATAAAATCTTTGAAATATATTAAACAGGAGGATTCTGTGTTTGGTGTGGCACAAGTGCCAAGCGCAGCATACTATCCAGGTGAAGGCAATCTCCGCATCCGCTGGGAGGGCGCAACGATTCGTGATTATCAGAAAGAGGATTTTCAGGCACTGCGGGCACACGCTGTTACTTCCATAAAACAGGAAGCAAAGGCAATTAAGAATTATCTAAAAAATGCAATGTCACAGCCAATGTTAATAAAACTTGTTGCATTTGCGCGGATTGGAAAGGCACAGGAGGGATACGTGCTTGTGGATTCGGAGGGCACTACAATTCTTTTGGGAGATATGCTGGGAATGGAAGAAACCACGACGCGGCTCGAGCTGCTTCCGGACGGCAAATTACTGGAAGGTCAAGTGCTGTTAGCTCTATTTTACTACAATCGTGAAAATAATAGATTGCAGGCACAGCCATTAAGTATTATTACGGAGGATATGGTAGTTCGGATGTTGTATTAAGATGATTGTGTAGGAAGCAGGTGTTTATATGCAGTCCCAAATATATCTGTGGATTGAAGATCGGAAAGGAAAATCCAGTTATCAATTTTGGAAAACAATGATAGAGCAGCTATGTTCCAATGTGGTTTTGGAAAGCAAAAAGAATAACAGTGAACTGGTGAAAGCCGTAAAACGGATAGATAATATGGATAATCAGTATATCGTTGTTTTTGATAATTCGTTTGATAATCAACAGATATATCAAGAGCATAAACGATTGAAGAACTATGCAGATACAAAGAAGAATGTATTTTTAATGGATATTATTTGTTTTGAATATATTTTATTAGAATTTGATAATCTGATTGATTGGATATATGCACCAAATGATATATTTTTAGCGAAAAGAGCAGATGCTATTAGGGCTAGGGAAAAACTAGTTGAAGCGCTTCAAGCGTGCAATATGGATTATAAAGTGCTTCGTGAAGTGATGGAATACGACAGCCATTTAAGTGATCATAATATTGAACAGTTATGTGCAAAATTATTGTTTGATTTAACTAGAAATACGGGTTTTGTGGTTTCAAAAGCAACGATCGGCAACTGCTGGATAACATCTTGCTGTGAATGGAATGACAGGCAGGCGGACGATATTTGTGGATTGGACAATAATCGATTATCTGTAAAAGATAAAATGAAGTGCATTTATAACAGAACATTATTGCGTAGAGAATTTTCTAAAGTCGGGCTGGAGGTGTTGGATTGATTACAATATATAAAAATAAGGAAGATATTCCTTCAGAAATGGAATATATAGAACTCAATGATGTGTATTTTAATCAAAAAACAGTATCCATATTAGATGATAAAGCAGAAACAGTTATTGCACAGATTGACAATTCCAAGCTGATGGGTAAATATAAAATCAAATCAAAATTTAATGGAGTTGCATTGGATATTGATTGCCTTTCTACGGGCTGTAAAACAGTTTTAAATGTATTATATTATCCAGAAAAGGTGTTTTGTTTAAAGGAATGTGGAGATAATGCGCTGAATGTATTATACAACTTAGAAAAAGGAGCTGTATATAGTGATTATGCTATAATACCATTTGAGATGGATAAAGTAGCTGTATGTACAAAGAATAAATGCACTGTAATGGATAATTACGAAGATTTAAAGGAGTGGTGGGATTGTGAAACATAAGCCGATTGTAATGGAACAATTTACTACAACGCATACATCCTATATTCTGAACTTTCAATTTACGAATAATATAACAATTTTAACAGGAGATTCGGCAACCGGAAAAACGGTTTCATTTTCTTTTATTAAGGAATGTATGGCACTTAATCCTCATATCCTTTGTCTGAATTATCTGGATTATCAAAAGAATATTAGAGAAATTGTCAGTCAAACAGAAGGAAAATTAATAGTAATCGATAATGCGGATATTTTGTTAAATGATGAAACGAGGAAGTTTATTTCTTTAGATAATAGAAATCAATATTTGATTATTGGGAGAAATCCGAAAAATCTGTTTGTAACAAAGGAAAATTTATTTGAACTGGTAAGTAAGAAGATAGGAGAACAGACAGAATTTGAGATAGCACCTTATTTATAGTACAGGAAGGAGAAGGAAAATAATTATGGACACAAAACCAATCTATGAACTGCGTGCCCGTCTGCGGGCGGCGGCAATTGCGGGCGCAAGCCTTTTGGCAGAGGATTTCCGTTTAAAGCGTGCCGCAGAAGCTATAAAACCATTGGAAGCATCTTCACCAGTTTTTGCAAAAATCGGGCAGATGGTTAATCAACTCTTATCACCAGACAATGCAAATCCTACAAGTACACTATTAGAATCTATTACTTTGGTAGATGCTGTAATCTGTACATTAGGGAACGTAGATGTAAAGGGTGAAATAGAATCGTTAGAAGTAGCGAAAAACAATGAGAAATTTGTAGTGAATGCGCCATATTCCGTGTTAAAAAATCTTACAGATGCGCTGACAACTACGGGCAGCGGTCATTATAATTTGGCGCTTGAAATACGTCAAAACAATTTGGAAGCGTTTCAAGATTATCGAGTAAAATATGTGCTAGTGCAAGGGTTAAATGCTTCCTATGCCGAACTAGCGGATCTGGTGGTAACATGGCTTGAAAATGAAGGAGAAGCAATTCTACCGTTTGTTATGAAAGACTTTGATCCAAAAGGGAAAAGGGAGATGGTGCGCCGTGTCCAAGTGATAGAGGGAATCGCTGGGGAGCGGGCAAATGATTTTTACCTAAAAATGTTGGAAACTGCTGAGAAAGATGTGCGTCAGGAACTAATCTATGCCCTGCGGTTTGCACCAGAAAATATTGAACTTTTAATTGATATGGTAAAAACAGAAAAAGGTAAAGCAAAACAGATGGTATACAGCGTTCTGGCACAGATGGAGGACGAGCGTGCACATGCGTTATTCCAAAAGACAATTGAGAAAAAACCAGCAGACGGATTAAAATTTCTATTAAATGTTTCAACGTCATGGGCGGTAAAGATGCTGCCAGAGATATTTCATAAGGCGCTTGCGGAGGTAATTGCGCTGCCGGTTGATGAACTAAAAGGCGATGCGACTGGTGTATGCAAGACAGATAAGGAAACAGCAGCAAAAATTGCCGCTTTGAATTATTGTATTCTTGCGCTTTTAGGAAAAGGCGGCGAGGAAATCTGTGCCTGCTATCGTGCGGCGCTTGCGCATAAGGATTTATTAAATCGGTTAAAACCAGCAGGGTTAATGTATTTTAGCGATTTAGATATTCCGGATATGGTTGAAAATTACTATTGGGTAAGACATCTGTTTTATCGTATTCACAATATGTATTTCGCAGTAGGGATGGATATAATTCTGCGCTATTCTTTAATGCTCAATCCTGATCCGTCATTAAAGACATTGGCATTGGAACTGTATCAGGGAGAGGGCGGACAAAAAGACGTACATTTCCTATCTGCAGCGGTGATTGTGAAAATTATGGAGGAAGAAGACTGTACCCAATGGCTGGAGGAACAGCTTACCGTGCAGCCAGTAGCCGCTGATCAGCCCAAACCAAAGACAAATAAAGTATGTATGCAATCCATACAAGAGGCACTCTCGCATATTTGTTATAGTAGAGAAAAAAATGGTTATATTTTTAAAATTGTATATAGCGAATCTTATCCAGTTACGATTCCCTGCAGCAGCCAGATTATCGCATGGATGATAAAACACGCCAGCAAGGATATGGATAATATTATCCATAACTGGCTGCCGCCTCTTGATGAAGAGCAGCGCAGACAAATGGGTGAATATTTTTATCAAAGAGCGCTGCTTACAAAGGATAATGAAGAATATCTTATATATATGAAGGGCTGCGGCTGGACGGAATGCAAGGGATTGGGGCTTCAATATGTTAAAAATAATCCTAGTGTTGGTGGGTGGTCTATCCAAAGCTATCTAAGACAAATGCCAGGTGGAAACAGCGCAATTGTAGAAGAAGCAAGAGCACTATATAACGCTGTTCAAGCAGGAGAAATAAAACATAAAAATTTAAGTTTGAATCAATTGGATCAATGGATTATTGAGTGGAGCAAAGAACAATAGCGATTCCTTGGAGAAAGGAGCAGAAAACTATGGACGTCAAACCAATTTATGAACTGCGCACGCGTATGCGGGCAGCAGCGATTGCTGGAACAAATTTGTTAGCGGAGGATTTTCGTTTTAAGAGGGCAGCAGAGGCAATCAAACCGCTGGAAACGGCTTCACCTGTTTTTGCAAAAATCGGAGAATATGTACATACGCTTTTAACCCAAGAGTGTCTGACACCTGCCCAGACACTCTTGGAAGCACTGATGCTGGTGGATTCGGTGCTTTGTACGTTGGGAATGTTGGAGGTAGATGGTAGTGCTATGCCGCTTTCCATTCAGCAGTACGAAGAACATATCGTAGTCAAAGCGCCATATTCTTTGTTGTATCATCTGCGGGAAGCGGTTACATTATCAAGTGGAAATCATTATGCGTTTATTTGTGATACCTATGATCGAGAACCAGAGTGGTTTGAAGATTTTCGTGTAAAATCTTATTTGGTGCAGGCATTGGGAAGTTCGAGTACTATGTTTGCAGACGCCGCAGCAAAATGGCTTGCCAATCAGGGAGAAGCTGTTCTTCCTTTGCTGAAGAAGAATTTCGATCCCAAAGGAAAACGGGATATGGCAAGGCGTGTACAGATTATTGAAACGGTGTTGGGAGAACGTGCGGATTCTTTTTACATAGAAATGCTGCAAACAGCGCAAAAGGAAGTGCGGCAGGCATTGATATACGCGTTAAGGCATAATCAAGAAAATATTGATTTATTAATTGGTTATACAAAAAGTGAGCGGGGGAAATGCAAGGAAGCGGCAATTCATGCGCTTGCGTCAATGGAGAGCGAACGCGCATACGCATTTTTTAAGAGCAAGCCCAAAAGTGCATTGCCATATCTGCGTACAACCACAACAAAATGGTCAGCGGCGCTTATCGCGGAGTGGTTTCATGCCACAATCGCAGCACTGGATAATGCATTGGATGACGAGGGCAAAGATAGGGCGCTTCGTATGCTTGTATCAATGGAAAGCAGAGAAAAAATTGATTTTTTGCAGGAACTATTGGCAGCGTTTGTCGGCAAGGGCGGAGAGGAAATATCCGGCTGCTATCGGGAAGCATTACAGCGCAGGAAAAATAATGGGGTTGGTGCTATGCCGCAGTTAAACTATGATTTAATGTCGCCGTTACCCCATTCGCAGTATAATCGAATGCGTTTTTTTGAGGATTCTATGGGAATGCTTCTGTTCTTTTCGCTAATTACAGCAGCCGATGAAAGTCTGGAAGCGCTGGCAATGGATTTATATGAACATTCTGGCGAAAATGCAGACGGGAGTACGATCAATCCTAGCTTTTTGCCAGCAGCTGCTATGGCAAAACTGTTAAAAGGCGAAAACTGCGTAACATGGCTGCAAAGTCAGGCAGAGGAAAAGAAAATTTCTCTTAAATTATGTAAGGATACAATTAGTATAGTGCTTTCCTATGTCCATTGGGAAAATGGTGGCTATATTTTGCGGGGATATTATATGCATTATACGGACGATAGACCTGAGATAATAGAACAGCAGTTACAGCTTCCCGCAGAGAAAAATAATGCGAAATGGCTTTTTGGATAGTGTTGCAGTCAGATAAAGGCGTATTGTGTTTGAGGGATGGTTAGGTTTCGATAGAATAGGAATTGATTACAACTTAGTAAGGCTGATTTATAATCAAAAAAAGGACAATGAACAAAGAAAGGAGTTTACAGTAAGAAATGAGCGACAAAACATTAAGACTGCCAGCGGAGCAGTTATTTCAGGAAGAAATTGAGGCATTAATTGCAGCGGAAACAAATCCGATTCCAACAGGGTGGAAAATGTCACCGCAGTCAGTAAAAACGTATGTTTGTGGAGGCAAAGTAAAGGGAAAAGAAATTACACCAAAATATATAGGACATGAGCGGCTTGTAGAAATCGCAGTATCGACATTGGTTACAGATAGAGCGCTTTTGCTGATCGGTGAACCGGGAACAGCAAAAAGCTGGCTTTCAGAACATTTAACGGCAGCGATTAACGGCGATTCTACCAAAGTCATTCAAGGAACTGCAGGTACTACCGAGGAGCAGATTCGCTATTCTTGGAATTATGCAATGTTAATTGCAAAAGGCCCGTCACAGGAGGCAATGCTCAAAAGCCCGATATTTCACGCAATGGAAACAGGTACAATTGCGCGGCTTGAGGAAATATCCCGCTGTGCTTCTGAAGTGCAGGATGCGTTGATTTCCATTCTTTCAGAGAAAAGAATTTCTGTACCAGAATTAAATATGGAAGTAGCAGCACAGAAAGGATTTTCCGTAATTGCTACAGCAAATACAAGGGATAAGGGCGTGAACGAAATGTCTGCTGCGTTAAAGCGAAGATTTAATATTGTTGTACTGCCTGCGCCAGCGGACTTAAATTCTGAAATAGAAATTGTGAAGACAAGAGTAGAACAACTTTCCAGCAATCTTGACTTAAATGCATCACTTCCAGAAGAATCCGTAGTGGAGAAGGTCTGTACCATTTTCCGCGAACTGCGCAGCGGCGAAACGCTTGACCGCAGCCGCAAAGTTAAAACGACCTCCGGCGTACTTTCAACCGCAGAAGCGATTTCGCTTTTGTGCAACAGCATGGCATTAGCAGGCAGTTTTGGCAGCGGAATTATTGCCGATGAAGACTTGGCAGCAGGGCTGCAGGGCGCTATTATTAAAGAAGAAGAAAAAGATGCCGTAGCATGGAAAGAATATCTTGAAAATGTTATGAAAAAGCGTGGTTCTGGATGGCTTGGTCTTTATAAGGCGTGTCGGGATTTAGTATAAAGTATCTTGGAGGTATCAATATGGGCGAAAGAATGACATGGGAGGAGATTCAAGAGAAGTATCCAGATCAATGGGTTGGACTGGTGGATGTGGAATGGTACCCCGACAATAAAGCGACCGTAAAGTCGGCAGTAGTAAAATACATAGATAAAACAAAGGATGAATTAACAATGTTGATGTTGCAAGGGGAAATTGATGCAAGATATACTACACCAGATAATCTCTTTCAATTAGGAATGGGTATGGTTGAGGTGCGTGTATGAAACAGATGACATTGGATTTGGATAAAAACCAACATAGACCGATTGTGATGCTGCATAACGGGTTGAAAGCATTGCTTGACACGGGGGCACTACTTCCTATTTGGGTAGGTGAAGAATTAATACTAATAAATGGTTTAGGTGGACAATTAGTAAAACGTAATGTTTCCTTTTTCGGTTTTGGCGGAAAGGCGTATGGCAATTTATACAAAGTTACGATTCAAGTCGGAGAGCTTTTATATCCAAATATGCATATTATTGCGTGTAATGAATGGAATGCATCATTTCATATGATTTTAAGCGCAACAATGTTTAGCAATTTAATCTATGAAATAGATGAATATAATCATAAATTCAATGTTACAGTTCCTGATAGCGAAAGTTCTATCCGGCATCTAAAAATTGTAGATAAAAATGGTAAGATATATGTTTTGTGCAGCTCGGAGGAGAACACATGATAATCAGCCGGAATTTGTGATATTGGGAAGAGTAGGAATCCTACATTTTAAGCGGTGTGGTGATTTGTAGATATGGAGGTTAAAGATGAATAACCCACATTTTTTTGGAATACGGCATTTATCACCGGCGGGGGCGTATTTCTTAAGAGAGTATTTAGATGAAAAGCAGCCGAAACTTGTGTTGATTGAGGGCCCAAGTGATTTTGACGATATGCTTGGGGATATGGTGCGGCAGGAAACAAAAACGCCGATTGCAGTTTTGGCATATACAAAAGATGCACCAGTGCGGACAATTCTTTACCCCTTTGCGGAATATTCGCCGGAATATCAGGCGATCCGTTGGTGTCATGAGCAGTCAGTGGAATGTCATTTTATTGACTTGCCTTCCGAAACATTTTTGGCAGTACCGGAAACCAATAACGACGATACACAGGGCGAAGAAGGTAGAATGACGGTGTACCAGCAGCTTGATGAGAAAAGCCAAGAGGATGGGCATGAAACGTTTTGGGAACGTGTGCTGGAGCACGCACAAAGTGCGCAGGCATATCACCAAGGGGCGAACAGTTTTGGCGAAAATCTGCGGGAATTGACAGAAGGAGAAGATTCTGACTGGGCAGAAACGGCACTGCGTGAATCCTATATGCGTTATCAGATTAAGACGGCGGTCGATCGTGGTATTGCGCCGGAGAATATTGTGGTGGTGACAGGTTCTTATCATGTAAAAGGCTTAAAAAGCTGGCAGGAGGAGAATAAGCTGCCCAAAATGCCGAAGTTAGAGGCAAATCATACGTTAATGCCATACTCCTATTACCGTCTTTCCTCAAGGTCGGGATACGGTGCGGGAAATAAAGCACCGGCATATTACGCACTATTATGGAAAGGATTAAACAAAAAGGAAAAACAGTATTCTGCACTAAGCTATTTATCGAAGATTGCAGCATATCAAAGAGAAAACGGCAATCCCGTTTCGTCGGCGTCTGTAATAGAGGCGGTGCGTCTTGCCAATGCGTTGGCGCAGTTAAGGGGAGGAACGGTGCCGGTACTTCGCGATTTGCGTGATGCGGCGTTAACGTGTTTAGGTGAGGGAAGTTTTCACGCAATTAGTCTTGCTACAGCAGATACAGAGATTGGTACGGCAATCGGTGCGTTGCCCGAGGGCGTGAGCCGCACCAGTATTCAAGAAGACTTTTATCGACAGATTAAGGAATTAAAGCTGGAAAAATATCGTGATTTGACGGCGCAGGACTTAATGCTGGATTTGCGCGAAAACAGGCGTGTTTCTTCGGAGAAGGCGGCTTTTATGGATTTGCACCGTTCTTCCTTTTTAAACCAGCTTCGAGTACTGAATATTAGTTTCGCACAGAAGCAGCAGGTAAAACAGGAAAATGCTACATGGTCGGAGCATTGGATAGTGCGCTGGACGCCGGAAGCGGAGATTGAATTGGTCGAATCCGCATTAAAGGGTGATACGGTTGCGGGTGCGGCATCTTTTGTAATGAAAGAGCGTGTCGAAGGCGCGACGGATATGGGAACGATTGCATCTGTCATTGAAGATGCATTTTCGTGTGGAATGGAAGCGGCTGCCAATTATGCAACAGCGGCATTGCAGCGGCTTGCAATTGATGCAGCATCCGGTGCTTCTTCGATTAAAGATTTAGCGCAGACTGCCTATAGACTTTCTACTGTAATACAATATGGAAATATCCGCAGAGTTGATTCTGCGCCGTTAATTCCGATTTTGCAGCAGCTTTACTATCGTTCTTGTCTGACGTTGGTAAATGCGTGTGTATGTGACGACGAGGCAAGCAAAGTAATAATAGCCGCAATGGAGCAGCTAAACAGCGTGGCATTGGCGCATGATTTCCTAGAGCGTGACGAGTGGACAGCGGTTTTAATGGAAATTGCGCAGCGAGATGACTTAAATACGAAATTGTCCGGTTTTGCGGCTGCAATCTTATTAGAGCGGGGCAGCATGACTTCACAGCAGCTTCGTACAGAGGTGGAGCGGCGACTGTCAAAGGGCATTCCGGCAGATCTGGGTGCGGGCTGGTTTGAAGGGCTTGCCATGAAAAACCAATATGCCTTAATTGCAAGACTGTCCTTATGGGAAAGTCTTGATGAGTACTTGGAAACACTTGATGATGATGAGTTTAAACGGGCGCTTGTATTCCTGCGGCGAGCATTTGCTGATTTTTCTGCACTCGAGAAGGATGAAATTGCGGAGAACTTAGGTGAAATATGGGGATTAAATGCACAGGAAGTCAGCGAAGCAATCAATACCACACTTGATGAAACCGCGCAGCAGATGATTGATAGTTTGGATGATTTTGACTTTGATCTATAGATTCTACACAACCCATTTTGCATAAGCGGACAATATGTGTTGTGTAGAAAGGAAAATCGAATCGTTTTTGCGTATCAGTGTTATTGGAATGGAGAATTTTATGGAGAAAGAGGAACAAATCCGCAGGTGGCGGTTAATATTAGGGCAGGAAAGCGACAAGCGTTTTTCGGATATGGGCGGCGGTGGTCTAAATGCCGAGCAGGATTTAATGGATCAGGCTTTGGCAGCGATTTATAATCATACAGATGCAGGCGGTTTTGGCGGCAGTGGGCGCGGTGCTGGAAACGGCCCTTCCAATCCGCAAATCAGCCGTTGGCTTGGCGATGTAAGAAGTTTGTTTGACAAGGAATTAGTGACAGTAATTCAAAATGACGCGATGACACGGTGCGGGTTAAAGCAGCTATTGTTTGAGCCGGAACTCTTGGAAAGCTTGGAACCAGATATTAACCTTGCATCTACAATATTAATGCTAAAAGAGCAGATACCCAAGCGATCCAAAGACAGTGTAAGGGCATTTATTAAGAAAATTGTAGAAGAAATCAATAAGCTGTTAGAGCAGGATATCCGGCGGGCTGTAACGGCTGCGGTTAATAAAAGAAAGCATTCACCGATTCCCTCTGCTGCGGCTCTGGATTACAAAATGACAATCAGCAGGAACTTAAAACATTACAATCCCGAATTGCATACCATTGTACCCGAACATTTTTATTTTTTTGATAGAACCAGCACAACGGCGGCAAATAAATGGACGATTATTCTGGATATTGACCAGAGCGGTTCAATGGGCGAATCGGTGATTTATTCGTCTATTATTAGTTGTATTTTGGCGAGTATGACTAGCATTAAAACAAGAGTTGTCGCATTTGACACAAATATTGTTGATTTAACGGAGAAAAGTGACGATCCCGTTGACTTGCTGTTTGGTTTTCAGCTTGGTGGCGGAACAGATATTAATAAATCGGTTGCGTACTGTGAACAGTTTATTGAAAATCCTTCCAAAACGCTGTTTTTCTTAATTTCCGACTTGGAAGAAGGCGGCAACCGCGCTGCTTTTCTTAGAAGAATGGAAGAAATGAAAACATCTGGCGTTACTGTAGTAAGTCTTTTGGCATTGGCTGATGGGGGGAAACCTTATTATGATGCACAGATGGCACAAAAAATCGCCAATCTTGGCATCCCATGCTTTGGCTGTACGCCGCAAATGCTGCCAACACTGTTAGAGCGTGCACTAAAAGGGCAGAGCTTGGAAGGATTTGACAAAAAGGGGAAATAAAGAGGAGTAATTGTAATTATGGGCTATATTGAGGAAACCGAAGATTTAAAGCTGGATTTTAATAAAATTGCAAGTATGACAGGGCAGGCAGTTCTTCCCGTTGCAATACAAAATGCCGATACGAGCGAGGTTATTTTAGTTGCCTATACCAATCAAGAGGCGCTGTTAGCATCTATCCGTCTGCGCAGGCTCGTCTTGTGGAGTACCTCAAGAAATGAACTTTGGCATAAAGGGAAAACGTCAGGAAACGAGTTTGAACTTTTGGAGATATTTGTAAACTGTGAGCAAAATTCGCTTGTCTACAAGGTAAGACCGCTTAAAGGGAATATTTGTCATACTTCTTACAAAGGTATTGCAAACAATTGTTTCTATAGAAGGCTGGATATGGACAGCATGAAACTGATAAATATAAATAAAGA
>CBCOYO010000034.1:0-24435 GCA_965114465.1 uncultured Lachnospiraceae bacterium
AGTCCGAGCGTTCAAAGCGTCGCAGGCAATGGGTAGGGCTGCATGAGAACCATGCGGGGGTGCAATTCCCATGAGGTTATGCTTCTAACCGTCCGATTAAAGCCTTTTTGGAAACTACAAACCTTTTGCCATTTATGAAAGGGGGTATTTTTCCTATGGCAAAAAGAGAAACACAAAGCCCCGTTACACCCGTATTCCCCATGTTAAAGACCGTTGAGCAGATGAGCAGGATTAGCGGTATCGGGGAAAACAAACTGCGTGAGCTGATGGATAACGGCGAGCTTGAATATATCCAAAATGAAAACCGCCGTTTGATTGCCGACGCCGCCATTTGGGACTGGTACCAAAGAGCGAAGATAACAGCAAAGCCCCCGGCGGCACAGGGGGGCTAAATTATGGCAGTATCGACAAGACAGGTTAAGAACAAACGCGACAGCAACGGCGTACTGACTGGGCGACCGGGTACAGTCTACGACGTGAATATAAAGTACACCGCCCCAGACGGGCAGAAAAAATCTTATGCGAAAAAGGGCTTTGCCACCAAAAAGGAAGCGACACAGCATGAAGCGGAAATGAAAACGAAGCTCCAAAATCCGGGGCAGATTGCGTCTATCGCTTCACAGCGCAAGCAGACCGTCGCCAACTACCTTAATGAATGGGTAGAAAGCTATGCAAGGGTAAATCTGCGCCCGTCCACCTACGACGGGTACAAAAAGACCATTGCAAACTATATCAACCCCTATATCGGCGGCGTTGCCCTTAACCAGCTCACCCCCGCTATGGTAGATAAGATGTTTCAGCAGATTATCGACAAAGGCTTGAAACCGTCCACCGCAGCCGGGGCAAAGCGCGTGTTGAGCGTGGCGTTGAGCCATGCCCGGAAATACCGATATATCGAAACCAACGCGGCAAAGGACACTCTTACAAAGTTTGGCAAGGGCGACAAGACGCCCGACCCCTACACGCCGGAACAGGTGAAAGCCCTCATGCAGCGCATGGAGGGTACTGTTTGGGAAATGCCCGTTATCTTAGGCTTCCAATGTTCTACCGTAATTTCTCAAGCATTGCCATAATATCTGGCTGAGTTGGTGTGAATCGAATACCGCGTTTAAGCATACCCATTACTTTCCTTGCTTTTTGCTCAATTGTTTTTACACTATGCTCGCTTGTCAACATCAGATGATTGCCAGCAATTGTATATTCCCGTTCAATATACTTCTCCGTAATTGGAAACATATCCTGTATTAAAAACGCACTCTCCCGACTATTATCCAGCTTTACTATGTGAATAATATCACATGGCTTTCCCGCCCGTTCCTTTTTCTCGACAATCCGCCGATATTTTTCGATACGGCTGGACAACGGTATCATCCAATATATCCCCGCACTTGTATCCTCAAAACAATAATAATGCGGTCGATTTCCTTCTTTATTCCCTTTTAGAAAGGCGTCTGACATATCCGTAAAAAACTTGTCCTTAATAATATAAAATCCTGTTTTTTTCATTTACTACGTCCTCGCAAATCGGAAAGATGGATGCATGGAATTGTGCAATCGAGTAGGGGAATAACCTTCTCCACCACTCACTGCGCGCCGATGCGGAGCTGTCGCAATAAGCTTTAATTATACAAGATATCGTATAAATCACAGCACGGTGTTAGAATATCTTGTATACGTTTTTCTTAATGCGACAGCTCCATATTTCTTCTGCATGGGGCTGCGCATAAAAAGAATCCTCCGCCTAATGGCGAAGGACTAACCAAACTTACAACCCAACCATTTATATACCGCGTATTGGTCAGCGGTAAACTTACAACCCGACGATTTATATACCACCTATCGGTCAGTGGTAAACTTACTTTATGGTAACATTCTAGCAAACGCTCGCAAGAAAGTCAAGTGTTACTTTCCATAAAAATTCCACTATAATTTTGCTATTGAATCGGATATTGTTTGTCATTCTTCCTATAAATATCTTTAGAAAAGCACCAACAGCAAAACCAGCACAACACACGCGCCTGCAAATATCAACAGACGCAGCCACCAGCGGTCTGCAGTATATGGAACAAGCATCAGTACAAGATATAAGACCGTAAATCCAATAAACAGCCATAATGGTATCAGTTTTCCAAAAAAGCTGCTTTTCAACAATACCGTACAAACTGTCATGCATACAGCAGCGCCGATTAATACTGCGACTGCCAAAATAGAGACAGCAGTGCTCTCTTGTCGGCTGAATTTTCTTTTAAATTCTTCGCGAATTTTTGTTATCATATATGCTCCTATCTGGAACTGCTGCCAGAAAGTGAAACTCCCACTTCCAAAGTTCCTAAATATTTCTTTATTTCCGACAAAACTTCCTCATTTCCCCAAAATTCCCCGTGTTCAATATCATCTATTGTTACAAAGTTACAGCCCTTTTTATATGCCTGAAACAGCGCAGCAGCACTTTCATAGGGAACATCTTTATCGGCTTGTGAAGCCAGAATCAGCGGTTTTATATTGACTTTTTCTGCAAATTTATCTGCACGCATAGAATAAGATACCAGCATTTTAAGCGGCCCATAAAAAATATTTAGATAATTGTTATACAGATCATATCCGTTAGCATACGGTGCCATCAGTATCATACCTGCTGGCTGCCTTTGGCTTGCCACATAATTTGCAACACCTGTTCCCAAGCTGTATCCCATAACAACAATATTGCTGACATCCTCTCTGGCAATTAAAGTATCATATACTGCAAGTCCATACTGTTTTAAGCTTTTCTCAGATGCTGTGCCGCTGCTCGTTCCATAGCTTGGATAGTCGATATAGGCAAAATTATAACCTTCAAATATCGAATATATATTCTCCTGTTCTGGCTCCATCAACCATTTTATCCTTCTCGAAGCATTCTCGCCGTTTCCGCCAAA
Organism: uncultured Lachnospiraceae bacterium; assembly: GCA_965114465.1. Classification (GTDB taxonomy): domain Bacteria; phylum Bacillota; class Clostridia; order Lachnospirales; family Lachnospiraceae; genus COE1. The sequence goes on from CBCOYO010000034.1 coordinate 2,916, forward strand.
ATACAACACAAGCGGTGCATTCTTTTTTGTATGGTGTACAAACCAGCCGGTAAATGTGCCATGTTCGGATTCAATCGCAAGCTCCTCTGCCTGCTCAATTTCAAGAAGCGACTGATACGCTTTTTTGTCTGTGTTCGGCAAAAACAGAAGCGCCGCGCCAAGCGCACTAATTGTTGTCGCGGCAAATGCAAGAACTGCAAATACAATAAACAGTCCATCTGCCAATTTCATATTACTGCACTTTATCCTATCCATAACAATATTAAACAGCAGCTTTAATATTAAAATTACAACCGATGTGCATAGAATTACAAATGCCAGCATCCGCGTGCCAACACTTTCAAAGAAAAACCATGCTGACGTAACAACAATACTAAGCAGCAGTCCAACGAGCAACGCATTTTTCATAAGCGAAATAAGATTTTTTTTGTCTTTTCTGTCTGCTATCATAGCCTATCCTCTTTTTTACATGCCGCTTTATACGCGAACCACTAAATTTTCAACCAATTTTGCAGAATGTGCTGCTGCCGCGCGCTCAAATTCTGGATAATCCATATGCGCACTGCCATCCGCCTTGTCCGAAATTGCGCGGATAACAACGTATGGTATTTTATTTAAAAATGCCGCATGAGCAACGGCTGCGCCTTCCATCTCCGCACAATATCCATCGAACGTTGCCGTTAAGCGATCTTTCACCGCACCATCTGAAATAAATTGGTCGCCGCTGACTACTCGTCCCTCATAAACGGCTATATCCGAATTTACCTCTGCACATACTGCTTTGGCTGCATCCACAAGCGTTCTATCTGCTGGGAAAAATGAAGTTTCCATCTGTGGAATAATACCAGGCTCATAGCCGAGTCCTCTTACATCCATATCATGTTCACAAGAATCGCTGGATACCACGATATCTCCGATATTAATTTCTGACCGTAGCGATCCAGCTACTCCTGTATTAATCACTGCATCCACTTGAAATATATCCGCTAAAATCTGCACACAGATGCCGGCATTTACCTTGCCGATGCCACACTGCACAATTACTACTTCTTTTCCATTTAAAACACCCTCATGAAATTTCATTCCCGCACGCTCTATTACTTGCTTTTCCTGCATTTTTGATTTTAACTGCGCAACCTCTAATTCCATTGCACCAATAATTCCGATTTTATTCATTTTATTTTTCTCCCTTCTTTTACTATATATAGGCAATCCTATTGAACCCCATCCTCTATAACCAACCGAAATTCGTCAGACTTATCTTAACAGTAATCACATTCCATTATGCTAAAAATGTAATACATTTATACCACAAAATATACTATATTTTTACAGTTTACTGCTTACACTAAGACTAACTATTTTGCATAGTTTATTCAGGATAGACCAATCTGTCCTCAGTAATATGATATAAAACATTATCTAAGAACCGCTTTGCCAAATAATTCGCCATGCCAAGATTCATGTCCAAATAATTTCCACAGTCCTTAGGGCTTGCGCCGGGCACTTCGTCTTTAAAATCACGAATAAACTCATATAATTCCACCATTAACGGCACAATATCCTTCGATGTATAGTCGCCCGCCAATAGCAGATAAAATCCTGTCCGACAGCCCATTGGCCCGAAATAAATAGTCTTATCCTTATAATCCTTGTGATTGCGCAAAAATGTTGCCGCTAAATGTTCAATCGTATGCACTTCCGCTGTGTTCATAACTGGCTCCTCGTTCGGGGAAGTCATTCTTAAATCGAAAGTAGTAATTGTATTTTCCCCTACCTTATCCTTCCTCGAAACATAAACGCCTGGCTGCAATTTGATATGATCGATTGTAAAACTTGTTATTTTTTCCATTTTTTTATCCTTTCTTTCTCAAGGTTATTCGTGGAACATTTTACTTTTTACAAATAAACTATTCCTCTATTTTCGGTCATAGCTACCGTTTAGTCTTATCGAACTATAACCATCTATATCCTAGTTTACCGATCCTTTTGGTAAAAAGCAATATATTTCTTAATATTTGCTCTTGATGATTTTAAGATTTTGGTCTGTTCCGATTTATAATATAAAAACCTGTTAAAACGATTTCCTCATTGCTATTTCGCAATGCTATTTCCCATTACTATTTTGCATTGCTATCGCAAACAACTATTTAAGAAAAACATATTTTTATCTTGAGTCATTTTTTATTTCTGTGTTATACTATAGGCATTACATCATACTACAAGGAGGATGCTACCTATGAAATCCCTTCCGCAAATCTCTGAAGCTGAATTTGAGGTTATGAAAATCGTTTGGAAAAACGCTCCTATTAGCACAAATGAAATTACAGATCGCTTATTAAAAACCACCAGTTGGAGTCCGAAAACAATACAAACTTTAATAAAGCGTCTTGTCACAAAAGGCGCACTTGCTTATGAAAAACAAAGCCGTGTTTTTGTCTATACGCCGCTTGTAGGAGAAAATGAATATATCCGTCAAGAAAGCAGCTCCTTTTTAAAACGATTTTTTAATGGAAACATTGCTGCAATGGTTTCTGCTTATATTGATAATGATAACTTGTCAGAAGGTGAAATTGATATGTTACGTTCTCTATTGTCCAAAGGCACAATAAATAAAAATCAGACAATTCGTCCCCAAAACAAAAACGACGAATAAGGAACTATTAAGAGGAGGATAATGTATGGTGCAATTTATAATTCGCTTTTTGGTTTGTAATATTTTTCTAAGTGGTATCTCTGGACTTTTGTTGTTATTGAAACATTTATTTAGAAATCACTTAACCAGCCGGATGCAGTATGGATTATGGTATCCTTTTTTGCTACTGCTTACCATTCCCTTTTTGCCAATACATAAAATCCAATTTTCGCAGCTTTTTGCATTGCTCAATACATTCCGCCGCACGTCTACCGTGCAAACAGATGTTTTTAATATAGAAAAAACGCCTCAAATTCCTATGTCTGATACAGCAGACCGTATTCAAGAATTTGGATTTTCTATAACCCAAGGTATTCCATCGTACATCGGTTTAGCATTTGGAATTTTATGGCTTGCAGGTATACTGGCTATGGCAGTATTTTTTGCTAAATCTGCACTGCATTTATATTATATTCGCAAGTCTGCACTGCCCTTACAAAATCCAGCAATCCGAACGCTTTACCAACAATGCATGGCGGAACAAAAGATAACAAAAAGAATCCCTGTTTATAGTACAGAACAGGCGTGTTATATTGGTTTAATCCCGTGATATGGTATCTGTTAAAAGAGATACGAACCGATAGGGAAGTTGCGTGCGACTGCGCGGTTTTAAAATACTTAGAAGAAAATGCCTATATAGATTATGGCAATACATTAATTTATTTTGCTGAAAAAATATCTCAAATGCCATTTCCTTTTACAACAGGAATTAGTAGCACGATGGAACAGATGAAGCGGCGAATTATTCATATCGCCAATTATCATCCGATATCCTTAAAACGTACCCTAAAAAGCACTGTCGTGTATCTACTTATTTCCGCTTTCCTTTTGGGATTTGTGCCTTTTTTAACGATACAGGCAACCAATTCAAACCATTTTGATTTTTATGAAGGCGGCAAAACAATTTCTTATGCTGATTTTCAAGAGCTTTTTGGAGAAAATCAGGGTAGTTTTGTATTGTACCACCCTTCTGAAAATTCATGGATTATATACGACAAAAAATATGCCACAACACGACTAGTTCCAGCTTCCACAATAAAAATTTATTCTGCCTTATTTGCGTTAGAGGAAGGTATCATTACACCTGAACAATCAAAAATTACTTGGAACGGACAAACGCATCGGTATCCTGCATGGAATAGCGATCAGACACTTATTTCTGCTATGAAAGAATCAGTTACATGGTATTTTCAAACACTAGATCAGGAAATAGGATTAGACAAAATACAAAAATATATTCAAAAAATCGGATATGGAAATCGAACAATTGGACAGGATATTTCTTGTTATTGGGGAGATGGTTCTCTTCGAATTTCACCAATTGAACAGGTCGAATTGCTTCAAAAATTCCACAGCCGCCAGCTTCCATTTTCTACCCAAAATATAGAAGCAGTCGAGCGTGCAATTTGCCTTTCTGCTACAGATAACGAAGCAATTTACGGAAAAACAGGCACGATAGAAATAAAAGGTAAAAACGCTTGCGGCTGGTTTATTGGATTTATTGATAACGGAGAGGATAGTTATTACTTTGCAACTTATATAGAAAATAACACAAATGCAACAGGAAGTTATGCTATGGAATTAACATTTTCGATCTTAGACAAATTAGGGTTATAGTTCAGCCAAGGACTTTGCACTGCTCTTGCAAAATTGCAATCGCAATCTCCTTTGCAAACGCGCTGGATATTTCATGCTCTGACTCTGCATTTTTTGCTTTACCAGATTCACCAAGATGCACACAGAAATAAATCGTTTCATTTCCGTATTCTGCAAACCCTGTATACCATGCATCTACAACAATGCCCTGGACTTTTCCCATGCCCGTTTTGCCATATATCGTTATTTCACCCTCCTGAAAGCCCGTTGTCAACATTGCTTTTTTCAATGTTTTCAGGGTATAAGGAGAATATGGCGAATTGTCACCGAAAATATACTCCATTACTTGTGCCTGTTCTCTTGGAGAAATCTTTAACGATGATTCTATCCAAAATCCAGTTAATGCACGATTGTTATTATTTGAATTAAGACGCCCTTCCCAGTCAGTTATATCGCAATTACCGTAAGAAAGAGCTTCCAGTTCTTTCTGCATTTGCTCTTGCCCAATTTCGTTTATAAGCTCACGAAAATACCATACACAAGAAGTCCGAAACGCTTCATAAAAATCAATATCTTGATTCCAATCCTGATTCCAAAATTGTTCGCCACTCCATTTGCGCATAGCGTTTTCTGGATCGAGAATTCCATTTTCCAAAGCAACTAAAGAAGAAATTATTTTAAAAGTCGAGCATGGCGAACTTTGTTTTTCAGCTAGTTCCTTTTGGTATACAAATATTTGTTCTTTTGATGGATAATATAGTACTGCTGTGCCTTCGCACCCTTGAAAATAGTCTGACCAATCATTTTCTACTATTTGCGGATCTTCTCCATAATTATCTGTTGTAAAAGATTCTAGCTGTTCATCCTTTTGGGCATCTATTTCTGTTTGTTCATCTTTGAAAGTATCGCCGCTTAATTCATCGTATACTGTTTCAAAACTTGTTTCTGTACTCTTCTCATTGTCTATTTTTTCCTCTTGATTTTTCATTTTAATATCCTGATTTTTTTCGTTGCTTTTATTCCCGCAGCCCGTAAGCAGCAATATCACTGCTGCCACCGCAATACCAAATGCATATTTATATTCGAATATTTTTTTCTCTATCATATTTTTCGCCATTCCTTTCCAAGGCACAAACAAATTGTGAAAGTTATGTCAAATTCTTTCACTCTTTTCATCATTCCTTTCCAAGGCACAAACAAATTGTGAAATACTCACGACCGTTAAGATTTTCCAATCTATCACTTTTAATCCGTCCGCATATTGCTTGCCTGTGTTGCTTCCCCCGTAACAATATCTTCCTGATTTTCCAATGCAAAATAATAATCAAAGATGCTTTTTCCCACTGCGGTTGCATTCGAAGAACCATACCCATTGGCAATCCGCACTGCAATTGTTATTTCCGGCGCATCCGCAGGTGCGTAACCAACAAATAATGCATGATCTGGTCGCGTTTTTGACTCTTGTGCTGTTCCAGTTTTACCAGCGATGCGAAGTTCCATATTTTTTAAAATTGAGTTGTTTTGAGCAAACTGCTCCATGCCCTGCCCCACAGTTTCCCATACGGAATCTGGCAGTTTTACATGCTTTTCCAATGTTGATGCCTGCTCTACCAGTATACCGTCTGCATCTGTAATTCCGTTGATTAAAGAAAGTGAAAAAACATTCCCCCTTGTGGCAATGGTATTAATATACCGTGCAATCTGTATAGTTGCATAATTGTGCGTTCCTTGTCCAATCGCAGATTGAATTCCGGAAGCATCCGTTACATGTGGCATGGATTCCGTAAGTTCCACCCCCGACTTTTTATCCAAACAAAATAGTGACGCATAGTTTTGCAAAGTTTGCAATGCCTTACTATCCATATATTCCATATTTGTACCTATACGATTTCCCATTCCCATACGATATGCTACTTCACATAAATAATCATTACAAGAAAATTGAATTGCAGTCGGCGCATTTACAACGTTTCCATGACCTGAACGTTTCCAACACCGCAAATGTGGCTCTACACGGTCAAAAACTCCATTGCACAAAATTGCTGAGTCCTCTGTAATTACCCCCTCCTGCAAACCTGCAATAATGGTAAGCGGTTTCCACGTAGATCCGGGTGCAGTCAACTGTTGTGTTGCCCGATTATACAATGGAAGCGAACGGTCATTTAATAGTTGATTATAGTATGCACCGTCCATCTGGTTTGCAAGCCGATTATTATTGTAACCTGGATAAGATACCAGCGCACGAACCTTCCCCGTATTGGCTTCCACTACTACAGCCGATGCCGAACAAGGATCTAATGCCAATTGTGCAGGTGTAATTTCCAGTTGTTTTATTTTTTTCTTTAGGAATGCAAATGCACTCATTTTTCCTGCTGACAGACTTTCATAGTCTGAATCCGATTCCATCAAAACTTCCTGTTCATACAACAGCAGGCAAATATCCTTTCCCGAAACCCGATCTTCTAAAATTAGGTATTTCATAAGCAATTCATGAAATCTGTTCCGTGCAGCAAGTTCATCTTCAATATGTTCCAGCAAAAGTGTATACATTTCCTCGGCTGTAATATATTGTATTTGAGATTCAATCAATCCTGCAGTAATCCAGCCCTTTTCAATCGCATACATCAGAAACGCTTTAGGGCTCACAAACGGCAGAGCAAAACCAAAAACATAATGGCAAAAACCAACTGCAATAAGAGTGGTCTTGTATTTTGAATTTCTATATGTTTTATTATTTTATGAAATTTGTTATGCCTTGACCACCGCATAGAATTTCCCTCGCTTTTGTAGATTCTTTGTTGATAACATTGAATGAATTTTTCTAAATATTACAATAGTAAGATTTAAAAGTCAAGTTATTTTTCTAAATATTTGAATACTGGCGTTACTATTTTGTAACTGTTCAGATAACCCATTGAACTGTTACGTATCCAGCCATTGAAAATCGCTTCGCGATGGGCTGGATACCTCAAACCACTACATTTTATTACAACTACGCATTGAATATCAGCATTTCAAAGCTTTTCCATGCACTGAACCTTTTCCAATCTCCGCTTTGCGATCTCCAAATAGTCCTCACAAATATCAATCCCAATAAATGCCCGTTGCAGACGTACTGCCGCGACACCAGTTGTACCAGAACCACAAAAAGGATCTAAAATGCATTGCCCCTCCTGCGTCGAAGCAAGCACTATCCGCTCCAGCAGATACTCCGGCTTCTGGGTTGGATGTTTCCCCTCCGTTTTCTCAGACGGCTTTGTCAACGTTCCTGTCCAGACATCTTTCATCTGCTTTCCTTGGTTGAGTTCCCTCATTTTTTGATAATTAAAAAAATGCCGGCACTTCTTTTCATTCTTCTTCGCCCACAAGATGGTTTCCGTAGAATGTGTAAAGCATCGACACGCTAAATTCGGCGGCGGGTTTGTTTTCTGCCAAGTAATATTGTTAATCAGTTTATAGCCCTCCTGCTCTAACGCCATACCAATTGAATAAATATTGTGCAGAGTCCCTGATATCCATATTGTACCGTTGGGCTTTAATATCCGTTTGCACAATTTGATCCATTTTCTATTAAATTTATGCTTGTCCGCAACACTCGTTCCCTGTTCCGAAAGCGAATCCCATGCCCCCTTATTTACGGACACCATCTTCCCATTTTGGCAGGTAACGCCATTATTGCTTAAAAAATATGGCGGATCGGCAAAAATCATATCGACAGACTCCGGCTTTATTTTGGTTAAAATTCGGAAAGAATCTCCCAATATTAATTGTGCTTGCGGTGTTTGATAATAAAAGGAGAGTTTTTTTGCAGTAAAAATAGTTTCCATTTTGTCGCTCCTTAGGAACTACACAGGTTATTTTTTAATAGTTCCTTACCATTGATTCTCTTACTTTTCTAATAATTGTAAATAATCACTTCCTCACCCACACGATTTGAGGCGTCCGAGTTAATCAGCCGCTTAACGCTGACGACATCGATCTTATATCCCTTATTCCCATATAATGTATTAATAAAATCCGTATTGTGATTTGTCAGCATACAGAAACAACCCTTTGCCGTTAAATCGTCGTAAAGTCTTGCAAGTCTTCGATGGCTTTCCATGTCAAAACCCTCTTTAGTGTAGGATTCAAAAGATGCTGGATTTAAAGGCGCGTATGGGCTGTCCAAAAAAATAAAATCCCCCTGCTGTGCATCTGCGCAGGCATCTTCAAAGTCCCCCTCCAAAATCGTTACACCTTGCAGCACTTGAGAAATATCCATAATCAACTTTTCATCTACCGAAGCACATTTACTTTGATTATATGGCACATTAAAAAGACCTTTTCCATTGACACGATACAAACCATTAAAACAATGCTTATTTATAAATACAAACAATGCCGCAAGTTCCACATCATACTCTGCGCGCATTAATTTATCATTATAATCCTCACGCTTGGCATAATAATATTCTTTTCCATTCTGCTGCATTTCATTGTCCAACTGCTTCACTGCCCGCAAAAATTCTTCCGGCTTTTCACAGATTATCTTATAGGCATTTATCAACGCTTTATTGATATCGTTAATAAGTGCGTGTTCCGGCTGCAAGTCAAATAACACAGCACCACCGCCCACAAACGGTTCAAAATAGCGATTGTAATGCTGCGGCATTCTCTCTCGAATCTGCGGAAGTAGCTGCCGCTTTCCACCAGCCCATTTTACAAAAGGTGCAACAATTGGATTACTCATTTCCATTCCTCTCTCCATTCAATCTTTAACATATCTATTATAAGTGCAAACACATAAAATAACAACTTATTTTTCACCATAAATCCGTTTTAAAATTATCTGCAAATAAAAAATATGCGTAGCATTCCCAATATACAGCGGCGATTTACAAAACAACAAAACGGATTATAACTGGTTTGTGAATCCGAAATATAAGCGAAAAGAGGCTGTCGCAATAAGCCTTGATTATACAAGATATAGTTTAAAACGCAGCACGTTATTATAATATCTTGTATAGATCTTCCTTAATGCGACAGCCTCTTTTTTCTAAAAAGATGCGATTTTTTTACAGCCGTTTCATTAATTCTTCTCTTGCTTCCTCATAGCCGGGCTTTCCAAGAAGTGCAAACATATTCTTCTTATAGCTCTCTACGCCAGGTTGATTAAACGGATTCACGCCAAGCAGATAACCGCTTAAACCGCACGCAAACTCAAAGAAGTAGAACAATTCTCCTAAATAGAACTCATTAACTTCTGGTACATTTACCATAAAGTTTGGTACTTGTCCGTCTGTATGCGCAAGGATTGTGCCGTTCATTGCACTCTTATTTACAAAGTCAACGGTCTTTCCAGCCAGATAATTTAAACCGTCCAAATCAACCGGTTCTGTACCAATTGTCAATTCTTCACGTGACTTCTCAATATTTAAAACTGTTTCAAACATTACACGTGAACCATCTTGGATAAATTGACCCATAGAATGTAAATCCGTTGTTAAATCAACACTTGCTGGGAACAATCCCTTTTGATCTTTTCCTTCTGATTCTCCGAACAACTGTTTCCACCACTCAGAAACATAGTGTGCGCTTGGTTCATAATTACAAAGAATCTCAACTGCTTTTCCTTTTCTTAACAAAATATTGCGCAGTGCAGCATACTGCATTGCATCATTATCTTCAAATGCAAGATCCAGCGCATTTTTTCTGCCTGCTGCCGCACCTTCCATTAATTTATCAATATCTGCACCACTTACTGCAATCGGAAGCAGACCAACTGCTGTTAATACCGAGAAGCGTCCGCCGACATCGTCAGGAACAACAAAGGTTTCGTAACCTTCCTCGGTCGCAAGATTCTTTAACGAGCCTTTTACCTTATCCGTAGTTGCATAAATTCTCTTTGCTGCACCCTCTTTGCCGTATTTCTTTTCCATCATTTCCTTAAATACACGGAATGCAATCGCGGGTTCTGTAGTAGTACCAGACTTACTTATCATATTAATAGAAAAATCCCTGTCGCCGATAACATCAATTAAATGCTTGACATATGTGGAACTAATGGAATTGCCAACAAAGTAGATTTCAGGTGTCTTGCGGATACTCTTGTCCACCATATTGTAAAAGCTATGACGCAAAAATTCGATTGCTGCTCTTGCACCCAGATACGATCCACCAATACCAATAACCAGCAGTACTTCGCTGTCACTTTGAATTTTTTTCGCGGCTTCTTTAATTCGTGCAAATTCCTCCTTGTCATAATCCACGGGTAAATCAACCCAGCCCAAGAAATCATTGCCTGCTCCACTCTTATTTAAAAGTACCTCTTTTGCATCCAGCGTCAGCTTCTTCATGTATTCTACCTCATGTCCACTGACAAACTGCGCCGCCTTCGAATAATCAAACGTTACCTTGCTCATTTGTTTTCTCCTTTTCCAAATTTTGATAATTGCAGGATTTACTATCCACAATATAATTATTAATACCTAATATCCCTTTTCCAGCCCAAACGCATCTGCCACAAATCACTGGAAAAGTCTTCCAAAATATTTTAACAAAATTTTCTTTATAAATCAATTATATTATAGTAATATTTAATAAAAATATTCACAAAAATATTTTATGCCTTATTCCCAATAAAGCTACGAAGCAATTCCTCCAACTCATGTGCCTCCTCTGGCGAAAACGTTGATTTTTCTGTTTTTGCCTCAAGCGGCACCTCCTGCGGCTGTTCGTTCTCTGGCTGTTGTACCCCTGCAGGTTCTTCCGACTTAGTACTGCGTTCTTGCGCCAATTCCCAAAGCAGCTTTTCCTTCTCCATCATGCCATGCTCTAAACGTTGTGCAACCGTATTTTCCAAATAATCCGTTAAGTTCGTTTTCAACATCTGCCTGCGCGATGCAATATCCACAATTGAAACGATACTAAGATACAGATAAATTCCAAACAAACTGATAATGTAAAATGGAAGCAAATGTACAAATTTATCGCCCTCCACAATTCCCTTGCACACACCAAACCCAGCCATAAACACGCCGGCAAGCATTAGCTGTCCTGATAGATGTTTCATAAAGTGAATACTCATTCCCAAAAACCGTATACGATTCATAAACTTGTCCACAAATACGGGAATATTCGATACACCGCCGTTTAACTTATAGCAATTGATAAAACGTTCTTTGCACTGGTTGAGCAGCTTATTTTCCACACCAGACAGCGTGTCCGTCGCCTGAATCATCCTTTGATAAATCACACCGATTGCAATTTGAAAAAATATTCCGACTCCCATTAAAACCAGTGTAAGCACTATAATAAATGAGTGTCCGAAATAACCCACCATTTCCTTTGCCATATACCATCTCTCCTTTAATGCATTGTTTTTACTTACAGTATAATCATTTGATGCCCCTACCACAAGCCACTTTGCGGCAAAATCGTTCGCCAAATTCATTTCATTTATGTACCTTTTTCCAATGTTTCGACGGCAGTTCACCCAAACAGTGCCATTTCTACACAAATAATCCCTTTTTCATTGACCACATACAATCCTCTATGCTATTCTGATAATTAGACGAACACAAAACTTATTTGACAGCAGACAGTATAATTGGTACAATAATATTGTATTACCCACTAGCAATTGACACCAATTATTGCATAAAAACAACGCAAGTAATCCTAAGGAACTGTTAATAAATTACTCATAATAAGTAAATAAGTAACTTCTAAACCGTTTCTAACAAAATAAAATACAAAATACATAATATAACCCAAAACGAAAATATCCTAAAATCAAATAACCAAAAATCAAATAACAAAAAAATCATAATAACCAAAAAATCATAATAACCAAAAAATCATAATAAGCAAGGTGATAAAATTTGCCATCGAAAAAAAGAAAATCAATCTACCGAAAGCGAGTCGATTATTCTGATTTGCTTGCTGAACTAAATGCACAAAGTGCACGAAGAAAAAATATCCCAAATTCACACACCATACAGGCTGCTGCCTATCAGCCTTCGCCGTTCCGCCAGCGAATACTAAGTGACGAGCGCATCAAATATCTATACGATATCGAAGACAATATTATTCATGATAAAAGCTGCAAACTTGCACGCAGTATTCCTGATGAAAGACTTTTGTACGGTGACCGTTATGACAACACCAAACAGAAATGCCCCGAATGCGCAGTTACTGCGTTTCTGCGTGAAGGAGCTAAGGATTTTGACTCTGTCAAAAAATATATAGAACTTTTTGAACAGATGCACCTCCATGATGGAATTGCACGCGAAATATATATCGAAAAAAAGATGAAAACAAGGGCAGGCACTGACGGCATTACCATTTGGTATCGGGAGGATTCATGGAAAATCAAGCCAGTTGACCGTCAAGGCAATGTGCAGCTTTGGCATAATAATTATCGGCAGCTTGCGGAAGGAAAACGTGAATTTCTAGCAGGTTATCACTTACAGTTCACCAACACAGAAAGCACCAGCTTACGCATTGCTCTAAATACGATTGAAACATACTCTTACGAATCACATATACAAAATCAATATCAGGGAATGGATCTTGTGATAGAAGAAAATACAAATGTTCTCCCTGAAACGGACACACAATCAGATACCCCATTAGTTTGGTCGTCTGAAACTCCTGTTCAGGGACAAGAGCAAACTTTTTCTATTCCCAATAAAATAACCAAACAGCCTCCTTCTTTATGGCAGAGATTTACTAGTTGGCTACGGTTGCTTTTTACCAAAAGCAGATTTTTTCGTCGCAACTCAACAACAGAATAAAATTAAAAGTATCAAACTATTGTTTTTCCAATTTGTTATGATATAATAATTAGGAACTGTATTCCATATTTAGTTGTTTTACTAATACAAAATACAAAATTGCCGCAACTAAAATAGTTAACGAACTGTTTAAGAATTCATTCTTACGGTTCTTAGGAGAGGACGAATATTATGTTTGAATTTACAGACGACTGTATTATTGGTATTGACCAAATTGACGACGAACATCGTTATCTTTTTGATGTATTAAATAGAGCCTATCTTCTTGTAACCACGGATTTTCAGATTGACCGTTATCAAGATCTAAAGACTATTATTGAAGAGCTCGACAATTATGCAGAACAGCATTTTGCACATGAAGAAGCATATATGATGAAAATTTGCGATCCAGAGTTAATTCTCCAACGCGCGCAGCATAGCTTTTTCCGCGATAAAATCCGCGAATTTGACTTTATTAATATTGACTTTGAAGAAGAACAACAACGTGTTCTTTCAGAGTTAGTCAGCTTCCTTGCTAAGTGGCTGTACCGACATATTCTAAGCAGTGATATCCTTATTGGAAAGCTTCCCTCATTAGAGGAATGGATGGTCAAAGAAAATCCCTGCGAATTTACAGATAACTACCTTGTTGGCATCGACTTAATCGACAAAGAGCATAAAGAATTATTCCGCATTGTGGATAAGGCAAATCATCTAATAAAATCGTATGATGCTTCCTCTAGCTATGACAAAATTATTGAAATTTTAAATGAACTTAAAGAATATACCAAAGAGCACTTCGGCGACGAAGAAGAATTTATGGAAAGCATACATTATAAGGGAATTGAGGCTCAGAAACGTGCGCATGAAGCCTTTATCGACAAATTAGAAAATATTGATCTTAACGAGATTGAAAACAATCCGAACGAATATCTTCAGAATCTGCTGGAATTTCTGTTGGGCTGGCTAATTAACCATATTCTGCACACTGATAAGAAAATTGCGGAAGCGCTTTAATCGTTATCATTTGATTGGTAATTACATAAAATCTCAGGGACTGCCTTTGCCTTCAATACCATTGCATATAACGCAAAGCAGTCCCTTTTTAGGTTCTTTATGTCCTTTTTTATTTATAATTCTTTATTACCCATTAGCTTTGCTATCTCGTCCAGTGCTTCCTGTGCGTTGCGCTCCGGATTTAATTTATGGATATCCTCCGCCGTTAAAGGTTTCTTTTGATAAGCTTTCTCCACGATGCTTTTGTCAATATCCATTTCATAGTAATCCTCTGCCCACTCTATCCATTTATCAGCATTCGGGCAGATATAGTCGAGCATAAAATCTTTTCCACCATCATCACCCTCAACAATCGTCTGGTTCCACTTGCCAGTTTGATTGTCATACCACATACAAAATGTCATTTCCATCAGTGAATCTTCATCTTCATAAATATCCAAAAAGTTACTTGGAATACCCTCATATGTTTCTTTAAAAAATTGATCATCCCATTCTTCTTTGGCATACTGGTTTAATTCATTTTCATGATCAAATCCTTTGATAAAAACACCATTTTCCTCAAAAAAAATATCCATTTCATTGCCAGAACCATCACTAACACAATATGCGGGAGTATCTGACGTATACCGCTGCACCAGCCGAAGCCAGCTATCCTCCTCACTATTCATAATAATATCCAAAATCGCCTGCGCCTTTAAAAATGTTTCCAATTCCTGCGGAGGATAATATACAGGGTTGATATGCTGATAAATATTTTTCATAGAATGGTATCCTTTCTTTTTATATCCTGCACGTTATATACTGCACGGCAAAAAGATATGCAGTACAATTGCGCAAGCCGCACACCACAAAGCGCAAAACGGCAATTTCCCTTTGTGCGGCTGTGGGTATTTTTTACAGTATTATAATAGCATAGTGAAACAGCATATGCAATCAAAATATAACAGTTCAAACCAACATCCCATAATATCTCTGTATCGCTTCGCCCATATACTTCGCTGTTCCTGTACCGTATTGTTTATCTTGTGCTTCGGCAAGATTTTCGCCTTGAAGATATTCTTTGGCTAGATCGAGTAAGAAATTCCGTGCGTTATCCAAATTCAACATCTTCTTATATAATTCACCCAATTTTGTCACCATAGCGTGTTCCTGTTCCTCGTTAGCATTTCCGATATGCACTGCGAAATCCTTTTGCAGCATATCCATCTCTACACGCAGATCCTCCATATTTTCAACAGGCTTATATGCTTCAATGATATTCTGTTTATTACCGTACCATTTTATTAAGGAAGTCTTTGTTTCATCACTGTTTAATGTCTGCTTTAGCTGGTTCTGATACGCTTCAAAACTGCCGCCGCCATATTTCTGGATAAATTGATCTAGCTGTTCTTTAGGGATATTCTGTTTCATTGTTTCGATAATTGCTGTTATGTCATTTTCTTCAAATTCACTAAATTGCATTGTATTAACTCCTTTCATTACATCCGATATTAATTCAATAATTCCATTCAAACGGTTACGTTTTTGTTCCAGCATGGATTTTTGAGCCGCCAGCATCTGTTTGCGATCCAATGAGGGATTGTCCATAATATTTTGAATTTCCGCAAGTGGTATTTCCAATTCTCGAAAAAACATAATTTCTTGTAGTTTTTCCAATGCCTTGCCATTATACAGACGATAACCAGCTTCCGAAACTGCTGTTGGTTTCAGCAGCCCAATCTCATCATAATATCGTAGTGTTCGTGTGCTCACCCCTGTTATTTTTGAAACTTCATTTATCGTTTTCATATCATTCTCCTTTCTCTATTATCCTAAACCTTTCCGCGGCGTTAATGTCAATACCAATTAAAAAAATAACCATTCTATTTTTGCGATAATATCTAGTACATAATTTATATGAACGTGTTCAAAAAAGATTGACAAACGAAAATTTATTGTTTATACTATTCTTGAACATGTTCATTTTAATAATACATTTATTGTAATGATACCAGTAATACTAGTCCAGCTAAGAACTGTCAAGTGAGTTCTTGAAATGATTTCTGCTGGATGGTAAAGTCGCAAATGCGCACGAGAGTAGCTTTCATAAGTGCCCTTTCAAATGAAAGTTTCTCTCATTACGTATGTACCAAAGTGACTTTACCCTTTTGTCGCGCAGTGACTTTCAATAGGAGGTGATAAAATGCGAAAGAAAGATGATACCCTTCGCAATACTCTGCTTACAGCAGCACAGGAAATCGCAGCTACAGAAGGTATTGATAAAATCAATATCCGTACCATTGCGCAAAAATGCGGCATTGCAACAGGTACTATTTACAATTACTTCAGCAACAAAGACGAAATTCTTTTAGCACTAACAGAAAGTTACTGGCATAATGCATTACAACAAATGAAAAATGCTATTTATGCCAATTCTTTCTGCGGACAAATCCAAGAAATATTCCTATTTCTACGGGAACATATTAACCATTCCGCCGGAACACTTATGGGAAGCCTTGGCAACGCGGAAGCTGCTGGATATTCCAGTATGGAATCCGCACAATCCGATTTAAAAGCAGCAATATTACAGTACATGGAACAAGACCCCAATATCCGCAGCGATATTTGGAATGACGCTTTTACAAAGGAACAATTTATAAACTTTATTATGATAAACCTTATGACACTATTGAAATCACCAAAACCAGATATTGACTTTTTCATTTTAATATTAAACCGCATTATATATTGATAACACCCTTGACTATAAATAGGAGGATTTTTTATGCCACAAGCAATTGCAGAAACCACATTTGACGTACTTTATCTCAGTTTTGCCATAATAACAGGAATTATTATGCTGATAAAGGGAAGAAGCAGTCTTGTAAAAAAAGCAGGCTTGATGTCTGTACTTCTTGGCGCAGGCGATTCCTTTCATCTTGTGCCGCGCGCCTATGCTCTATGCACCACCGGGCTGGAAGCGCACGCCGCAGCTTTAGAATTTGGGAAATTTGTCACTTCGATTACAATGACGATTTTTTATCTTATCCTTTATCATATCTGGTGCGACTATTATGAAATTGGCAAACGTATTGTATTTACCAAAACTGTACAGACTTCTGCTGAAGCCATGCCCTCAGCAGGATTTATCACGATCAAACGCAAAACCATTACCATTGTTATGTTGATATTGGCAGCTTTGCGCATTGGACTTTGTCTGCTTCCACAGAATCAATGGCTTTCTTATCGCCAGCCGCTTTTATATGGGATTTTGCGAAATATTCCATTTGCACTGATTGGACTGATTATTATATTTCTTTTTGCACAACAAAATAAACAGAAGAAAGACAGCGCCTTTCGCTTTATGCCGCTTGCGGTTGCACTTTCGTTTGGCTTTTATCTTCCCGTTGTGCTTTTTAGTGGTACTTTGCCGATTATCGGAATGTTAATGATTCCCAAAACTCTTGCATATGTATGGATTATTTTAATGGGTTGGAAAATCTACCAGACACAAGTTGTATAATATTATAGATTTTATTGCTTTTTCCGCCTAAAAATGATACGATACCAACAGAAATATCCAATATATAACATCGTGTCTTTTGGGCGGATAGGAGCATCTATGAAAAACGGGAAAGAATTAAAACGAATTTTACTGCTTGCGCTGAAAATATCCGTTGGGAGCAGCGCAGCAATCTATATTGCACAAAGACTAGGGCTGGAGTATGCCGTTTCCGCCGGAACCATTACACTGTTAACACTTCTTGCAACCAAATGGGAAACGGTACGACTTTCTATTTTCCGCATTATCACTTTTGTGCTGTCAATCGCACTTGCATGGCTGGCGTTTGCACATATTGACAGCACATGGCTTTCCTATGGTATTTTTGTCTTTACTATGGTGTTTTTGTGCGAAAAAATGGGGCGGCGCGCAACGATTTCCGTTAACGCCGTAGTAGGCGCACATCTGCTGACCAGCCACAATTTTACAAGCGCTTCGATATGGAATGAATTTCAACTTGTAATTATCGGTGTCAGCATCGCAGTTCTTTTAAATCTGTTTCAAGACAACCGCAATCACAAGAAATATATTATTAGCAATATGCGCCATACCGAACATCAGTTGCAATCTATTATGCGTGAACTTGCTGCCTATCTATCGAATCAAGAAATGCAGCAAAATGTTTGGGAGGATATTTGTTTGCTTGAAGAGGAGCTTCACCGTTTTACGCGGGAAGCTTATGAATATCAGGAAAATACATTTCAGTCGCATCCTGTATACTATATTGAATATTTTCAAATGCGGACAGGGCAGTGCCGTATATTACATAACCTTCATGCCGAAATGAAGAAAATCCGCACCATGCCAAGGCAGGCAAAAATAATTGCTGATTATATGCTGTACTTAGTGGAATACGTTGTTGAAGTAAATGAACCATCTGAACAAATTCATAGGCTACATGGCATTTTTGAAAATATGAAAGTAGAAGAACTACCCAAAACAAGAGAAGAATTTGAAAGCCGCGCAGTTTTGTACCATATTTTAATGGATATTGAAGACTTCCTATTATATAAGTCCCGTTTTGTAAAAGGTTTGGATGAACGGCAGTTAAAAAAATATTGGCGCTATGGCAATCATAAGTAAAGTGTATGGGGCTGTCGCATTAAGGAAAACAGATTCAAGATATTATAGTACTGTGTTGTGCTTTACACTGTATCTTGTATCATTAAAACTTATTGTGACAGCCCCATAATATTACATTCTGAATAGAAGTTCGAAATTAACAAATATTATCATAAGCACTAAATTTACCAAATCACTCAAGATTAAAACGCTTATAAGTCGACGCAATTGACATACTTTCGCTTTCACGAATATAAGTTAAAAAATGTTAATTTTTTGTAAATTATAAGATTTTTGTGCAAAATGATGCAACTTTGATGCATTTATGGTTTATGATATCCTTTGAAGCCGGCAAAATCTATAGAAATCTGTTTGATCAGGCAAAAAAGAATGCACCGGCGTACAGCATTATAGCCAGCAATGGATACATAATTTATTTTAGCGTTTGCGTCCATACCCATAACACCGCTTCTTCCTTCCCGTTTTAACGCAAATAATCGGAATAACCATATATTCTGCGCAAACTATAATGCTGTATGAGATAAGACATCTTTATTAAGAACTTAGAAACTGTAGAAAAATAAGTGACACATCTTGAAGAAATATCCTGCGCAATCTGAGCACTTATTTTCCTTCAATTCTTTAGGAGGCATTTACTATATGAAATACAAGCAATTTATTATCCTGCTTTTTGCGGCAATACTCACCATAATTCTAACAGGCTGCAGTTCAACCAAAAACAAGGAAGTAACAACAACCGTCAAAACAGACACAAAATCACAGGAAAACAACGTTTCCTTTGCCGAAATATCAAAGTCAAACAATACAACATCCCCAGAAAATATAGAAAACGACAACAAAGAACCAGAAACGAATCCTTCTACCGAAAATGCAGAAACTGCCAATACCACAGCCGAAAATAATTCACCTGCACCACGCAATCCACTAGTATTACAGTCCGAGGACTGGGGTTTAAACTTCGTTGAAGAAGGCAGTCAACCCAAAGGCAACGCCGACGCAGCCGACTTGGCAGCATATAATGCTTATTTTGTAGGCAGCGACAGCGAAAAAGTTATTTATCTAACATTTGACTGCGGTTACGAAAATGGAAATACAGAACCTATTTTAGATGCACTGAAAAAACACAATGTGCCTGCCACATTTTTTGTAGTAGGACATTTCTTGGAAACAGCTCCAGAGCTGGTACAGCGTATGGTAGAAGATGGGCACACTGTAGGAAATCACACCTATCATCATCCTGATATGTCTGCGATTTCCACAATTGAAGATTTTCAGAAGGAAGTAGATGACGTAGCAGATTTATTTCACGAAATTACAGGTACCGAATTATCCAAATACTACCGCGCACCACAAGGAAAATGCAATGAATCCAATCTTGCAATGGCACAGCAGCTTGGATATGCTACGATTTTTTGGAGTCTTGCCTATGTGGATTGGGATACGGAGCACCAACCCAGCCGCAGCGATGCACTGGACAAGCTTACAAAGCGCATTCACTCTGGCGCAGTCGTACTTTTGCATAACACTTCCCAGACGAATGGGCAAATTCTGGATGAACTATTAACGAAATGGGAGGAGATGGGCTATACATTCCGTCCACTTTCGGATTTATGCGGCGCATAATACTCCTATCTTTGGAAAGGAATTGCAATTGTGAGATATTATATTGCAGATTTACATTTTTTTCATGCAGCGCAAAACCAACAAATGGATTGCCGCGGTTTCGCAAACTTAGAACAAATGCATGAATATATGATTATGAAATGGAATCGAAAAGTCCAAAAAAATGACGAAGTTGTCATAATTGGCGATTTTTCTTTTGGCAATTCAGAGGAAACAATATCCCTCCTGCATCGGCTTAACGGAAAACTCTTTCTTATTCAAGGAAATCATGATAAATTTTTAAATACCCAATCTGCACATTGCTTTCAATGGGTAAAACCATACGCCGAATTATCGGACAATAAAAGAAGAGTTATTCTTTGCCATTATCCGATTATTTGCTATAATAAACAATACCGAGTTGATGAAAATGGCAATCCCAAAACGTATATGCTCTATGGGCATGTCCATAACACTATGGATCAGCGCCTGATAGAGCAATTCCAGCTAATTACTCGCCAAACCGTTACAACAGATGCACAAGGCAACACACGGACAATTCCTTGCAATATGATTAACTGCTTTTGTATGTATTCTGACTACGAGCCGCTGACGTTAGATGAGTGGATTGCGTGCGATCGGAAGCGTAGGAGAGAAGTGCTATAGATATTGCATTAGATTTTTTTGAGAAACGTGCAAATTGAGCAGGTAAAATAATATTTAGGTGCTTATAAATCGCAGCAATAGCTTAGAAAAATCATATAAATACAGCAACTTTATAAGTCTGTGATTGTGATTTTATACTGCCGAAGCAATATGTTGCATAGTATCAATATTACCAGTTAGATATGTAAATCATTTATAAAATATATCTATATAAAGATGCTGGGGCAAAAGGTCATTTCAAAAAATAGTTGTTGTGAAATTGCATAACAAATGAATTAAAAATCTATTCCAATGAACACTTTCAATGGTTATTTTAGTTGAATTTGCACAACTCATTTTCAAAAATACCCTTTTGACCCCAGCATCATATAAATAATATAATCAGAACACTTGATAACGCAGAATATTTTTTCGTTTGCATATTTTACAGATAGCGCTGTTTCACAAACGTAGGCGTGGGGATGGTTATCCCTACGTTTGTGATATTGCCTTGGCGATGGCATCATTTTTTGGCATTGACTTTTCCTGACAAGTAATTGTTATATCCTGTAAATATTTCCTTGG
>CBCOYO010000034.1:24535-26385 GCA_965114465.1 uncultured Lachnospiraceae bacterium
TTGGCATTGACTTTTCCTGACAAGTAATTGTTATATCCTGTAAATATTTCCTTGGTAATGGCATCGTTTTTTAGCATCAGCGCTGTGCTGGCGCAAAATGTGAAGACATATTACTCAATTATTAAGTGCGCTATTGTACTACTATTTATAATAGAATTATGCCCATATTTTGTGTATATTTTATTATTCAGATTTTTCTCTTTATTTTTTCCCACTGCATACTTTTTAAAACGAAATTTTACTACGGAATAGTTAAGAAATTAGTTTTTACATTTGACTTATCTAAATCTTTTTATGGTGTTGTCAACAATCAGTGTACCCCAGCCCAGTATGTTTCATTCTTTTGTCTTGCATAAAACCTAGATTCTCGGAAACATAACGAGAAAAAGCAAAGAATATTGTCAAATTCTGAGTTTTCAGGTCTTACTCACCACGATTTATGATTTTGAAACATGTCAAGGACTCCTGTATTTATGCGGTCTTCAAGATTCTTGTTATAATAATTCCGAAAATCCAAGATAAAAAGATTTATCTAATGGCATCTGCAAAGTTAATTCTTAACAGTTTCTATGGAATAATTTTTACTGCTTAACAGTTAAAATTTCATAGTAACTTGACTACATAACGCCAACCATATACGTTTACCAGCGCAGTATGGTAAATTCTGGCGTTATGTAGTATAACGTTATTTTAGGGTTTATAATTTTATTCTTTTGTGCAGCTATAATCGTTACAATCTGATTGATATGTATAAATGTGATCTTTTAAAATCATATTTACATATTGACTAAATGATCTATCATCATTTTCAGCTAATTTTTTTATCTGGCGGATTATATCATTATCCAATGTAATACTTACCTTATTTTTCAATGGTTTCAATAAAATCACCTACCTTATAACAAGTATATCACTTTGTTACATCTTATATGGCAAAATAAGATAAAATAAGATAAAATAAGACAAAATAGTATAAAGTAGTAGTACTACTCATGACATAAACATGGTACACTAGTATTAGATAATATAATACTAGGAGGTGTTAAAAATGTTTTTTAAGAAAAATAAAGACTTAAATCCAGAACAACATAAAACAATGACCCTATTAGAAAAATTATGTTCCTTAATATCTACGTTTTATTGTTTTGTAGAAAATGTGTGTAATCCCGGAATAACGGAAGAACAAGCAGAAAAATTAAAAAAACTATTGCAAGAAGATACAAACAAATGAACTTATGTCCCTTTTACTCAATATGTAATACCTCTTCGCTTAGGAACTGTTAAAGAATTACTTGTAACAAGCACGCCGTCTAAATGTTTATCTGCAAAGATAAACATTGCAGGGATAGTAGGCAAAGGCATAAAGGGCAATGCCTTATAACAGGATTTTCTGAAGCCGCAGGTGGACATTTAGACAAAGAATTGTCATGAGTAATTTATTGACAATTCCTTGGTATAAGAAATTGCTGCAATTTATAACCGCCTAAATCATAATATATACTCACGAGCAATAAATTTTACCATATCAAACAAGATATTTACACTCGTGAGTCGGCGTTATTGGCAAATTTCAGTACTCGCCAGTATCAATTATATGATTTTGGAACAGATATTTTAAAGGTGTATTTAGCTGATAAAAAATATGCATTCTTCTAATTTCTTTTTGGATTTTATTCAAAACAAAATATATTTTGTTTTCACAATTTTCAGTATTTCCCATATGTTGCTTTTGCGTTGTAATAGTGTTAAGATAATAAAAAAAGGAAATATTATTCTTTAAGAAAGGTAAAATATAATGCCAACATCCAATACACCTTATGATGACGTATTTCGTACTCTGCTTAATGATT
>CBCOYO010000035.1:0-25896 GCA_965114465.1 uncultured Lachnospiraceae bacterium
ATTGTCCGCTTATACAATATGGGCTGTGCAGAAATTAAAAAATCTTAACGGTCGTTAGTATATATAGAGAATAGAAAGGAATGATAAAATTTTATGGCTTTTAATTCATATAAGCAGGACGAAACAATCCGTGATGTCAGCAAAATACAGACATTGGGACGATTGTTTGCGTATTTGCTGAAACATAAACTTCCAGTATTTGCAGTATTGCTGATTATGGCTTACTGTGTTGCAGTTAGTTTAATTAACCCTCTAATTATTGAATCAGCGATCGATAACTATATCTCTGTAGGAGATTATACTGGATTGTATCGTCTGGCAGGAGTTGCGCTGTTTCTGAATGCAATTTTAATTATATTAGTGAAGGCACGTATGTATATTATGGCAAAGGTCTGTAATAAGGTACTTGTAGAGATACGACAGCAGCTTTATATGCATATCCAAACATTGGATTTTCAATTTTTTGACAGCCGTCCGACCGGAAAAATTCTCGCCCGTATTATCGGCGATATTAATTCCTTAAAAGATGTGCTTTCCAACAGTGTTACAACATTAATCCCTGATTTTATCACAATCTGCGCGGTTGTGGGCATTATGTTTGTAAAAAATGCCAAGCTTGCTTTTGCAGCGCTTATCAGTATCCCGCTTATGTTTGTCGGCGTATGGTTTATACAGGTGCGCTCCCATAAACGCTGGCAGATTTTCCGGAAAAAATCTTCAAACCTCAATGCTTTTGTGCACGAAGATTTATCAGGTATTCGTATTATTCAAAGCTTTCATGCGGAAAAAGAAACACGGGAAACCTTTCACACGCTGGTAGCAGAACACCGTTCTTCCTTTATGGATGCCGTATTATATGCCGACGCATTTGGCTCTGTTGTAGATTTCTGCTGGGGATTAGGAAATGTATCCCTATGGTACACCGGTATTATGATTCTCGGCGTTGACACGGTTTCTGTTGGTACGCTAATCGCCTTTGGAACCTATATTTCCATGTTTTGGCAGCCGATTATGAACCTTAGCAATTTTTACAATCAACTCATAACCAATATTTCTGGTGCAGAGCGTATTTTTGAGATTCTGGATACAAAACCAGATATTAAAGACGCTGAAAACGTAATAGAAATGCCAGAAATTGCTGGCACTGTAGATTTTCAGAATGTCGGTTTCTCCTATGATGAAAATACAAAAGTTCTTGACAACGTCAGTTTCCATATCCGTCAAGGAGAAACCATTGCGCTTGTCGGCCCGACTGGTGCTGGAAAAACGACTATTGTCAATCTTATCAGCCGTTTTTATGATATTCAGGAGGGAACGATATGCATTGACGGACATGATATTAAGTCCGTAAGCATTGAAAGCCTGCGCCAGCAAATGGGAATTATGACACAAGATAATTTCCTCTTTACTGGAACTATCCGCGAAAATATTGCATATGGCAAGTTAGACGCAACAGACGAAGAAATTATTGCTGCCGCCAAGGCAGTTCATGCACACGACTTTATTATGAAACTTCCCGATGGATACAACACCCGTTTAGAGGAACGCGGCGGCGGTTTATCCGTTGGTCAGAAACAGCTTCTCGCCTTTGCACGCACAATGGTCAGCGCACCAAAAATCCTAATTCTCGACGAAGCAACTTCCAGTATCGACACGAAAACGGAACTTTTGGTGCAGGAAGGCATTGAAGCGCTGCTCAAAGGCAGAACCTCCTTCGTCATTGCACACCGTCTTTCCACGATTCAAAAGGCAGACCGGATTTTTGTAATTGACAATGGTGGCATTGTCGAACAAGGCAACGCCAAAGAATTAATGGCGAAAAAAGGAGCATATTACAAACTGTATACTGCACAACTTCAAGATGTAATATAATATATAATTACAATTTAGGCTGTCGCATTAAGGGAAACATATACAAGATATTATAATGCTGTACCACATTTTATTACCATATCTTGTATAATCAAAACTTATTGCGACAGCCCTATCTTTTATTAGACCGCCGCCAGATTTTTCGCTTCTGTGCCTCTTTTATCAGCATATCACGAAAATCCGGATGCGCAATAGATATCAAACCCTCTGCCCGCTCCCATGTCGAGCGCCCCTCCAAGTTAATTGCGCCGTACTCTGTAACTAGGAAATAAACCTGACTTCTTGGCGAAGTAATAATATCGCCGTCAAACTGTGGTCGAATACGCGAATGATAGACGCCCTCCTTATCCTTATATACAGAACTCATACAGATAAATGCTTTCCCGCCTCGGGAAGCCGATGCGCCAATTAAAAAATCAAGCTGCCCGCCTGTACCGCTAATCTGCCTAGAACCAGAACTCTCTGCCGCAACCTGCCCATATAAATCCACAGAAACGCAACTATTAATAGATACCATATTGTCAATCTGCGCAATAATACTTGGACGATTTACATATTCTAAAGGATATGCTGCAATCCCATGATTGTCGTCCACCCATTCATAAAGTGCACGCGAACCAATGGCACAGCCAAACACACCCTTCCCCTTGTCAATATTTTTCCTGCGATTTGTCAGCTTGCCTGCTTTGTACATACTTAAATACGCGTCAGAACAAAGTTCCGTATGCATCCCCAAATCTTTTATATCCGATTCTGCAATTAGCTCACCCAATGCGTTTGGCATACTGCCGATTCCAAGCTGAAGTGTTGCCCCATCTACCAGATATGGCAGGATATTTTTGGCAATTTTTCTATCGGTATCTGTGGGAACAATTGCTTTAGTATTGGCAAACGGTGAATGTTCTCCTTCAACAATATAATCCACATCCGAAACATGAATACATTCGTCATATCCTCCATGTACCTTTGGGAGATACTTGTTTACTTCAACAATAACAATATCTGCCATACGCGTAATCGGCGCTGCAACACCAGTATTTACCGAAAAATTAAAATATCCATGCTTATCCATAGGCGACACGCTTACCATAACCACATTGACTTTTAGGAAAAACTGATAATATGCGGCATTATTTTGAAATACCATAGGAATATAATAGCAAAGCCCTTTATCACACAGCCTCCGCTCATAAGAAGAACAATGCCAGCTATGATAAACAAAATGTTCCTGACTTTCATCACATTCCACAGTTTCAATCGGGCCTGCAATAAGATTTCCACGTATTTTCACATCGTAAAGTTCATCGCGCCGCCGTGACAGCGCTCTGTCCAAAAGCACAGGCTTGCCAAGACAGCTTGTATAATCAACCCAATCGCCGCTCTTTACCACTCCGACCGCTTCCTCTGGTGTGACAAGCTTTGCACGGTATTGTGTCAGAAAATTTTGCAGCATAGTGTTCACACTCCACTTTATAAAAAATTATTTACTCCAACGCAGCCGCCAGCACATTCCGCAGTTTTCTAGTAAGAGAAAATGTCCCTGCATCACGTAACTGCACCATCATTAGAAATACAAGATCCTCCTGCGGTATATTGGCAAAGTATGGTCCTAACCAGCCATCCCAACCGTATTCCCCCATAAATCCATTATAAACTGCCAAAGACGGATCTGTCATAACTCGCATTAAATTTCCATATGTATAACCGGCAAGGCTTTCCCAGGTCTGCATCGGTGTCTGCTGTGAGGGCAGTAAATGCCCGGTTGTCATAAATGCCACAGTTGCAGGCGACAGTATCCGCTGCCCGCAGTAGCTTCCCTTATTGAGCAGCATCTGCGCAAAATGCTTGTAATCCTCTATCGTAGACACCAGCCCTGCGCCGCCCGATTCATAACAGATTTCTGCATCCATATGATTGCAGATACCTAAATGATTTCCATTGTACTGCGTCAACCCATCAGCAGTTTTTTCATAAACAGTTGTTAATCTATCTCTTTTCTCTTTCGGCACAGCAAAACCAGTGTCATTCATTCCCAATGGTTCAAAAAATTCCTTTTCCAAAAACGTTCCAAACCGCAGTCCACTTGCCGCTTCAACCACTGCTCCCAGCACATCTGCACAAGTACTGTACCGCCACTGTGTCCCCGGCTGAAATGCAAGTCTTCCCTCTCCCAGCTTAGAAGCCACTTCCAATGTTGTCATTGGATTCTGTGAATACATTCTTTTATCCAATTCCTCAAATACTTTTGCTGCGTCATGGCTTGCCGGATCGGGATCGCAGTTATAGGCAAGCCCTGCTGTCATAGACAGACAATCCTTGATTGTAATACAACGTTCGGCTGGAACTTCCCCATTTTCTGACACAACTGTCATTTTTTCAAAGCTGGGAATATATTTCCCAATCGGATCAAGCAAATCGATAATACCGCGCTCTATCAACAGCATTACTGCGGCAGATGTTACCGGTTTTGTCATAGAATACAGCCGAAACAGGCTATCACGCTGTATTTTCCTCCCCGCCGCAATATCCGCAAATCCCTCCTGCGCATAATAAATCTCTTCACCATAATGTAATACGCATACATTTCCTCCGGCAATCTCCTTTTGCTCAACATATTCGCGCAAAATTGCACCCATCCGATCAAGTTTCCGTACATCCATTGTCTTTCCCATTTTCCTAATCCTTTCCTAAAACGTATTTTGAGTAAAATTTTATGTATATAAAAAATGATACATTTTCTGAAACAATTCATCGACATCAATCGGCTTTGCAATATGCGCATTCATGCCTGACTGAAACGCTTTCTCCACATCTTGTGCAAACGCATTCGCTGTCATCGCAATAATCGGTATGCTGACAGAATCATCCCTAGACATACTGCGAATGGTCTTTGCCGCACTGTATCCATCCATGCCAGGCAGTTGGATATCCATTAGCACCAAGTCAAAATAATCCTCTTGAGAACGGCTGATAATATCAATTGCCTCTTCTGCATCCCATGCACATACCACGTGCGCCTTTGTCCGCTCCAATATTGCTTGAATAATTTCCATATTAATCTCATTATCTTCCACCACGAGAAGATTTTTGCCGGAAGCATTCAGCACAGTACTGCCATCCTGTTCTTTTGTCAATGTTTTTTCTACGTTTTTGTCTTTTTTCAGACGAATATGAACAAAAAACCGTGTTCCTTCTCCCACCTTGCTTTCTATTCGCATATTCGCCCCCATCGCATCAACAATACTTTTTGTAATGCTCATTCCTATACCACTGCCCTCTGTTTTTTTAACATATTGGGCATTATCACGTGTAAATGGCTGAAAAATCAAATTATCCGCAAATTCCTGCGACATTCCCACACCATTATCCTCAATGAAAAAATCAAATGCAGCGTAGTCCTCCGATTCTTCCTGCACTTGTGTAACATGAACATTGACGTGCCCAAACGCCTCGGTATATTTAATACTATTGCTAATAATATTCATTAACACCTGCCGCAGCCGCACGGCATCACCGATTAAATTCCGATCCCCAATCTCACAAGATACATGAAAGTCCACTTTCTTATTGCGTGCAGTCTGGGTTAAGACAAGCTGCACATCCTCCACTAACTCCTCTAAATCAAATTGAATCTCCTTTAACTTTAATTCCCTTGACTCTATTTCAGACATATCAAGGACATTGTTCAGCAAATTTAAAAGCTGTGTTGAGGAAGCTTTGATTTTAGAAAGACATTCCTGTACTTTTTCCTTATTGTCAATATGATATCCCGCAATATCCGTCATTCCTACAATGGCGTTCATTGGTGTTCGGATATCATGTGACATATTTGCAAGGAAATGTGTTTTCGCCTCATTTGCCCGCTGCGCATTCACCTTTTCCAGTTCAAGCTCTATCAACGCTTTCTCAATACTCTCTTTTTGACGTTTCTCTATGCTTCTCTGATATTTTAAAATTATCCCCACCGCAAAAGTAACCACCAAAATTGCTATTAAATTATCGCTGTAATAATAAAACTGATCATTTGTATATTCAAACAAATGCTGGTTATAATATCCATATGCCAAAGTTGCGATATTCACCAGTACAGCAAGCGGCATCATCACTGCAAAATAAATTCCATCCAGCATCATAAAAATACATATCATACCATACGCTAACCAGACTGGCATTCCTGACTGAATCCCACCGCCCTCCGCAAACAAAAACATATAAGGGCAGGCAATAAATGTAACAGGTGCAATAATAAGTACCGTAAAAATCGGTAGTCTACTACGAAAACGGTTTCCCAAAACTGCCATAATACTTAAATAGATAATTAACAATGCTATCACTATCAGCCCATCATTTTCGTAGCCCATAACTGCTTCTATCAAAAGAATGCCTATTAACGCCACAATTTCTGTTATCAACGCTACATTATATCGTAAGCGCTGCGGTTCTGACTGACTAAAATATTCCTGAATTATTTTTTTCCATTGCTCATGCATAATAACCTCACCTTTTCTCTGTATTTTGTCTAATAAATTCTTGGAAATTATCAAACGCTTGTTTGTGCATTTTGGAAGTTGCACATGGATTACGTCTTAGCAAGGAACGTATACCTGTATATTCCTTCCGTTTCCTCTTGTTCTCAAGCTTTTCTTGAAACCGCTCTCTGGAACTAGCACCAATCCTGCCATACATTTCTTTTCCTGTTCCGATAGCCGAATTGATTTTCCTTAATCCTGCTTCCGATTTTTCTTTAATACTGCTGCCATAAAAAGCAGAAAGTACCTCAAAGTGCTTCTGAATATGGCGAAATTCTGCGCTGTTTTGCTCCAAGCTGACCAAAATTTCCTTTAAATCCAGTGCCTCGCGCACGCTTGCCGACATATCCACAGATATATAAACAGTAAGTGCCAGCACAATAAACTCCAAAAGATTGGTGTTCATGCGCAGCACACCGCGCTCTATTACACTATGACCATACATTGTTAAAAGTACAGAAAATACGCCCCAAGCCAGCGATGAAGACGCACAGATATGCCCATTTACATTCAGAGGTTTATCACTATAATCCCAATACCGCACATGAAAAATACGTTCCATTGCTGCCCCTGTAAGATACTCTAGCACTGTCGCGCTAAACATTCCTGCAAAAAAAACGAAAACCGCTTTTGTCCGAAACGGCAGCGTAAACCAAAGCACTACGATTGCACCAGAACCGTATATCGGCAAAAAAGGGCCGTGCATAAATCCTCTATTTACCCATTTTCCCTGGCACACCGACACATAACAAGTTTCCCATATCCAGCCCAAAAAGCAGTAAAAATAAAAGAAGAAAAACCATGTTGAAACTGTATAAGCCACTGTTACACCTCCGTCAGACCGCCTCCTAAGTAGTCCATTAAAGTCTGCTGTACGTATACATCTATTTTACCGTTTTTCTGCTCTGTTTCCAAGTCCCTTTTTTTCATTAAACACTGTTTTCCTTCTATTTTTTCTAAAAGCAGCTCGTCTGCCGCCTCCACAGTATCAAACCAACGAGCAAATTCTTTCCTTTTTATAAGAACTGGCATACGAGAATGCACTTCACGCATCTGTTCGTTTGCCTCCACTGTCAATATAGTAAACAGACCCGCTGCATCCGTGTTTTCTACTGGCAGTCCATTGTGTATTCCTGCAAGATACAATTTCTCCTCGCCATCACCATCATAAAATAAATAACGGTTTCGATCGCTGTCCCACTCGTAAAATCCTTTTGCCGGAACTACACATCTTCTATTACAATAATCCCGACCAAACAGCGGTTTCTGGCGAACACTCTCCGCCCTTGCGTTAATAATGAGATGCTTTTCATTCCTGCCATAATATCCCCATTTTGCCCTAATTTTGTGGTAAGACGCATTACAAACAATCCAAGCCAAATCAGTCGGCACAATATCACGTATTCCATTTTTACTGGTACTATCCGCTATAAAAAATCTTCCACACATATTAATAACATTCCCTCCTCAACTGTAATTGTGCTCTCCTGATTTGTAAACTCATTGCTTACCCCTATCGGAAATTCCTGCTTCAGCCAAGCTTTATCCAATGTATATTTTAGTCCCTGTTCTGTAACGCCATATGCGTCGCCGCCATAGGCAAAAACTGAGATTCTGCGGTTTTCCCGATACATTGACGCCGGAAATACAATACTTCCCCTTTGCAGCAGCAAAATCTGAATGCCAATACCATATAAAACTCCATGTGCACCTCTATTAAGCAAATAATGCAGGCACTGAATATTCGCAAACGTATGATCCATTCTTCCACCAAGCGCACCATATAATGCAAATTCTTGATATCCTCTTGCAAGTCCCTCTTTCACTGCCGCAAGCATATCCGTATCATCTTTTTCTACCGGAAGCTTTTTTATTGCAAAAGAACGGCTGGAAATGGTGCTATTTTCTTCCGGCAATTGTATTTCTAGGGAATCCATATCGCCGATCAGCAAATGCGGCGTAATTCCAATCGCCTGCAGATAGGCAAACCCGCCGTCTGCGGCAATGCAAAAATCCCCCTTATCCAACGTCAAACTTTTTTTGTCAATAATCTGCTCATTACAAAATTCGCCTGCGCCCATTATTATACATTTCCCCATATCCTGCGCTCCTATTCTATCGCCAACCAAACTTTATCTTTCTCTGCTCGCCGCGCATAAATAGTAACAGCTCAGATAACCCGTTGAACTGATACGTATCCAGCCATTGGAAATCGCTTCGCGATGGGCTGGATACCTCCAACATACCATATCTGGTAGCATCAAAGCTTATTGCGACAGCCCCTGCCTAAACTGTTACCATAAATAACATCTATGTGCACACAAAGGCACAAGCCTTATGAATTTCATAAAGCCTGCGCCTAATAAACTGTTTTCTATTACGCAAACAGCAGTATTAAAAATTCTTAAATACATCCGTTTCTTTCTGAAGTGCTCCGGCAATCTGCTGGTTCTCTTCCATACGGCTACTAATATTATCCATATCCTCAACAAGCACCTGCGTACTCTCCGCTGCGCCTGCTACACCTCTTGCACCCTCCTCAATCGCATCAGTAATCGTACCGATAGAGCCCGCAATCTCATCTACTGCGCGTTTTAATGCATCTGTCTTCGTATTAAACTCATCCATTACCGACTCAATATATGCCGCATTTTCGCGATACTGTACACCACTGTCCACGAAATTTTTAAATTCAGGCAAAATCGCTTCCGTCATATACTCAACCAGATTATTTGCATTTCCTGCCAAATTATGTACGGCATTGGTAACAACGCCATTAATCTCTTGGATACGGTTTGCTGTATTTCGGCTGGAAGCTGCTAACTGCCGGATTTCATCTGCAACCACTGCAAATCCTTTTCCTGCTTCGCCTGCTCTTGCAGCCTCTATCGAAGCATTTAACGCAAGCAGATTGGTCTGGCTGGAAATATTTAAGATATCATTTGTCAGTCCGTTTACTTGCTCCACGCTCTTACTATCCTCAATTGCTTGATTTAGCTCTGTTAAGATCTCATCTACCTTAACACTGGTTTCTTCCATATTCTGCCGCGCATTGGACTCCATTTTATCAGCATTTTCTTTCATCTGCTTTGAGTAATCATTAATGCTGCTTGACCGCTCCGCAATCATTTCTGTTTCGCTGCGGACAGAATCTGCATTTTGATTAATAACGCCTGCCGAGTGTCCAACTTCCTGCATGGTAGCTGAAAGTTCTTGTGTCACAGCGGACAAATCGGAAGCACTATCATTGGAGGTTCTAACACTTTGCTGTACCTCGTCAACAACCTTTTCCAATTTCTGGGAATTTGCTATAATCATCTTCATAATTCCCTGTAATTTTTCCATAAAGATATTGATACCATTGCCAAGATCTGCAATCTCATCATTTGACAAAATACTAATACGCTTTGTCAAATCGCCCTCTTTCTTATCAATTCCTTCAATTATATCATGAATTTGACGGTTTGTAATGGTCAGCTTGCGGATTACTAATATAAATACAGAATAGAAGGTCATTAATATTGCCAACACGCACACACCAATAAACATTAAATTGCGCTTTAATGCTGCATTATAAGCCTTTGTCAGTTGTTCACTTGCCACACTTGCACTGCTTCTTGCCTTCTCTACCATAATGTCGATTTCGTTCTGCATTCCATCGCTGTACTGTTTAATCAATCCATTTGCAAGCGCAAAAGCCGTTTCTTTCTCGTTATTACCGCTAAAGGCAAGCAGATTTTCAATCTCATATTTCATATCTGTATAATTAGCAACCAACTGATCAAATGCTGCGCTGTCCATTTCCTGAAGACTTTCTCCGTACTCCTCAAAATACCCCTCAAGCACAGCTTCCTGCGCATTGACTTGACCAACGATCTCTATCAAAGTATCCAGATCGGTGGCAATAATATGGGAAAGTGCTAATTTATGTACAGCCTGCGTCGTTTTCTGAATATCGCTTAATTCTGAAATATTTACCATATGATCGCTTGCAATTTCCACTGCCGTTTCATTTACCATGCCGATATTGGATATCGCCTGCACATTGGATATAATCGCCACGATGCCAAGAACAAACACGGGAATTAAAAGAATTATTTTTATGCTAATACGTCTTTTCTTGTTCATAGCTTCCTCCCCCTTATTGTACCGCTGAAGCTGCAATACCATTTGCCAATCGATCAACCAAATCCTGCAGCGGCATATTCTCTGGATTTCCTGCTGCTATGGTATCTGCAAAACTTGTGCATGCATTCCAATAACTATTTCCAACCCTTTGTAATGTACCATACTGCGACTGATCAATAATCGCTCCAATTGCTGGTACTTTCGCTACTTCATCCGATGCTGCCGCCACTTTATTGCTCGGCCCTGTACTGCGCATTTCAAACCGAATCTGCTGGCTTTGTTCGTTTGTCATCCAGTCTGCAAGTTTATGTGCCCATCCAATATGTTTAGAATAGGTATTTACTGCAAACATTTTATAACCTGTAAAGGAAGACATCTGAATCTGCTGCCCATTGCAAGTGTACGTTGGCAGCTTGCACGCACCATAATTTGCACCCCATTCTTCCTGAATGCCAACTGCATTCCAAACACCACTTACGCCCGCAATAATTTCACCGGATCTCACACCATCCATAAAAAGCCCGTCAGACTGTGCTATAAATCCCGGATTCGACGTAATATCCAGCAATGCCTGTGCTACATCAACGCCTTTAATTGTTCCCTCCGTTGCATTCCAATTACAATAATTGGTAACTCCATCATCATTAATTCCAAATTCCAGCCCTGTATTGCCATAGAAAGAATACAGATACCATCCAGAATTTAATTCCATAGAAATTTTCTTTTCATTGGTCGCAGCAACTGCCAGAATGCCATCCATTGTCTGTACATCCGATTCTGAGAAATACCTTTTATCATAATATAAGAAGTAACCGTTATCCGCCGCATAAGGATAGGCGTAAAGAGTATCCTTATATGAAGCTGCACTTACTGCTTCTTCAATATTAGCATTCTTAACTTCTGCTTGATTAACTACCGGAGAAATCGCGCCGCCTGCAATTAAACTGTATAATTGATCATCAGGCATAGAAAATACATCTGCTGCATTGTGAATATCACCAAGTACATTTGTACGAGTATCCGCATCCCCTGATGCCTCTAAAATAATATCAAAATCTGCCTGTCCTGCATATTCCTTTTTAAAATTGTCAATCATTATATTCATTGCTTCAAAATTTGCTTCTTCTGCCCAGACACGCAGTGTTACTTTGCCGGATTCCAATTCTTCACTGCTGCTATCCTGCGCTTCGTCAGTCCGATCTGCGCTGGTATTAGCAGCCGTTTCTTCTGTCTGCGAACTACTGCATCCTGCCAATGTCATAACGAGAACCGGAACAGACAGCATAGTTGCCAATAATTTCCTTTTTACTTTCTTATATTTCACAATAATTCACCCTTTCCTCACAAGCTGCTTTGGTTATTTCCAACAATTTTTAATATCGAATTATTTATATTATATACTATTTGCTTTACTATTTCAATATCCATTCTTGTCAACTTTCGTTCATTTTCGCTCACGGTTACAATTCACACCCAATGTCATTAACTTAAGCCTTCTGCCCCCTGATCAGCATTAGAAAATGTCTGGCAATTCAAGGTTTTGCACAACCAAGTTTCGGTCAGAAATACCTTAAGTTAATGACATTGATTCACACCAACGCCAGATCTTGCAACAATTTACGAACATTTGGTGTGAATTGCAACAATTGATGCACACAAAATGCTAAAGTGCAAGCATTTTGGCGCATAATTCCCACTACTTTGGCGAGGGTGTGAAAAGTAACCGCTCACGGATTATTGTTTCTATTTGTACGACGATTCCTGTTTTGATAGTTGCTGTCGTTTTCCATACGATAATTTCTTCTAGGCGATGCTGTTTTTGATTCTTTATTTCCCGCTTTTTCTTTTTGTCTGTTTCGTTCATTTACACTGTCCCTTATTAAGATATATACTGTTGAAACCAACGGTATAAAAAACAACATTCCTGGTATTCCAAAAAGACTGCCACCAATGCTGACTGCCGCTAACACCCATATTGCAGGCAAACCTACCTTATTGCCGACTACTTTGGGATAAATTAAATTGCCCTCTATCTGCTGCAGCACCAAAAACAGCACAACAAACACTACCGCACGGATCGGATCGTCTACAAAAATTAAAAATGCCCCAACAAAACATCCGATAAAAGCGCCAACAATTGGAATTAAAGCTGTAAACGCAATAAGCACCCCTACCATCATTGCATATGGAAGCTGGAAAATTGTCATAGATACCACAAACATTCCACCTAAAATCACTGCCTCAAGACACTGTCCCGAAACAAAATTTGAAAAATTAACATATAGTAAATGGAGCACCTTCTCTGCCTCTGTTTTGCGCTTTTCCGGAAGATAGGCTGACAATATACGCCGCCCTTGATTTTCCAATTTCTCTTTACCCGATAAAATATAGATAGCAAAAACAAACCCAATAAAGAAATTCAAAAATGCGCCAATAATATTTCCGGCAACCGTAACAGTAGAAAGCACCATATCTGAAACGCCGTTTTTCAGAAATTCCACAATATACGCAACAAGGCTGTCCCAATCAACTGCCAGCGTTTCCAACTCTGCCACATATCCCTGTAACTGCGGATATTCTGCCGCAAAACCTTCCAGCCAAACACCTGCATTCTCCGCAAAAACAGGAATTTTATTCCCCAATTCCACTACTGTCTTTGTAAGCTGGGGTACAACTGCACTCACCACAATAACCAAGATTAAAATTACAAACAAAATGCTTAACACTACACTGACTGGACGTTTCATTTTGTCAGCGTTTTTTCCATTCCAGTTTTTCAGCATTTTTTTCTCAATAATATTTAACGGAAGATTGAGCACAAATGCGATTACACCACCATATAAAAACGGTCTTAGGATAGAAATCATAATAACGATCGCATTTCCCACCTCTTTGCGGCATAAAAGCGCCAAAACAATTACTGCAAAAAATAATATTAATTCTTTGATTTGTTTTAGTTTTTTCTTATCAAAACCATAATTCATTTATATCCACTCCTATCTGTACAATTTATGCACACAGCCACACAAAGGAAAATTGCCGCTTTGCGGCGTGCGGCTGGCGCAACAATACGGCAAATCTTTTTGCCATGCAGTATATATTTTTAAAGTTAATTTCTATCATACAGTAAAATTCTCAATCCGTGAACCTTATTTTGGAAATATTATAAAAATTTTTCAAATAAAAATAGATTAAATATGTAAATAATGTTATAATAGATTCATTACTAATTAATTACTATTTAATTGTAACAGTTTTTCTATGCAAAAACAGTTGCTTTTAGTTAAAATCCGTTAAGGAGTGCGCGAAATGAAACTTGGGATTAAAACAAAATATCTCGTAATATACCTCACACTAGTTTTTGCTTTTGCAATCTTTTTTATCTGCCTATTCTTCTATGATAAGACCACCGACGTCAAGCAGATGGATTCCCCATACGCAGTTACAATATGGAAGGACTATAATCAAAATATTACATATACCAAAGCCAATCTTACTGGTACTATAGACACCAACGCAATTGCGGGAAATCTACTTGCCTTTCATTCTGTTCACCAAACTATCTTGGTTTATGAGAACGAACAGCTTATTTATCAGTATCCGACACAAAATATCAATCCATTTTCGCTGTCACCTGGCTATAGCTGGAATTTTGTACAGCTTCCCAAAAACGGCATAAACAATATTCGGATCGAAATTAGCTCTCCCTATAGAGAATATTTAAAAGCTATACCTAATTTTCTGTTGGGGAATCACTACTCTATCGCCTCCTATATCTGCGGTGCAAGCTTAATGCCCTTTGTGCTATGTATTGTAATGTTTTTCTTAGGAGCGGGTATGGTGGTATATTACCTTGTACTTTCCAAAAGTGTTGTCACTACAAGCAAGCTGTTTCATCTAGGAATCTTTGCGATTGCGCTTTCCATATGGTCAATCAATGAATGTCCTGTTACACTGCTGCTATTGAAAAACAATATTGTTAGTTCCTATATCGCATTTTTATCCCTAATGATGCTGCCTCTGCCCTTTGCTTCCTTTGTCAAAACATTTTATGAGGACAACAATCCGATTTGGGACACATTCTTTAAAATGAACCTCTGTCAAATTGTGTGCTGCCTTATACTTCAATTTGCAGGGGTCGCCGATCTGCGGGAAACATTATGGACAACACACGTTATGATGGGGATTTTGGTTGCCATTATTTTTTATAATTCCTTTATGCTGTTTCGCAATGGCATACAGACAAACCTTGTGAAAATCCATTTAGCCTGCATTGTTATCTGCGGTATTACGCTATTATTGGATATTATGGGATATTATTTAGGGACTTGGGATGGTAATACATTCGGCCGCTTCGGCTTTCTTTCTTATATTATTGTGCTTGGTATTTCCTCCACCAAAGAATCTGCTTCCTTAATGCAGATGGGGCAGAAAGCAAGCGATTACCAGCAGCTTGCTTACACCGATCAAATGACTGGCATGAACAACCGCACCTGCTTTAATGTTGATTTTGCAAAATTTTCAGAAACACCGGAAGACGTAACAATTGTTGACTTTGACTTAAATAATCTAAAATATATTAACGATACATTTGGGCATAGCTCTGGTGACCGCTATATTAAAAGTTGTTCCAATATTATTCGGGAAATTTTCGATGGTATCGGCAAATGCTACCGTGTAGGCGGCGACGAATTTGTGGCAATTATAGAAAACTCTTCCCATATTGACATGAAACAATATATGGCAATGCTGGAGTCTAGCGTAGATGCCTGCAATCGTGCCAATAAAGAGTTCCGAATGCAAATTGCCTATGGCTGTGCAGTCTATGCCGCTGGAGTAGACAAAACATTGGAAGATACCTATAACCGCGCCGATAAAATTATGTATAAAGATAAAGAAGAAAAGAAAGCCAAAAAAGGAAGCCACAGATAAGAATTACAAACAACGAGCAGGAGAGAAAACACTCCCCTGCTCGAAATATTGGAATATATTAGATGATTATTTGTAAGCACTTTATTATTTATACGGGCAAACATTAAGTTTGACAATAGCATCAACTTATACATGTCATTATCTTCAGCCCCAACTATTATAGTTTCCGTAATATTTACCATTGTAAATAGAACCACCATATGTATTGTCATAATCTCCGTAGCTGCCATAATTTCCGCCATAATATGAGGTATTTCCATATTTATTGTATGTTGAAGTACCATAGAGCCTATCCAACAAATTAACCGTTGATGCTGCGGATTCCTGAATTGCGGAAAAGCGCTCGCTGATCTCTGTTCCATAGCCGTCTTCTTTGCAGAAAACAGACTTAATATCTTCAAAATCAGCCGCTTCTAATTTCTTGCTGTCTACAGAAAGTTCTCCACTCTTTGAGATAGTAATACCGATTTTTTCTAATCCTGCCTTATATTCTGTCGAAACCTTTCCCACTTGAACTTCAAAATATGGATCTGAGCCGCCTGCCGCCTCGTT
Source organism: uncultured Lachnospiraceae bacterium (assembly GCA_965114465.1). Lineage (GTDB taxonomy): Bacteria > Bacillota > Clostridia > Lachnospirales > Lachnospiraceae > COE1. Next base: position 16,014 of record CBCOYO010000035.1, read on the forward strand.
TGATGCAGAATGTACGTTATTGTAATTAGCTACAAAATCTTTTACCTCAGAAATCATTTTCTGTTTGTCTTTATCGGTAATTTCTGTCTTCTTCGCAATCTCAAGCATATTTTTAATGCTGTTTGTTACTGCATTTGCGGATTTCTCTACCTTTTCATACAACGCAATCTGCTTTGACTTCGTTGTGCTACTACTGGAATTTACATTATTTGTATTGTTTGTCGATACACTGTTGTTTCTCGAATACAGTCTGCTTCCACGGCTTCTTCTAGCAGATCTTATCATTCTTGCTCTTGCAAGATTACTTCTTGTACTGCGGATATTCATAAAAAGTTCCCCCCGTTCTTGTCTGTCGCATATTTATCATGCTTGCTGACATATTTTAATTTACACTGGCGAGCGCCTAAATTTGCCAATAATGCCGACTCACAAGCGTAATGATATTGCGTGATTTAGTAAAATTAATCGCTCGTGAGCATATATAAAATCTTAACTCAATTTTTCACTCATTTGTGGTACTTTTTCTTTTTCCTAAGTTACATAATATATATCGGTCGATATCAAGAATTGTTTAGCGTATTTTGGAAAAAAGGCAGAAAGCTTTTCTATTTTATAAATGCTCTCTGCCTTTTTTCCTATTCTTTGCCGGTAAAATGCCGCAAACTAAATGATTATTCTTTATTTACGCTTTATCGTTATTACACAAAGCCTCATATTTTTTAACAAGTTCTTGAAAATCTTCAAGCGTGCTGCATTCCTTTAAATCATTTAAAATCCGTACTCGTTCTAACTTGCGTGCTAAACTTTCAACAATTTCTGCATTTGTTGGCATATCATCACCCCACTTCCAAAATCATTGTTGATAAGATAACTCTATTATACCAATAACCAGAATCCGTGTAAAGTTTTTCTTTTGTCTTATTTACTGTTATGCTTTCCAGCGTTGTAATGTGGGGAAATATGCCATCAATGCCGTTTTGGCTTCCTCTATGGTTTTGCTTCTGCCGCCTTCTACCTCAAATGGTGCACAGAAGTCTGCCATCTGTTCCATTGTGCAATCCTGCTCAAAAGCACCGTCTTTGTAACAGTAACAACAATACATATCATTTTTACTGCCGTCCTGATTCGTTCCGTACTGTTCCTCTTGCATTGGCATTCCGCAGCTTTGACAAATTTTTAACTCCATATTTTCCATTTTTTCTTCCTTTCTGATATCAATATCATTTGATATCTGCCACTTTGCAATATTTAAACCTTCCTACTTTACTACCTGTCTTGCTATATTCTTAATTCTTATTTTGCATTTCAGATTCTATTAGGAATGTTTATAAAAACAGTATAACAGTTTAAACCTGACAGCAGTCTGTCATATTCTAATTTTTATTTTTTATTATGCATAAATTGGTTCAAAATCGTCTGCGCCGTGTCCACAGGTCGGACAGGTAAATTCTGCCGGAAGCTTGCTTCCATTATATACATAATTGCAGATTTTGCAGCGCCAGCCAACAATTTTTTTATCGCTTTCTGCTTTCTGCGGTTTCGGTTTTACCTTACTTTGGTAATCCGCATACGTAAGCGGTTCTTTATCGCTTAATACCTGCGCATCCTCCACTTCCGCAATAAACAGCGTATGGCTTCCCAAATCCTGACTGCTTACCACCTTGCAGTGCAATACTGCACACGCCTGCCAGCCCATATAAGGGATACCACGGCTGTCTATGGGCGGTGTCATATTTGCAAATTTATCCACGTTTCTTCCCGACTGGAATCCAAAATGTGAAATGGTTTCAAACGTTACCGTTTGGTCAAGCATACTCAGTGTAAAAATACCGCTTTCCTTAATTAAATCACAGGTATAATTGCTATTTAAAACGGATATTGCTACTCTTGTCGGACTGTTTGCCACCTGCATACAAGTATTGGTAATACAACCGTTTACTTTTTCTCCCGCCTTTGTTGACAGCATAAAAACACCGTAACTTAGACGATACATTGCTTTATTATCCATATTTTTCCCCATTCCTTTCCAAGGCACAAACCTATTGGAGCTGTCGCATTAAGAAAAACGTATACAAGATATTCTAACACCGTGCTGTGATTTATACGATATCTTGTATAATCAAAGCTTATTGCGGCAGCTCCTCTTTCTTCTCCTATTTTATTCCTTTTTTAATAAATCTTCGTTTTCCTGCTTCTGCCCAACAGTAAGTGAAACGCCGTCAAGTCCATTTACAGTAATATTGTGGTTTACTTTTGCATCATAAGATTCTGCGTTAATAATACTTGACAAGTCGATTCCTGTCGTTTCTTTCATAGACTCAAATAATTTTGCCATCACTGCCGGAACATTGCCTGCGACCTGTTCTACACCATTTGCATCGCCATTTCCACCAATAATCGTAATTTTGTCAATCTGTGATAATGGTTCTGCAATTTTCCCTGCAATATCAGGCAGCACCTTAATCATCATTTCCGCAACTGCCGCCTTATTATACTTCGCATAAGCTTCCGCTTTTTTCTCCATAGCTTCTGCTTCCGCAAGTCCTTTTGCCTGAATGGATTCCGCTTCCGCAAGCCCCTTTGCTTTAATTGCTGCCGCTTCCGCCTCGCCAAATGCCCGAACACCTTGTGCTTCCTGCTCTCTTGAGAATCGATCTGCTTCTGCCTGTGCCTTTCTTGCCTCTGCTTCCCGCTGTGCTTCAAACTGCTGTGCTTCTGCTTCTTTCTGCCGCTGGTACAATGCCGCGTCCGCTTTTTGCTGTGCCGCGTATTTATCTGCTTCTGCCTGCTTTTTCACTTCAGCTTCTAGTGCACGTTCTCTTACAGCGACCTGCTTCTGCTTTAACTCAATCTCCCGTTCCTGCTTGGCAATATCCGCATTCGCTGTCGTAATCTCAATTGTTTTACGCTGTTCCTCTTTCTGAATTTCATATGCCGCGTCCGCCATTGCCTTCTTGGTATCGGCTTCCATTTGCAGTTCAGACTTTTTAATTGCCAGTTCATTTTGTTTTTTCGCAATCTCCGTCTGTGCCGCAACAGCAGCGTCATTGGATTCCTTGTCAGCGGAAGCCTGCGCTACTTTTATATCACGTTCGCTTTCTGCCCTTGCAATCGCCGCTGCCTTTTTAATTTTTACAATGTTGTCAATACCAAGGTTTTCAATAACTTCATTTGCATCCACAAAATTCTGTACATTAAAACTAATAATATCCAGTCCCATTGCTGCCAAATCAGGTTCTGCATTTTCTTTCACCAGCGTAGAGAATTTCTGTCGGTCAGATACCATTTCTTCCAGCTTCATTTTTCCCACAATTTCACGCACATTACCCTCTAGCACCTCCCGTGCTACACTGGCAATATACTCGGCATTTTTATTTAAGAAATTCTCTGCTGCAAGCCGCAAAGTTTCCGGATTACTGCTAATTTTTACATTGACTGTCGCATCTACGTTAATATTGATATAATCTGCTGTTGGCACAGCGTTGCTCGTCTTTACATCAATCGGTATCAGCCTTAAATTCAGCTTATCCAAACGTTCAAAAAACGGAATCCGAATACTTGCCTTACCAATTACAATCTTTGACTTTTTCTTAATACCAGAAATAATAAACGCCATATCAGGCGGCGCTTTGACATACCCAATCGCAAACAGTACAATAATAAAAATAAAAATTGTTCCTGCAATAATAAGTTTAACCATTTTCCCCTCTTTTCTGCGCTGCATCTTACTGCATGGCTTATAAATTTTTTGATTTTGTGCTCACAAACGATTCGATTTGCCTTTCTACGCTATTTATATTGTTTGATTATACAATATGGACTGTACAAGAATTGGGAAATCTTAACGTTTATCAGTATTACATACTATGCATTAACATTGTAAAAATTTCTTGTTACAGCTCTGCTTCACCGTATTCTAACAATTTCTCGTTACAGCTCTGCTTTGCCGATTTGTAAAAATTTCTCGTTACAGTTCTGCTTCGCCGTATTGTAAAGACTTCTCATTACAATACAGCTTTGCCGATTTGTAAAAATTTCTCGTTACAGTTCTGCTTTGCCGATTTGTAACAATTTCTCTGCAATTCTTGAGCATAGATTTTTCAAAACGATATGAAACGAAATACTATTTCCTATATGTCGAATTATAGCATAAAATGGGGAATCCGTATAGATAATTTTATGAGGTTGCAATTTTTTATTGATACATAAATTGTACTGTGATATACTAGATAAAAATTTTATTGATACTGACAAGCGGTTCGATATTCTTTTCAACACAGCGTATATTGAGTTCTTATACAATATAATCTGCGCAGGAATTAGAGAATCTTAACGTTTGTCACGTTTTTAATTAGGAGGCAAAAGATGCGTGCAGAAGACCGCTACGAACAATATACCAAAAATCAGCAAATGCGGGAAACTATTTTCCGTGAATATCCTGAAATTCAGAAACTAGACCTAGCCAAAAACAAATGGATGTGTTTCCTAATGTCCTTTATGCTGATTTCCCGCATTATCAATATTATTTTGTTAGTTCAGAATGGAAACGTCAATCTATTTCTATTGATTGGAGCAAATTGTATTGGATATTTTACATACTTTTTTATCCTGTTTTTTTGTATGCGGGTCAAACCCCAAAATGTATACTTTTTGTATATCCTGCTTTTTAGTCTGTTGAATACGCTTCTCAAGCATCTTCAAAATTTTACTTCATTGAATATGCTGATAGAAGTACATCTATTTCTTTTTCAAAGCGTCCCACTTGCTGCTATATCGGATATTCTACTGTATATAGGATTTGCGCTTCATGCAGGCGTTACTATATGGCTGACAATTATCCCCAAAAACCGCAGGCTTGCGAAACAATTTGATATGCTTATGCGCGACCGCAGTCAATTCTCTAACCCGAAGTAACTGCAATTTTTAGTATCAGTTCAGGTAGGGGCTGTCGCATTAAGACAAACGGATACAAGATAGTGTAACATTGTGCTAAGATTTACACCCTATCTGGTATCATCAAAGCTTATTGCGACAGCCCCGTAATAAAATGTAGTGGTTGGAGGTATCCAGCCCATCGCGAAGCAATTTCCATTGGCTGGATACGTAACAGTTCAATGGGTTATCTGAACTGTTACAATTATTATATTGATACCCCTGCATACATATCAATCATTCTCTACCATAACATATTTTTTTCAATATTTTTATTCTGCTATACTCACGAGTGATTCGATTTTCCTTTCTGCACAGCACGCATTCCCCGCTTATGCAATATGGACTGTGCAGAAATTGGAAAATCTTAACGGTCGTCAACATACCTTACTTTTCAGCCATTTTCCGCTAAGAAATCTTCCAAAAAACAGTATTCCCCGTATTGTCCAGTCTGCGAACATACCGATCCATACCGCCATTGGGCCAAAATGAAATACTTTTACAAGGTAAATACACAGTGCAACCCGACAGCACCACATTGTAATGGTTGAAACGATCATAGAAAACCTCACATCTCCCGCAGCACGCAGCCCATACCCGATTACAAATGATCCAACCCATACCAAGGGCTTTACAATCGTAATGGCAGCCATCATTTCAAAGCACAGTGCCGCTGATTCTGACTCCATTCCCGCAATCCATGTAACAGGTTTTGTTATCGCAAAGACCAAAAGACAGGAACACAAAATCCCAACCCATGCAATACTTGTCAGCTTCACAATATAATACTTTGCTTCCTCCTGCCGTCCAGCGCCGATACACTGACCTACAACCGTCATTAATCCGATACCGACACCAATACCAAAAATTCCATTCACATTTTCAAGGATATTGGTCATTGCCTGCGCCGCAATTGCCGCCGTACCCATTGTTGAAACCGTTGACTGTATGGCAAGCTTTCCAAATTGAAACATACCATTCTCAATACCAGAAGGAATACCGATTGCCATTATTTTCATAATTAACGGCATATCCGGACGGATTTTCAAATAATCCCGCACTACGATTTTCTGACGCGGTTTTCTTAAGCAGTAAAATACTACGATTGTGCAAAAAATTCTGGATATCAGCGTCGCAATTGCCGCACCTGCTACACCCCACTGCAAACCATAAATTAACACAGCGTTGCCAGCAATATTTAAAATATTAGAAATAACAGACACTTCCATAGGAAACCGTGAGTCCCCTCCAGCACGGTAAAATGCCGCACCTGCATTAAACAGTGCTAGAAATGGATACGACATCACTGTAATTAGAAAATAGACAAGTGAATCTTCCATTACCGATTCCTCAACTGCACCAAAAATCAGCCGCAGCAGTCCCTCACTTCCAATCAGACATACTGCCGTAAGAGTTGCTGAAATTACAAAAACTGTAAGCACTACCTGATTTGCTGCTTTATTGCACTGCTTCTCGTCGCCACTACCAAGGTATTGGGAACAGATAATCGCCGCACCTGCTGCCATCGCAGAAAATACTTGAATTACCAAATTATTGATAGCATCCACCAAAGAAACCGCTGAAATTGCCTCGCTCCCAACCGTAGATACCATCATCGTATCTACCATTCCCATAAAGGAATTTAATAACTGCTCCACAACAATCGGAACTAACAAAAGAAACAATGCACGATTGCTGAAAAGAAGACTGTTCCAGTCAATCTGCTTTTTATCATAAAGTTTCATAAGAAACCCCTCTACTGCTTTCCTGCTATGTTTATATTATGACATTTTTATTACTATCTTTCTATTACTTTCCTTTTATTAAAGTCTTTGTATCAAAGTCTTTCTATCAAAGTCCTTCTATTAAAATCTTTTTATTACTATCCTTTTATGTTTTGAATTTGATCTATCACTTCCCTTGGGCTTTCGGCAAAAATAGACGCCCCATGCTCCACCAAAAATGCTTTATCCCGAAATCCCCACAATACGCTGATACACGGAAGTCCTGCATTTACAGCAGTCTGCAAATCCACATCAGAATCACCAATATAAACTGCCTGTTCCTTCTGTTTTCCCAACTCTCGCAATGCCAATTCTACACTGTCCGGCGCAGGTTTCCGTGCCATACCCTCTCGGTCGCCAATCGCTACAGATACCTCCTTAAAGTATTTGTCCCGCAATGCTTTCACAGCAGCATCGACTTTATTGGAAACAATTGCAAGCGCATATCCCTGTTCTTTTAACTGTGCCAATAGCGCCTGTACCCCTTCATATGCCCTTGTCTTATCGTTGCAATGATCTTGATAATACCCTCGAAAAACAGTAAAAGCCTCCTCAAACCTTGGATTATCTTCCCCGTCCGGTACTGCCCTGCGCATTAAGTTCCGAATACCATTACCTACAAATTGCCTGACTTCATCAAGTGTTCTTAACGGCATACCACAGGCAGCAAGCGCATAATTTGTTGCATCTGTCAAGTCTTCTAATGTATATAATAATGTACCATCAAGGTCAAAAATTACTGTGTCAATTTTATTGTGCGTTTCCATGTATTCCTCCTCCATTGTTATACGCTGTCTTATCCTGATAAAACATTTTTCTCAATGTGCAGATATCCTTAGGAATTTCGTTCTCATTTTTCTGCTCCCGCAGCTTTTTTATCCATGCATAATATGCGTTTGCTGTCGGCGTTGTTAGAACTGACGTTTTCCTTATATATCCTTTTCGCACGGTTTCATGTGATACACTGCGCATCAATTTCCAGAAACTATAATAATGCAGTTTTAACTTTGTCATATAACCTGTACTATCCTCAATAACAAATCCCTCGATTTTGCGTCCCTGATATTCATAGTCTTCTTCCTGCACTTCATAGTACCAATCGTAAAACTCCTGCCAATTCGCCAATTCAAATGCTTTCTCTTTGGGAATCATACCAAAACGATTCGCCACATAACACATTTCTTCGTATTCATATTTATCAAAATGCATCTGATTGCGGACAATATCCAGCAAAACCAGCCTGCTTTCTGGATAAGCAATAATATGCGGATCGTGCTCCATATCAACACATTCAAATACAAACGAAACGTTATGTTCCTTAATATATTCCTTTAATTTTAAGATATTTTCAGCCGAAACCTGCTGATAGAGCATTTCACGAAACCATTGTGCAAACTGGCTGTTTATCGTCGATTTGCTGGTAATCAGCAAATCATCTTGATACTCTTGATAGCTGACAATTCCCAGAAATCCATTTTCCTTGATATACGCTGTTACAGGAAACTGCAATTGATGCTGCAACATCTCAAAGCGCGTTTCCTCCCGCTCATTTACATTAAAAAACTTATCATATGCCCGCGCCGCAACCTTATTTTTCACCGTATCAAGGTACAGTCCGCGTGCCCTCGTTGTCTGCTCATCCCAAACCCTGTCAAAAAACGCCTTATCCGTAAAATTAAACGACGAGATTTCGCCGAATTTCTTTTCTTGAATATAATGGTTCTGGCGCAATGCCGCAATGGTTTCTTCTACAGAAATATTGTATTCCTCCCGTTTGGGCAACTCCGGCGCATGAAATACCTCATTTTTAATTTCCTGAAAATGAATCCCTTCCATGTCAACTTGAACACAACGCAGACAGCCGCCAAATTCTACCTGCCCTTCAAGGTTGAACACCCTGTCATTCACCATTATCGGAAGCTGCTTTGTATTCCTATGCCCATGAATTTGATAACAGTTATCCGGCGTTGTATCAAAAAACACCTCCGCCATTTTCTCAAAATCATTGTAATTGCCAACGCCCTTTATCATCTGCTCCGTGGCAACAAAGGACAAATTCTTTGGAATCGTGCTAAGTCCTGCGTGTGTAACAAGATAAATATTTTCACCATAACGATAATATGCGCACTGACCAAACCGCCGATATAACTGCCGTACATCCTTCTTGCTAATTCCCGCCGCTTCTAATGCTGGCTTTGTCACCATCTCAAACTCCTTAGAATTTGTTGCTCTATCATTTGCCCAAAGCCACAGCCATTTCTCATGATTGCCCTCTAACAGCAGTACATTTTTACGCCCCATCAGCGACATTAAGAACTGCACAACCTCCACATTCTCTAAACCACGGTCGATATAATCGCCAACAAATATGTACATCTCATCCTCTTGAATCCCACCGTTATCAGACAAATATTTTTGCAGCGCCGTATAACATCCATGCACATCCCCGATATGATGTACTCTTTTATATTGCGAAAAATCAAACAGCTTTAGCCAAATAGTATCCAGCTCATCGGGACGAATCACTTGTATCCCCGATGGGATTCTCTGTGTCGCAAAACGTGAATACATTCTGTCAATCACCGCCTCCGGTACTCTTTTCAACGGCTCACGCTGTGCATTTCTGCGCTTTACTTCCTCTGCGGGAATATCCGTAAAATCCACACAATAAATACGATACCGATACGCAATGCACAACTCCTTATATCGGTTCATCTCCGAAGTTTTGGAATTTGTCGCATCAATCACGGTAAAATCTCCCCGCTGCATACGGATTTCCAAAATATGAAACAACGTTTTCCACACTACTTTATCATTGCTCTGGCTAATGCTCTGTGAACCATCAAGCTCCATCACTGGGCTTTGACACAGCAGACGAATTTCATCAGCTGACAAAGCATATTGTTTCAAACCATTATTTTCAATCCAAGTGGATTTGCCACAGCTTGCCGAACCCCTTAATAATAATAAAATTCTCATTGATTTTTCTCCTCAAATCTATTCGATATGTATTGCAAATCGGAACTGCAAATATGCCGATGGTTTCATTATAATATAGAATGCAGCTTTATGTCCATATCTATAGTCAAATAGGAAGAAAAATTGTAACAACTTTGTTACAATTCACACCAACGCCAGATTTTGCAACAATTTACGAACATTCGGTG
>CBCOYO010000036.1:0-15827 GCA_965114465.1 uncultured Lachnospiraceae bacterium
TCCAATCTTGCAGGAGAAAAAGCCTCGCCGTAGCCCGCTACGCCTACGTTTTTTCGCCTACAATCTTGAAGAAATATCCTGCGCAATCTATACTGCACACCGATTAAATTTACAGTGCAACCAGACTGCGAACCGCCAGTCATGTACTTTCCTGACGGCATCACTGTAAATTCTGGCGGTTTGCAGTATAAGCACTTATTTTCCTACAATTCCTATGCAAAAGTGAGGGAGGTGCAGCATGAATGAAAGTATATTAGAGGGTCTTTTGCCTAATTTAGATATAATAGATGACTTTTTAAAGGAATTGCTGCCTAATAATCAGAATATACGTTCACTAAATTTTATTGAGGATGTGCTAAAAGGAAATTGGGTTTTAGAGCCGGATATTTTCTGGAATTATATTAAACAGGTATTTGCAGGGTACTTTTATAATTGGAAAAGTCTGTTTATTTCTATATTGGTTTTGTTTATTATATCTGCTGTGGTTTCCGGTTTTTTAACTGCTTTTAAAAATGAGGGGGCGGCAAAATGTGCCAAAATGTTTTTTGTACTCTGCCAGCTTGTGGTGTTGATTCATGCATTTCAGGAGGTTTTGGCAATTGTATCGGAAACAATGGATAAAATGCTGGAATTTCTGAAAATTATGATTCCAGCGTATATGATCTGCGTGGCAGCGGCAGGTTCTGGACTGACAGCGCTGATTTTTTATAAATTATTGGTGGGATTTGTCTGCTTAATGGAGGGACTGCTTGTAGCGTCGATGACGCCTTTGGTGGAGGGGTATATGATGCTGGGAGTGGTGGAAAGCATCTGGGGAGAAGAACGCTTTAAAGCGGTGATGGATTTAATTAAAAAAAGTGTTCAATGGCTGCTGCGAACCATGATTGTTGTGCTCTCGGGCAGTAGTATTTTGCAAATTATTATAACGCCGGTAGTCGATAAAGCAAATGTATCGGTTATCCAAAAGACAGCAGGTGCTATTCCCGGAATCGGCGATATTGCGGAGTCGGTTTCCAGTGTAACGCTTGCTTCGGCGGTTGCAGTAAAAAACAGTATGGGCGTACTGATTTTATTGGTTTTGGTGTTAATTATAATTGCACCTGCAATCCGAATTTTTATAATACTTGGGACGATAAAAATAAGCGCCGCACTCGGCAGTATCTGCGGCGAACGGCAGATGATGCACTGTGTGGAGTATATTGCAGAGGCTGGATTTTTGCTGTTTCGTATGCTGGTAACCGTGACAGCGCTGTTTTTTATTACAATCGCTGCGGTAACCAATGCAACAGGAGGTGGATTATAGAACGTGAATGGAGAGGAGAAAGAGTGAAAGATAATTCGCACTGTGAAGTGTGAAAGTGTCTTTCCGGTCTTGTTTGTAACGGGAAAGGAATGGTGAAAAATATGAATCAGCTTGCTGCTGAGGTGCGGAGGCTTGTCTATACTGTGATATGTTTTCAATGTTTGCTGCAGTTAACCGCAGGAAGTCCCTATCAAAAATATCTAAAACTGTTTTCCTATCTGCTGACGATGTGTATTTGCTGCACTGTGGTATTTTCTGCAATAGGGCAGGTAAAGGGAAGTCTGTCGCAGTCGGATGCGTTGTATCAGGAATGGGAGAAGTCATGGAGTCAGTACAATCAAAAGGAGGTGGAACAGGATGTTAGAGAAATGGCGGAATGGTTTGAAGAAGCTATTGGCAGCGGGGAATAAGGAAACAATGCTGATTATCTTTTTAAGCGGCATTTTAATTTTTGTTATTTTACTTCCAACCGAACGAAAAGAAAGTACGCCTAGAAAAGATACCAGCAGCGCAAATCCGCTTGCCGCGAATACAAAAGAGATAGAAAATACTTATCGAAATTCAACGAGTGCAAGCAGTACATCCAGCAATTCTTATAAGGAAAGCCTTGAACGGGAATTGGAGGAATTTCTATCAGGCGTTGAGGGCGTTGGGAAAGTGAAAGTGCTGATTTATATGAAAAATTCACAGGAATATATTGTAGAAAAAAATAAGCCGACCACCAATAAGGAAGGGGATGGCAGCCGTGAGGCAACCGTTGACGAGGAAACGGTCTATACGGTAGATGACAACGGCAATCAAGTGCCTTTTATTTCTCGTACCGTTTGCCCCAGCGTAGACGGCGTCGTAATCGCAGCGCAAGGCGCTCGAGAGGAAACCGTAAGACTGCGTCTTGTACGCCTTGCCATGTCACTGTTTGGCGTGGAAGCAAATAAGGTGGAAGTGCTGGTGTTGGAGGAGAATTAAAATTTCCTGCTTTTTTAGATCTCGGAACAACTTAATGAAATTTTAGTGATAATCAACCAACGACGAGAATAAGATAGAAGTAGTAAAGAGAAGCATAGGAAGGAAATGGTCTTGTGAAAAAAATATTAAGAAAAAATCAGATTATGATTACTGCACTTGCGCTGATGATTGCCGTAGCAGGCTACCTAAATTTCGCTGGAACAAAAATCGGCGAGGAGGACTTTATATCGGTAGATGGAAGCAACAGCGAATTAACGTATGAAATCTCAGATGAAGACACAATGAACGCAGATATGTATGCAATTTCATTAAGAGAAGATACAGAGGGTACGATTGCGGATTATTCACAGCAGGCAGCAGCTACAGATGCCAACGGCGATATATTAAGTTTAGATACTGATGATGCAACAATTACAGAGAATTACTTAACAGAAGGTATGGATACAAACGCATTGGCAGCAGATACTGCTGCAACAAACAATATGACAGACAGCAATTTGCAGGCGAATGCAGAAGCAGCAGAGAGCCATGGTGTTCTTGCAGCAAACAGCGAGGAGAACGCAGACGCCAATATTATTGAGCAGGAAGTGCCGGGAGAAGCAGTATTTACAAGTGCGTCAGGTGTTTCCACAATAGCAGGCGCGAACCTTTTAAAAGAGCAGACAAGAGCACAGAACAAAGAGTCGTTAATGGAAATCATTAATAATGAGAGCTTGACAGAGGAAGCAAAAAAGGATGCTGTAAATACCATGATTACATTGACAGAAACTGCCCAAAAGGAATCTGACGCACAGATGTTATTAGAGGCAAAAGGCTTTGCGCAGACTGTAGTAAGCATTAGCGGCGATAGCGCGGATGTAATGGTTGCAGCTACGAGCCTAACGGAAGCACAGACAGCACAGATTATTGATATTGTACAGAGAAAGACAGAAATTGCACCAGAAAACATTATAATTACAGTTTCTGCACAATAATTGGAAATTTCAGGTGTCTTTTTCCGCAATATATGATATACTAAAGTGTGATGCTATGTTCGAGTGCAGCGTTATACTAAGCGCCGTTAAGACTGACGCTAAGCATAACACGATGCACACAGCCGTACCAAGGAAAATTGCCGCTTTGCGGCGTGCGGCTGGTGCAACTGGAGCTGTTGCAATAAGTTTTAACTATACAAGATATTGCATAAAACGTAGCGCAATACTATTGTATCTTGTATCTATTTCCCTTAATGCGACAGCCCCAGTATACACTGATTTGGCGGTTTGCAGCCAGTGTGACGCTGTATTTAGAAAGGAGAACTTATGAAAAGAATTTTTTTAATTGTTTTAGACAGTTTTGGCATTGGTGAAATGGAAGATGCAGCAGCCTATGGTGACAGTGGTACAAACACCATAGGCTCTGTGTCGCAAAGTGAATGGTTTGAAATACCGAATTTAAAAAAGCTTGGAATTTTTAATATTGAGGGCGTTGCCTGCCGCAAGAAAGAGCCAGTGGAAGCCCCGCTTGCGTGTGTTGCGCGGATGAAGGAGGCTTCTAAGGGAAAGGATACAACGATAGGGCATTGGGAAATTGCTGGGATGATTTCGCCTAAGCCGCTTCCCACTTATCCCAAGGGATTTCCGAAAGAGGTTTTAGAACCTTTTTGTGAGAAAACAGGGCGTGGCGTCCTTTGTAATCTACCATATTCTGGAACTGCTGTGATTCAGGAGTATGGGGAGGAGCATTTAAAGACTGGCGATTTAATTGTATACACTTCTGCGGATAGTGTATTCCAGATTGCTGCACACGAGGAAAAAGTACCATTAGAACAATTGTATGAATACTGCCGAATTGCACGCGAACTGCTGCAGGGTGAGCATGGCGTAGGGCGCGTGATTGCAAGGCCCTTTGTCGGCGATTGCAAGGGCAGTTTTACAAGGACTGCGCATCGGCATGATTTTTCATTGCTTCCGCCGCATATTACGATGCTTGACCAGCTAAAGGACGCAGGGAAAGATGTGATTGCAGTGGGGAAAATCAATGATATTTTCGCCGGAAAAGGGATTACAGAATATGTATATACCAGCGGAAATGCCGAGGGGATTATGCGCACGCTCGAATATCTGGATAAGGATTTCGAGGGGTTATGTTTTGTAAATTTAGTGGATTATGATATGTTATATGGGCATCGCCGGGATGTGGATGGCTATGCAAAAGCACTTGCTTATTATGATGAAAAACTGCCCGAAATTATGGGTAAAATGAAAGAGGAAGATGTGTTGATAATTACTGCTGATCATGGCTGTGATCCTGCATATATGGCAACTACAGATCATACAAGAGAGCATACGCCATTTTTAATGTATGGAAAACAGATTCAGCCAATAAATTACGGGACACGGGAAACATTTGCAGATATTGCAGCAACAGTGCTGGATTATCTAGGCGTTGTCAAGGAAACAGCGGGGGATAGTATGCTGTCGCTGCGGTAAAAACCGCCAGCAGTTATAATATAAGAAACGCACGTTATTGATTAGGGTAAACGGAGGAAATTTCAGTGGGTGACATTATAGAAGAAATTAATAAGAGAAGGACATTTGCCATTATTTCGCATCCAGATGCAGGCAAAACGACTTTGACAGAGAAATTTTTATTATATGGCGGTGCAATTAATCTTGCCGGAAGTGTAAAGGGAAAAGCAACTGCCAGACATGCCGTATCGGATTGGATGGAGATTGAAAAGGAGAGAGGTATTTCTGTTACTTCTTCGGTTTTGCAGTTCCATTATGACGGGTACTGCATTAATATCCTTGATACGCCGGGACATCAAGACTTTTCGGAGGACACGTATCGGACATTGATGGCGGCGGATTCCGCAGTAATGGTAATTGATGCCTCCAAAGGCGTGGAAGCACAGACAAGGAAGCTGTTTAAAGTGTGTGGTATGCGTGGCATTCCGATTTTTACATTTATTAATAAGCTGGACAGAGATGCAAACGATACCTTTGAACTGCTTGACGAGATTGAGAAGGAGCTGGGAATTGCAACTTGCCCTGTGAATTGGCCGATTGGTTCTGGAAAACGTTTTAAAGGTGTATATGACAGGCATGAAAACCATGTGTTGACCTATTCGGATACACAAAAAGGCACGAAAGAGGGAGAAACAACCGTGATTCCAATGGATAATGAAGCGCTGTTATTGGAACAGCTTGGCGAGGAGGCACTTGGCACACTGCGGGATGAAATAGAACTTTTGGATGGTGCTAGTGTAGAATTTGATATTGAGGAGGTTCGGCGCGGAAAGTTAACGCCTGTTTTTTTCGGTTCGGCGTTAACGAATTTTGGCGTGGAAGTATTTCTGCAAAATTTCCTCAAAATGGCAACAACACCACTCCCTAGAGTATCGCAGGGGGAATGGATTGATCCAGCAGAGAACGCTTTTTCTGCCTTTGTATTTAAAATTCAGGCAAATATGAATAAGGCGCACCGTGACCGTGTTGCTTTTATGCGGATTTGTTCTGGAAAATTTGATGCTGCGGAGGAAGTCAAGCACGTACAGGGCGGCAAGATTATGCGCCTTTCCCAGCCACAGCAGATTATGGCGGACGAGCGTAAGATATTAAGCGAGGCATATGCAGGCGATATTATTGGGGTATTTGATCCTGGGATTTTTTCCATAGGGGATACAGTGTGCGCACCGAAAAATAACATATGTTATGAGGGGATTCCCACATTTGCGCCGGAACATTTTGCAAGAGTACGGCAAATGGACACAATGAAGCGCAAGCAGTTTATCAAGGGTGTCAATCAGATTGCACAGGAGGGCGCGATACAGATTTTTCAAGAGTTTAATACGGGTATGGAGGAGATTATTGTCGGTGTTGTCGGCGTATTGCAGTTTGATGTATTAAAATATCGACTGGAAAACGAATATAATGTAGAGATTAAGTTAGAGTCGCTGCCCTATGAGTATATCCGTTGGATCGAGAATAAGGACGAGATTGACTTGCAGAAACTTACAGGAACGTCAGATATGAAGAAAATTCAAGATTTAAAGGGAAATCCGCTGCTGTTGTTTATTAATCAGTGGAGTATCGGTATGACACTTGACCGAAATAAGGGGCTGGTACTTTCGGAGTTTGGACGGAATTAGAATGGGATTATGGATGGAGAAGTTAAAGACAGCGTTTACAGGGTTTTTCGTATTAGGGCTTACGGTCTGTCTTGGCGGATGCGCGTTGGACAGTAGTTTTTTGGAAAATTTAAGAGGCAGTGCGGAAGCAGTACAAGAATCAGAACCATTACAGATGCAAGAATCGGCGTCAGAGTACGATACGCCTCCACCCAAAAATGGAAAGAAAAAGAAACAAGGAAATAGTGAAAATACGGAAACCGTGGAAAATGAAGAAAATAATCAAGAGGCAGAGGACGGACAGGCTTCCGATATAGCGCTAGAAGAAACGTTAGAGCCGGTAGCCGATATTTATTATGCATATTTTCAGCTTGACACAGTAAGCAAGAAACTGTATCATGAAATTCTTAGTGCGTTGACCAATTTAGAGGAAAGTATAACCATATCTACATTGGATAAATCTTTGATTGACAAGGCGTTTTACAGTGTAATGAATGATCATCCGGAATTGTTCTATGTGGAGGGCTATCAATATACAGAATATAGCATTAACCAGAAAATTACGTCGATTACGTTTCAGGGAACTTATTCTATGACAGCCGCAGAAGCCGCAGCGACACGAGAGCAGATAGACAAACAACTTGCGGACTGTTTTCGCGAAGTGCCTTTGAATGAGGACGAGTACAATACCGTGAAATATTTATATGATTATTTAATCCATAATACAGAGTATGATAAAAATGCAGCAAATAATCAAAATATTTGTTCGGTATTTTTGCAGGGGCGCTCGGTCTGTCAAGGTTATGCCAAGGCACTCCAATATATGCTGCAAAACGTTGGAATGCAGGCGCTTGTGGTAACAGGTTTTACAAACGGGGAACGTCATGCATGGAATTTAGTCCGCGTAAATGGAGCATATTATTATATTGATCCTACATGGGGCGACGCTTCTTATTCTTACAGTGGAGATTTGTCGGAGGGGTCTTATACGCCGCCGATTAATTATGATTATTTTCTGGTTACAACTGACGAGTTGACAAGAACGCATTCTATTGAAATGGTAGTGCCGCTGCCAGATTGTGTCAGCGTGGACGACAATTATTTTGTGCGGGAGGGGCTCTATTATACGGATTATAATAAAGAGATGCTTGCACTGGTGTTTGAGAGCGAAGCAGCGAAGGCGGCCGATTATATTATATTAAAGTGTAGTACACCGGAGGTCTATGACGAATTTATGCAGAAATTAATCAGTGATCAGGAGATTTTTGACTTTGTTGCCAGTCAGGGTGGAACGATTGCATATACCTCTAACCAGAACCAGAGAACAATTAGTTTTTGGAATTTTAGCGGCGAGTAGAGAACCCTATTCATAGAGGAAGTAAACTTCTAGTTACTTTTCACACCCACGCCAAAGTAGTGGGAATCCCTACTCGATTAGATGTTTTTTTAAATGACACCTTGCAAATATTGGTTGGTTTGGTATAATCAATTTAAGTTCATGGGAAAAATAGAGTACAAGGAGGGCTATTTCATGGAAAAAGAGTCAGAAAAAAAAGGGTATGTGTTTCAGGCGGACACAGATGCGTTTGGAACGGTAAAAATTGCAAATGATGTGGTTGCAATGATTGCGGGGCTTGCGGCAACGGAAGTAGACGGCGTAGGCGCAATGGTAGGAAATATTACCAATGAGCTAATGGGTAAAGTCGGAATGAAGAAACAGTCAAAAGGCGTACATGTGGATATCCTTGACCGTACCGTATCGGTGGACTTGGCAGTTACTTTGCAGTATGGATTTAATATTCCTACAACCTGTAAGAAACTGCAGGAAAAGGTTAAGAACGCGATTGAAACAATGACAGGACTTGATGTATCTGAAGTTAATATTCGGATTGTCGGGATAAAAATGGCGGATGGAAAATAAGGTAGTATTATAATAAGGAAAAGATAAATGAGCAGACGAGAGCTTAGGGAACAAATATTTAAGTTACTATTCCGTGTGGAGTTTAATGGACGCGAAGAAATGCCGGAGCAGGAACAACTGTTTTTCGAGCAGTTTTCATATGAGGATGAGGAAATACTGGTAAAGGACAGCGATGCGCGGTATATTTCGGAAAAGAGCAGCAAAATTATAGATAGACTAGAAGAAATTGATGAAATGATCAATAAGCAGGCAAAAGGCTGGACAACGCAGAGAATGGGGAAGGTTGACCTAACGATTCTGCGTCTTGCGGTTTATGAAATAATCTATGATGAAAACGTGCCGGTTGGCGTAGCAATTAATGAGGCAGTGGAACTTGCCAAGCGTTATGGGCAGGACGAATCGTCAGGATTTGTCAATGGGATTCTGGCGAAATTTGCGAAATAAAATGTCGCGGAGGATAGGATGCAGAATGTCTATACGGTTGCCCAAGTGAATTCCTATATCAAAAATATGTTTACGCAGGATTTTATGCTGAAATCTATTTTTGTAAAGGGTGAGGTCAGTAACTGCAAGTATCATTCATCAGGGCATATCTATTTTACATTAAAAGACGCAAAAGGCGTAATAACTTGTGTTATGTTTGCCGGCAGCCGCGCCGGACTTTCTTTTCAGATGAAAGAGGGTCAAATGGTGGTGGTTGGCGGTACGATTGACGTTTACGAAAGAGATGGAAAATATCAGCTTTATGCCAAGCAAATCGTGCTTGACGGTGCAGGGCGGTTGTATGAGAAATTTGAACAGTTAAAGCAGGAACTTGCAGAAATGGGAATGTTTGCGCCGGAATATAAACAGCCGATTCCCAAATATATACAAAAACTGGGTGTTGTTACCGCTGCGACAGGTGCGGCGGTGCGCGATATTATTGAGATTGCGACAAGACGAAATCCTTATATACAGATTATTCTGTATCCGGCGATTGTTCAGGGAGAACAGGCAGCAGAAAGCATTGTTAACGGCATTAACGCGTTAGAGCTGTTTGGCGTTGATGCAATAATTGTGGGGCGCGGAGGCGGATCGATAGAAGATTTATGGGCATTTAATGAAAAAATTGTGGCACAGGCAGTTTTTGACTGTAGCATTCCGATTATATCGGCGGTAGGACATGAAACGGATACAACGATAATTGATTTTGTGGCGGATTTAAGAGCACCAACACCGTCAGCGGCGGCAGAACTTGCAGTCTATGAATTTGCGCAGCTAACAGAACGCCTGCAATTATATCAAAATACCCTAGAGCGCTATATGCTGGCGCGGCTGGAAGAGCAGCGCAGCCGATTGGATAACCGGAAATTAAAACTTCAGATTTTAAGCCCAATGCATCAGATACAAGAGAAACGTATGTTTTGTATGGATATTGAGAGTAGGCTGGAAAGCCGAATGGAGGCAGCACTGACACGGCAGAAGCATCGTATGGCATTATATGCCGAAAAGCTAAAAGGCTTGTCACCGTTGGACAAGCTCAATCAAGGATTTTCCTATGTAGAAGATGATGCTGGTCATGTATTCAATGATATCCGAAATGCAAAAATAGGCAGTCTGGTCAATATCTATGTGAAAAACGGCAGGGCGGCGGCGCGGATTGAGCAGGCAGAGCGGATAAAATAATAGGGGAGTTTGCTTTTGGCAACGCTGGCTTTGGAAAGGTGTGAATGTTAAAGTGGAAGAAGAATTGACTTTGGAACAGACATTTGATCGGCTGGAAATGGTAATTGGAAGACTTGAGGAGGAAGATATTTCATTGGAAGAGTCCTTCCAAGTATACCAAGAGGGTATGAAATTAATCCAAGCCTGCAACAGTAAAATTGACAAAGTTGAGAAAGAAGTCTTGAAAATTAGCGAAAACGGGGAATTAACGGAATTTTGAACAGTATATCATAATGTAGTCTAAAAAATAAAAAAGTGGAGAATTAGATGAGTTTGGAAAATCAATTTGAACAAGAACTGCACAATCGCGCAGAAAATATAGACAAGCTTCTGGAAAGCTATCTTCCCAAAGAGGAGGGCTGGGCAAAATGTGTTGCAGAAGCAATGAATTACAGTATAACGGCAAAAGGCAAACGGCTTCGCCCTATGTTAATGCAGGAAACGTATCAAATGTTTGGCGGCACGGGTAAAGAGATTTTACCGTTTATGGCAGCGATTGAGATGATACACACTTATTCGCTGGTACATGATGATCTCCCTGCAATGGATAATGACGAATACCGCCGCGGTAGAAAAACAACACATGTTGTTTATGGAGAAGCGATGGCGATTCTAGCAGGGGATGGGCTGTTAAACTATGCGTTTGAAACGGCATTGCAGGCGTTTGCGATAGAGGGCATTGACACTGCAAAGGCAGTAAAAGCGTTGACAATTCTTGCTGGCAAAGCGGGAATTTATGGTATGATAGGCGGTCAGACTGCGGATATTGAAGCGGAGAATCTTGGCGATCAGGTAACAGAAGAACACCTGTTATTTATTCACGAGCATAAAACAGCAGCGCTGATACAGGCAGCTATGATGATAGGCGCAGTGCTTGGCGGGGCAGACGAAGCGCAGACAGCAGTTGTGGAACAGGCGGCATATGAGATTGGTATTGCGTTTCAAATACAGGATGATATTTTAGATGTAACGAGTTCGCTTGAAGTGCTTGGCAAGCAGGTGGGAAGTGATGAGAAAAATAATAAAACAACATATGTTACTTTAAAAGGGCTGGAAACTGCAAGCACAGAGCAGAAAGAATTATCGAACCGTGCTATCGAACAGTTGGAGGGATTGCAAAAAGATATTGCAGCACAGAAAAACACAGCATTGCAGGGGGATTTTCTTTTGGCGTTAATCCGCAGCTTGATTACAAGGGTTAAATAAGCTGCTGTTATAATTTGTGGGCTATATGTGTTTTGGGGATAAACAGGAACTTGGGAGGTGCTTTTTTGCTGCATATTGTGGAAGCAGAATATGATAATTGGCAGTATATCAATCGGAATCAGCAGGATATTGGTGAAACGCTGCATATGCCTTCTTGGGAAGAAATTGCGAATCTAATCTCTGCGCTGGACGGTGATCATCGAACAATGGTAACGTTTGGCAATGAAGCAGAAAGCTTTTATATGTGCATTGCAGGCGGATCGGATAACAGATATATTGTATATTTATCGTTTGATGAGGAAGAACTATTGTACGATTTGTTGAATCCGGAGGTAAAGAATGCTGAGAATATGGTGCGGCTTGTCACTGGCGGTCAGGAGGGACTGTATCCGGCAAATTCTTGTGTTACAGTTCAAATGGCAATGGACGCCGCAGAGTATTTTTATCATTATCAAGAACCAAATCCGCAGTTGACTTGGGAAAAAACATAATTAACAGCCGAAAAAGGAGCGAAGCCTTATGATATTGGAAACGATCGAACAGGAAAATGATATAAAAAAGGTAGCGCCGGAGCAATGGACAGTATTGGCGGAGGAAATCAGGGATTTTTTAATTCATAAAATCAGTGTTACCGGCGGACATTTAGGCTCTAATTTGGGTGCGGTAGAGCTGACAATGGCGCTGCATTTAAGCCTGATGCTTCCCAAGGACAAAATTGTCTGGGATGTAGGACACCAATCCTATACGCATAAGATTTTAACAGGAAGAAAAGCAGGTTTTGAAAATCTGCGCAAATACGGCGGAATGAGCGGATTCCCTAAGAGAAAGGAAAGCGACTGCGATTGCTTTGATACAGGGCACAGTTCCACTTCGATATCTGCGGGGCTGGGGCTTGTGGAAGCGCGTAATTTAAGAAATGAGGATCATACCATTGTATCAGTAATTGGAGATGGTTCTTTAACTGGCGGCATGGCATATGAAGCACTCAATAACGCTGCGCAGCTAAAGAAGAATTTTATTATTGTCCTAAATGACAACAATATGTCTATTTCTGAAAATGTAGGCGGTATGTCAAAGTATTTAAACAATATCCGTACAACGGAGCGTTATCTGGATATTAAGGAGGGCATTTATAATTCTTTGATGGAGTCGCGGCTTGGTGAACCAATTGTCGAGAGCATCCGTCGTGCCAAAAGTTCTGTAAAGCATCTTGTAATTCCAGGAATGTTTTTTGAGGATATGGGATTGACGTACCTTGGGCCGGTGGACGGTCACAATATTCCTGATATGCTGAAAGTTTTCCGTGAGGCAAAGCGCTGCAAGTCTGCGGTGATTGTCCATGTATTGACACAAAAAGGAAAAGGCTTTGCGCCAGCCGAAAAACATCCCGCGCGTTTTCATGGTGCAGAACCGTTTGATATCGAAACGGGTCTTCCGCTAACGCCGAAAACGAAATCCAATTACACGGATGTTTTTTCCACTGTGATGTGTAAGCTTGGTGACAGAGATGAAAATATTGTGGCAATTACAGCGGCAATGCCGGATGGAACAGGATTGAAACGTTTCCGGAATATGTATCCTGATCGTTTTTTTGATGTGGGTATTGCGGAGGAACACGCGGTAACGTTTGCGGCGGGACTTGCAGCAGGTGGCATGAAACCCGTGGTAGCGATTTACTCGTCGTTTCTGCAGCGTGCATACGATCAGATACTGCATGATGTTTGTATTCAGAATCTTCCTGTGGTATTTGCAATTGACAGAGCGGGGCTTGTTGGCAGCGACGGAGAAACACATCAAGGAATTTTTGATTTATCTTATCTTTCTTCGATTCCCAATATGCATATTTTAGCGCCGAAAAACAAATGGGAGCTTTCAGATATGCTGAAATTTGCCATTGCTTTTCAAGGGCCTGTTGCGCTGCGTTATCCCCGTGGCGAAGCATATGACGGATTGCGTGAGTACCGTGAACCAATTGTTTTGGGAAAAGCGGAGTGGATTTATCAGGGTGAGCAGATTGTGCTGGTTGCTGTGGGAAGTATGGTAAAAACAGCATTAACGGTGCGGGAACAATTGATTTGCAAAGGATACGATTGTAGTATTATTAATGCGCGGTTTGTGAAACCAATTGATACTGAGCTAATCGGCGCAGTCAGCAGAAGTCATAAATTAATCGTAACAATGGAAGAAAATGTGGCAAGCGGTGGTTTTGGTGAAAAAGTGCGTGCGTATCTTGACAATATCCATGCGCAAGCCAAACTGCTGTGTATTTCCATACCAGATGAATATGTGGAACATGGCAATGTGGAGATACTCCGCAAGGAGGTAGGAATTGATGCGGATACCATTACCGACAGGATTTTGCAGACAGTAACAGATCGTGGGTAGAATCAGGGGCAGGATGTTGTAGATGCTTACAGATTGCAGATAGAATCAGGAACGGGATATTGCAGATGATTATGGATTGCAGGTAGAATCAGGAACGGGATGTTGTAGATAATTACAGATAGAATCAGGAACGGGATGTTGTAGATGCTTACAGATTGCAGATAGAATCAGGAACAGGATGTTGTAGATGATTATAGATTGTGGGTAGAATTAGGGGCGATATTTTGCACATGATTACAGACGACGGTTAAGATGAGGGTTTGATATGAAAGAACGTTTAGACATATTGTTGGTTCGGCAAGGGCTTGCGGAGTCGAGAGAAAAGGCAAAAGCAGTAATTATGTCCGGCAGTGTCTATGTGAATGGGCAGAAAGAGGACAAGGCAGGCGCAATGTTTGACGAAACAAAAGTAATGCTTGAGGTCAGAGGAAATACGCTGAAATATGTAAGCCGCGGCGGTCTGAAATTGGAAAAAGCGCTGGAACAGTTTCCGATTGCACTCGAAGGAAAAATTTGCATGGATATTGGTGCGTCTACCGGCGGCTTTACAGACTGTATGCTCCAAAATGGTGCGGCAAAGGTTTATGCGATTGATGTAGGGCACGGACAGCTTGCTTGGAAGCTGCGCAATGACACACGGGTTGTCTGTATGGAAAAGACGAATTTCCGATACATAAAAAAAGAAGATATTGCAGACGAACCGGAGTTTGCTTCCGTGGACGTATCCTTTATTTCCTTGGATAAAATCTTAACGCCTGCTTATGATTTGCTCAAGCCCCAAGCGCAAATGGTATGTTTGATTAAACCGCAGTTTGAGGCTGGTCGTGAGAAAGTAGGAAAAAAAGGCGTTGTCAGAGAGCCGTCGATTCATCAAGAAGTGATTGAAACAGTGTTTGCATTTACGTTGGAAAAAGGTTTTGAGATTTTAAATCTGGATTATTCTCCTATCCGTGGGCCGGAGGGAAATATCGAGTATCTTATGCACATCCAAAAAGCAGAAACGATACCAGCAGATTTTGATGCTAAAAGCGTTGTTGCGGCAGTGTATCTTGACAAGATTACGGAAACTGTGGCAAAGGCACATAAAGCATTGGAACTGTAAGCAAAACATTAGTACAGCAAAAAGCAACACAAAAGCAAAAGCATAGCAAAAACAACGCAAAAGCAAATCATAAGCAAAGCATAGCAAAAGCAAAGCATAGCAAAAGCAAAGCATAGCAAAAGCATAGCAGGGGAATAACGAATATTATGAAAAACTTTTATATCTATACAAACCAGCGTAAAGATGAAAACGGCGATTTTACTAATAAAATTTGCAAATATCTAACCGATAGGGGCTGTGTCTGCCACGAAACGGTAAACAGCCAAGTGGAAGGTATTATCGTTCTTGGCGGTGACGGTACAATGCTGCGTGCGGCGCGGGAATATGTCGGCAGATATATTCCTCTGATTGGCGTGAATCTTGGCACACTCGGCTACTTGGCAGAGGTGGATAAAGAGGAAATAGAGCCAGCGCTGGACAGCTTAATCGCAGACCGTTACGAAGTAGAAACACGCATGATGCTAAATGGTATTCCTGTAATAGCAGGTATCAGCCAGAAACCACAGACGGCACTCAATGATATTGTGATTAACCGTATAGGCGCACTCCATGTTATTAATTTTAATATTTATGTCAATGACTGCCTGCTTAGTACCTACAGCGCGGACGGTATGATTATCTCAACGCCTACTGGATCAACGGCTTATAACCTTTCGGCAGGCGGCCCGATTGTAGAACCAAAGGCGCGGCTAATTATGATGACCCCTGTCTGTTCTCATGCAATGGTAAATAATAGAACAATTGTTCTAGCAGAAGACGATATAATTGATATTGAAATTGGAACTTATAAGCCTGATGAAGCACAGGAAGTTAACGCCAGTTTTGACGGCAGATGTCCGGTAAGCTTAAACGAGGGCGATAAAATCCGTATCATCCGCTCCGATAAAGTAACAAAAATAATGAAGCTGCGAGAAGTCAGTTTTCTGGAAACCTTGCGAGAGAAAATGAGAATGTAGCGCGAGAAGAACTTCTAAAGACGTTTCGCCATAGGACGAAACGCCAAGAAGTTCTAATCTCGCGCAGGAAAAACGCAAGGGCGGCGTTTTTCCGGTTTGTCGAGAGGACTAGTGATGAAGCGCGAGAAGAACTTCTAAAGACGTTTCGCCATAGGACGAAACGCCAAGAAGTT
>CBCOYO010000036.1:15927-25533 GCA_965114465.1 uncultured Lachnospiraceae bacterium
CTAATCTCGCGCAGGAAAAACGCAAGGGCAGCGTTTTTCCGGTTTGTTGAGAAGACTAGTGATGAAGCGCAAGAAGAACTTCTAGAGTTTTCTTGGGGAGAGGGGTTTTGGAATGGAATGGGGGATTTTGTGAAAAGGCAGAGGCTTGAGGCGGTGGTGGACTTGATTCATCGGTATGATATTGAAACGCAGGAGGAGCTGGCAGCGTATTTGCGAAGGGAAGGTTTTGCGGTGACGCAGGCGACGGTTTCTAGGGATATTCGGGAGTTGAATTTAACGAAGGTTTCGGCTGGGAATGGGCGGCAGAAATATGTAATTCTGCAAAATGATGAAATTAAATTAAGCGATAAATATTTGCGTGTGCTTCGTGATGGGCTGGTTTCTATGAATAAGGCGCAAAATATTTTGGTGTTAAAGACGGTGCAGGGTATGGCAATGGCGGTTGCGGCGGCGATCGATGCTTTGAAATTTCCGGAAATTGTGGGGTGCATTGCAGGGGATGATACCATTATGGCGGCTGTAAAATCCGCAAGGGAAACAGAGATTGTAATAGAGAAAATAGAGGGGATATTAAAAGGGTAAATCTTAAATTTTTAATCGCAGATAGTGTGGCAGTGTTTAGATGCGCACACGAAGAAAGGGGTATGGCTACAAATATGCTTATAAGCTTACACGTAAAAAACTTGGCTTTAATAGAGGAAACAGAGGTGAACTTTAAGGAAGGGCTGAATATATTAAGCGGTGAAACAGGCGCAGGAAAATCTATTTTAATTGGATCTATTAATCTGGCGCTGGGGGCAAGAGCCGATAAAGATATGATACGAAACGGCGCAGAGTATGCGCTTGTAGAACTGGTATTTCAATTATCTGACAGCAGCGTAATAGAAGCTGTTCGGGCACTGGAACTTCCGATAGAGGAGGACGGCGTTATTATTATCCAGAGGAAAATCCAACCTAGCCGCAGTTTGTGCAAAATATGCGGAGAAAATGCAACAACAAAGCAGATAAAGGCGCTGTCTGAACTTTTAATTGATATTCACGGGCAGCATGAACACCAATCGCTTCTATATAAAAAGAATCATTTAGAAATTCTGGACGCTTTTGCAGGCGAGGAATTATCGGTCTTAAAAAACAGTATTCGGGAAAAACATCAACTCTATTCCAAACTTAAAAAAGAACTTGAGGAATTTCACTTGGACGACAGTGCAAAGGCGAAGGAACTTTCTCTTGCAGAGTTTGAATATAATGAAATTGACGAGGCAGGGCTTACAGAGGGCGAGGATGACGAATTAGAAGCATTGTACAAAAAAATGTCCAACAGCAGGCAGATTGTTGAGTCCGCTGCTAGAGCCTACCAGCTTACTGGAAATGGCGATCAGACGGCAGCAGATGCAGTTGGTTATGCGGTGCGGGATTTGCGCGCAATTGAGAATTATGACGAAAAGGCAAAACAGCTTGCAGATGAACTGGATAATATTGACGCTTTGTTAAGCGATTTTAACAGAGAAATTGCAGAATATATGTCGGATATGGAATTTGACGGCGATACATTTGTCCAGACAGAAGAGCGCCTCAATTTAATCAATCGTTTAAAGTTAAAGTACGGCGGGAGCATTACGCAGGTACTTGCATACCAACAGCAGCTTTCCGATAAAATTGAACGCTTGCAAAATGCGGATGCGTATAAAGCGCAGCTTGAAACGAAATTGGAAAAAGTGCTTGCAGAGCTTAAAACTGTATGTGCCAAAGCGTCAAAAATCAGGAAAGCGGAAGCGAAAAAACTTTCCGCAGATATGGTAGATGCACTGACCGACTTGAATTTCCTAAAAGTAAAGTTTGAAATCCAAGTCCGCGAAAAGGAAGAAATTGCGGCAAACGGTTTTGATGACGTGGAATTTATGATATCCACCAATCCTGGCGAGCCAATGAAAAGCTTAGGAAGCGTGGCAAGCGGCGGTGAACTTTCCAGAATTATGCTGGCAATTAAAACAGTGCTGGCATCACGCGACAGAATCCCAACGATGATTTTTGATGAAATTGACACAGGAATTAGTGGTAAGACAGCATGGAAAGTATCAGAAAAACTCGGTGCACTTTCCAGAAGCCATCAGATTCTATGCATAACACATTTGCCACAGATTGCGGCAATGGCAGATGCAAATTATCGGATTGCGAAGCAGGCATTGGGCAATAAAACCGTGACCAGCATTGCGCAGATAGAGGAATCCGAAGTGATCGAGGAACTTGCGCGGATGCTTGGCGGTGAGGATATCACAGATACCGTGCGTGGAAATGCAAAAGAATTAATTGATACGGCGAGAAATAAAAAGAAATTGTATGAAAACAGTTGATTTACAAAAATATATATTGAAAATTTATATGAATTTCATGTATAATAAAAGATAGAAATTGCACATTTTTAGACTTTTTTAGCAAAGTTTGGGGTGCGTAATGAAATTTAAAGCAGACAAAAAGCGTTCACTAAGAATTTTAAAATTACACACTACAGTTTGTTTAAAAATGTGGATAAGAACAGTATTGGGGAAACGTGCTTCGTCAGATTTTTTAGAGTGCTATCAAAATGTATTACTATTTGTCTGATTTATCCGATATTGTTTGACGCTTCTAGTACGTCAGTTCCTTAGTGTATAAGAAATTATAAAACGGAGTACTAGGAAAGTGCATATGCTACAGAATTATAAAAATTACGGAAAGGCGAGAGGGTGAACATGGAATTAAAAGATTTTATGGATTTAAGCAAATTACAGAAGATACAAGATGACTTTTCCAATGCGACAGGTCTTGCAGCAATCGCAGTTGGAAAACATGGTGAATATCTGACAGAAGGAAGCAACTTTACAGATTTTTGTATGAAATATACGCGTGGTTCATCCGAAGGGAATAGACGCTGCGTAAAATGTGACAATGAATGCAGTGGAACTTATTTCTGCCATGCAGGATTAATGGACTTTTCTATTGATATTATTATTAATGATGAAAAATTTGGATCTATTATCGGTGGGCAGGTACTTCCCGCAGAACCAGATGAGGAAAAATTTCGGCAGACTGCACAGGAGCTTGGAATCGACCCAGACAAATACATTCAGGCGCTCCGCAAAGTGCCCGTTAGCTCAGAGAAAAGAATCCGCGCAGCATCAAATCTTTTAGGTGTAGTTGTAAATCAGCTTGTCAATCTCGAATACTTTAAGCACAACAACGCAGGCCGGCTGGAATCCGTAAAGGAAAATGTTAAGAAATCCGGCGAACTTGTTGACCAGATCAACGAGAATACAGGCCACTTAAAAGGAATAGCAAAGAAACAGACAATCCTCTCCCTAAACGCTACCATAGAAGCAGCAAGGAGCGGCGAGGCAGGTGTTGGATTTGCAGTTGTGGCAAAAAGTATGCAGGAATTATCCAGTCAATCCTCTGGTATTTATAATGATATTGAGAAATCCGTATCAGAGATTACAGCGTTGATCAATATGATTACTTCACTGTTTCATGATATGGATTAATGTAGGAAGAAATGAATGCGGTAAAATTAGAAAGCATAAAAATGCAAAAACAATAAAAAGTTTAAGCAAGAATTTTAGTGTTTGAGCGTATTCCGACACAGCTTATAGAGGCAGCTTATGAATTTATACTATTTGTTGTGCTAATAATTTTGCGTAAAAAAAGGCCAGAATTAGACATTTTAAAAAGTTATTTAATTGGGTATGCAGTATTTCGATTTGTAAATGAATCTTTTAGAGATGATTTCGTAAGAGGGATTTTTTGGGGTATTTCAACAGCGCAGTGGGTTTCTATAATAATTATATTGTATTATTCAATAAAATAGATTAGCAAAAAGTGTAAATCAGCTATCGTTTAAAGGTGGCATGATGATCACACAAAAATCTTACAATACAAGTCTGCTTACGGTTTCGTTTACGGCGGTGCTTTTGGCAGTTTTTACAGCAGTACATATTTTTGAGCGGTCATATCGGGAAAATGCTAGGGAGGATGGTATCGGACTGGCGTTATCAAAGGAAATAATCGAACTTCAAAACGGAACTTTACATACTGAAAATCGCACAGAGGGCAGCGGATATTTTGAAGTTCGATTTTACCATAATTGATTTTATGGTTGTCCCTTAATAAAAGAACGATACCATTTATCTACCTGCTTTATAGTTGTAAATGGGTTTTAAGATGTTTGTGACTGCGACTGTATCTGAGAGCACTTCCATAATATCTTCTATTTGGCGGTAGGCAAACGGCGCTTCGTCCAGCGTATCTTTGCCGATGCAGGAAGAATAAATTCCTTTCATTTCCTCTTTAAAATTTGATACAGTGTAGCGTGCTTTTACGTCCTCGCGTTTTAAAATTCTGCCGGAGCCGTGCGGAGCGGAGCAGTTCCATTCGGGATTGCCTAGTCCTGTGCCAAGCAGAATGCCATCGCGCATATTGATGGGAATTATGACACGTTCGTCAGTTTTTGCGGAAATTGCGCCTTTACGCAGGATTGGTTCGGTGTCTGAAAAATCAATATAATTATGGATACATGAGTAAGAATCTATCACTTTCCATTTCATGCCTTTTACCAGTTCATCCAAAATGCAGGCGCGGTTTAGTTCTGCAAATTCCTGTACAATTTGTAAATCATGCAGATACTGTTCTTTTAAACTACCCTCCAAGTAAGTTAGCTCATAAGGTACGCGGATTCCTTGCTTTTTTAAAAGATCCTGCCCTTTGCGCAGATAATATTCTGTAACTTCTTTCCCAAGACGGCGGCTGCCGGAATGAATTACGATGTAAAGAGTTCCGTTGTCGTCCTTGTCAGCTTCTATAAAATGGTTGCCGCCGCCCAGCGTGCCAAGGCTTAGCAGTGCTTTTACTTCTTGAATCGAAGCGTAGCAGTATAGCTTGGATAAGTCAATTTCACCGAAAAAATGGTGTGCGTCGCTGCGGATAGCAGAACCAGAGGGAACTTTGTTTCGGATAACGGTGTCCAGTTTTTGATATTCTATTTTTGTCTGTTTTAATTGTGCCAGTGTCATGCCGCAGCCGATATCAATACCAATTAGGTTTGGCATAATGCGGTCGCCTATGGTCATGGTTAAGCCAATCGTGCAGATTAACCCAGGATGCACATCCGGCATTACACGGATTTTGCAGTCTTTTGCTGTTTCATTGTCGCAGAGCATTTGTAACTGCGCAATAGCATAGTCGTCAATTGCAGTTTTTGCGTTATTGGTAGTGAAAATAGTTGCTGAAGCATACGTTCCGTTAATTGTTTTCATAAAATAAGTTCTTCCTTTCCAAAGTATATGCTGCACGCCGTAAAGAGGCAATTTTCCTATGTACGGCTGTGTGCATAGTATCGCTTTAAGATTTTTTTGTTGTCATATTTTATTTGTACAGTATTAATTTGCGATGCCTGATTATTTTCTGTGTCTATTGTTACATAATAAAAATTGGTTTTGGAATTATCTGCATCTAAATCTTCTCCACTCGATTTTGCACGAGTGACAATAACACAGTTATAATTCCCCTCGGGACTTACCCCCCAATATTCTATATTTGCATACTTCCCTTTGATTCCATTTTGTTTTCTTAAAAAAGAAATTAGTGAATTTGCAAACTTTTCCGGTGATAAATTTATCTGATTTAATGATTTGTTTGTCTTGTCAAGATGAAGCAATTCTTTTTGGCTTTTTAAATGGATTCCCTTAGCTGCTTTTACAAAATCACAATTGTCTTTAGTGTATATAAAAGGTTCATCCCATTTTTGCAATGTTATGGTGGTATCCCAAAGGATATATCCAAAATAAGATGGTTTTTGTTTCTCATAAATTTGGACAGTCTGAACTAATGGTAGTAAACTGCTGTCTATGTAGTAGGTACCAAAAGAATAGGAAAACGCTGCTGTAATTTCTTTATCTGTGTATAAACTTAATCGTTCCTGTGTGTATTTACCAATTGGTATATCGGCGACGTTATTAGTTGCATCGTAGAGAGGCGGTTTCCAG
Source organism: uncultured Lachnospiraceae bacterium (assembly GCA_965114465.1). GTDB lineage: Bacteria > Bacillota > Clostridia > Lachnospirales > Lachnospiraceae > COE1. Next base: position 21,942 of record CBCOYO010000036.1, read on the forward strand.
TCGGTTATCCCTAGAAGCCATAAAATAATATTGAGTTCGTATTGTTGTGCTGTTTCAAGTTGCCGGTTTTTTAGGGTATCGTTTTTATAGATTGGTTTGGGCGGCAATATATAATATTCAAAATTTTGGCTGTTCGCGGTATAAATACAAGGGTTCTCTCCAAAACTATATACAGCAAACTTGCCATTATTTAGTTCATAATAGGGCAGTAAAATTCCAGAACCTACGACACCATTAGGCAATCCAAAGTGTTCTACAATTTCTTCATACGTAGTATTGTAATCAAATTGGTAAAAATCTTTTTCAGATAAACTTCGATTATAATAAGTATATTTTGTTTTCAGCCCCCGTACTTTTTTTGCAGTAGTGTTTTGTTTGATAGATTCCTTTGAGCATAGTATCAGATAAATACATAAAGGAATTAGTAATATCAATAGATATTTATGTTTGGGTTTCATGCATTGCACACGTCCTTTGATTTATATTGAAAGTATCTTGTATTAAAAGTATCTTGTATTAAAAGTATCTTGTATTAAAAGTATCCTGTATTGAGAGTATTTTGTATTAAAAGTATACTATTAAATAATTGATACTGCAAGTAAATACTGATGAACGTTAAGAAAATGTCACGCATCAGTTACTGTTCACACACAATGTCATTAATTTAAGCCTTCTGCCCCCTGATCAGCATTAGAAAATGTTTGGCAATTCAAGGTTTTGCGCAACCGAGTTTCGGTCAGAAATGCCTTAAGTTAATGACATTGGTTCACACAGGACTTAGCATTTACTGATAAAACATGCATATTGCGAGTAAAAATCCATGCAAAACCACTTCGTGAAAACCACTTCGTGAAAACCACTTCGTGAAAACCACTTCGTGGTGTCAAAGTTACATACTGTGGCTTGATGTATCTTACTTACTGCGATGTCTTGCAGACTTTACAGCATAGTGCAAAGCCCTTGGCTGAACTGTTATCAAGCTGTTTATAAAATTTTAATATTGCTTGTTTTTCTCAATGTTTAATAGCAAAAGCAATAAGTAAAATATCAAATACATAGCTTATTAAATATTTTTAAAATCATAAATTCATCTATTTTTCTAGTATAAAAAAATCCCTCTTTGTGCAATCTATTATAATGATAATTAAAATATTTACATCAGCAAATAATTGTAAAAAATAACTACAAAACTATAAAATTAATAGGAGGGTTTACAATATGTCAATGGTTTTAAAGGAAGTAAGCGATTTTAGCGTTCAGGCATTTCACAAAGATAAGTTTCTGACGGTTACAAAGAAGGATATTGTCGGCAAATGGTCGGTATTTTTCTTTTATCCGGCAGATTTTACATTTGTATGTCCGACGGAGTTAGAGGATTTGCAGAACCAGTATGGCGAGTTTCAGAAGTTAGGATGCGAAATTTATGCAGTTTCAACTGATTCTCATTTTGTGCATAAGGCATGGAAAGATGCTTCTGAACGGATTAAGAAATTGGAATATCCTATGCTTGCAGACCCGACACACGCACTTTGCAATGATTTTGATGTGTTAATTGCGGATGCTGGTCAGGCAGAGCGTGGAACATTTATTGTAAATCCGGAAGGAAAAATCGTTGCATATGAAGTAAGCGCTGGAAATGTTGGACGAAATGCAGAGGAGCTTCTGCGCAAGGTACAGGCATTACAGTTTGTGGCAGCGCACGGCGATGAGGTATGTCCTGCAAAGTGGAAGCCAGGCAGCGAAACACTGAAACCAAGCCTAGATTTAGTCGGTTTATTATAGGGGATTAGAATGGAAACAGAGAACTTATATGATGTGATTATTGTCGGCGGAGGGCCGGCTGGATTATCCGCAGCAATTTATTTGGGGCGTGCAAGATACCATGTTCTAGTAATGGAAAAAGAGCGGTTTGGTGGTCAGATTACCATTACATCAGAGATTGTTAATTATCCCGGCGTGGAGAAAACAAGCGGCTCGGCGCTTACAGAAAATATGCGTTTGCAGGCAGAAGCATTCGGTGCAGAGTTTGTGCTTGCGGAAGCGGCAGAACTGGAAATGAACCATGAAATCAAAACGATTACAACGACAAAAGGAGAAGTATACCGCACGCTGGGAATGATTTTGGCGTTGGGCGCAAGCCCTAGAAAGCTTGGCTTTATCGGTGAAAATGAGTTTCGCGGGCGTGGTGTTGCTTACTGCGCAACCTGTGACGGCGAATTTTTTACTGGAAAAGAAGTGCTCGTTGTCGGCGGCGGCTTTGCGGCGGTAGAGGAGTCGATGTTTCTTACAAAATATGCCAAAAAAGTTACAATGCTTGTAATTACGGAGGATTTTACCTGTGCAGCCGGTGTTTCGGCACAGTTAAAAAATTATCCGCAGATCGAAGTGCGGTTTCAGACAGAGTTGTTGGAAGCTGGGGGAAATTCTGTTGTCGAATATGCGAAAATCCGTGATAATACAACCGGCGAAGTGACCGAATATCGCGCTGCAGATGGCAGCACCATTGGAATTTTTGTATTTGTAGGTTATGCGCCGGCAACAGATTTTATAAAAGATAAAATTGTGTTAAATGAGCAGGGATATATTGTAACGGATCAAAATCAGCGTTCCAGCATTGAGGGCGTTTATGCGGCGGGGGATGTGTGCATTAAGAATCTGCGGCAGGTGGTTACAGCAGTTTCTGATGGCGCAACCGCAGCGACTTCCATGGAAAAATATGTTTCAGAGTGTAGGGAGCATTTGCGTCTTCCCAAAGCAAACCACCAGCCCAAGCAGGAAAATAATCAGAATGCAGGCAGTCATCACACAGACAAAAACAGTTCGTCAGAAAATGGTTCGTTTTTAAATCATGAAATGCGCAGCCAGCTTTTAAGTGTTTTTGAGAAATTTGAAAAAAAGATTACAGTAAAAGCTGTTTTAACCAACAGTGGCGCTTCTAGTGAATTGGAGGGCTTTGCACAGGAATTGCAGGGCATTCATGAAAAAATCGCGGTAGAAATCACATACGCGGATAACAAAGCCGACAAAGAGGAGAAGCCATATCTTGCAATCTGTGATGAAAATGGTAGCAATGGGATTCGCTATTATAGTGTACCGGGAGGACATGAATTTAACTCCTTTATTATTGCACTCTATAATACGGCTGGGCCGGGGCAGAAGCTTGGCGGTCAGTTGACAAAGCGCATTAAAGATATTCAAGGCAGACATTTATTACAGGTAATGGCAACGCTTTCCTGTACGAATTGCCCAGAGGTAGTAATGGCGACGCAGAAAATTGCGGCGGAATCAAACCAGATCGACGCTGAAATGTATGATTTATCAAAATTTCCGGAAATTAAGGAGAAATATCAGATAATGGCCGTGCCGTGCCTAATTGTGGATAATGGGGATAAAGTGCTTTTTGGTAAAAAAGGTATTGAGGAGATTGTGGAAGTGCTTGAAGCATCATAACAAAACGGATTACTATGCTATCAGAGAAATATAGGCAGAATTGCTGCAAAAAGTGCGGCAGTTCTGCTTTATCATTTTAGGTTACAGTTCACACCAACGCCAGATTTTGCACCAATTTACGAACATTCGGTGTGAATTGCAA
>CBCOYO010000037.1:0-25230 GCA_965114465.1 uncultured Lachnospiraceae bacterium
CAAGCATTTTGGCGCATAATTCCCACTACTTTGGCGTGGGTGTGAAAAGTAACTATATTCACGCGGTTTCAGTTTCGCTGCTTTGCCTGTGGACTGATTTAAGCCAACAAAAGGAGTCTATTTATTACTATGAAAAACTGTGCATTTAAGCCTTTTATTTTAAAATAACTGTAAAGAAAGAATTTCATAAATAAGCAAAAAACAGGGAATTTTTCCTGTTTTGTTTACGTGTCACCGTTTCACTATAAAAACAGCGGCTGTTTTCGTTTCTATTTATGTTTTCTCTCTTTACAGTATTTTTTTGCCCAAAAAATGTGTATTTTCAACCTTTTTCTATTAAAAATCGAAAATACCTTTTGGGAACATCTTATCAGAAATACTTATAGAAACAACATAATCGAATCAAAACAGCAAATTACAGTTCAGCCCTAAACGCATGTAATGCATATATGTAATATAATGTGATCCAACAGGGGAAAACTGTAATAACGGAGGAAAATATATGTTTAAAGGATTTTGCTTTTTTATGAAATTCGGATGGCATTCGGATAAACGGTATGTTATTTATCATATTCTGCACCAATGCATTCGTTCTATGATACCTATTGTAAGCGTTATTATGCCCAAATATATTATTGACGCACTAAGCGACCCACAGCACATGGAATATTTTGAACTATACCATTTGCGAATTTACAGTGTATGGATCTATATTATGCTGTTTACATTGTATCTGCTGCTTTCGGCGATTTTAACGTCGTGGCTTTCCTTGCAAGGTTTTACGTTGCGGGCAAAGGTCGCTTCCGATTGGGGATTATGGCTGCACCAGAAGTTAACACAAGCCGATTACGAAAACCTAGAAAGTCCTGCATTTCTTGATTTAAAAGAAAAAGCAAATAAATTTTTATATGGGGACTGGCACGGTTTTTCTTATCTATTTGAATGTGCGTTGGATATTTGGGGACAGTTTATTACACTATGCGGCATGATTTATATTATTGCGTCACTAAACTTCTGGATGGTTCTGCTGTCTATTGCCTTAGTGCTGATTAGTTCCATTTTTGAGAGCAAAGCGAAAAAGAAGGATATTGCACTTTCTTTGGAAGCGGTAAAAGTCGAACGCGGCTGGAGTTACTACAGTCAGATTATGGAGGATTTTCAATATGGAAAAGAAATCCTTATAAACAATCTGGGGAAATGGTTTCTGGACAAAGAAAAAACATATGCTTATTCTGCTGTTGATTTTTACAGGAGAAGAAATGCTTTCCATATTCGCGCCGGAATTGTTTCTGCTTTTATGATGTTTGTACAACAGATTGCCGCCTATCTCTACGTGGTGTCCCAAGTAATCTATAAAGCGTTGACCATCGGCGATTTTACATTGTATATTGGAACGATTACTGCCTTTTCCAGCGCTATGCGAACAATTATGCAGGATTTTGTTGAAATACAGGCGTATGGCGTATATTTTGAAGCAGTTGAGCAGTACCTTTCCATCCCAAGTAAATTGCGCGAAAGCGGATGTAAGCCTATTCTAAATCAAGAACATTGCATTACCTTTGAAAATGTTTCATTTTGCTACAAAGGGCAGAGCACATACGCACTGAAAAATATTTCTCTTACCATCCGCAACGGAGAAAAACTTGCAGTCATCGGAGAAAATGGCGCTGGCAAAACGACGCTGATAAAATTATTGACAAGATGCTATGAACCCACCGAGGGACGTATCCTTTTGGACGGAATAGATATTCGAAAGTATAGTTACGACCAATATATGGAATTATTTTCTGCGGTATTTCAAGACTATAAATTATTCGCCATCACGCTTATGCAAAATGTGGCATTGGCAAAAGAAGAAAATGCAGATAAATCCCATATTGAATTGATACTCCGCAACGTGGGATTATCCAGTCTTTTGGATTCTCTAAATAATGGTATAGATACACCTGTTTATAAGCAGTTTGATGAATCTGGCTTTGAACCCTCCGGCGGTGAAGGGCAAAAAATTGCACTGGCACGAGCTATTTATAAAAATGCGCCTATTGTAATTTTAGATGAACCGACTGCTGCCCTTGACCCAAGAGCAGAATATGAAATTTACCAGCAATTTGATAAATTAACAGCAGGAAAAACAGCCGTTTATATTTCACACCGCCTGTCCAGCACACGATTCTGCGACCGAATTATTGTTTTAAAAAACGGAAAAATTGTAGAAAACGGAACACACAATACACTAATTAACATAAAAAACGGCGTATACAGCGAATTATATTCTATGCAGTCACAATATTATCAATAGAATTATTATCAGTAGGAGTTTGGGAGCGGTGTTATACTACTGTATGTTAAGTCCCAATACTATCAATAGAAGTTTAATCAGTGGAGGTATGGGAGCAGTGTCATAGTACTGTATGTTATGCCCCAATACTATCAATAGAAGTTTAATCAGTGGAGGTATGGGAGCGGTGTCATAGTACTGTATGTTATGCCCCAATACTATCAATAGAAGTTTAATCAATGGAGCGCTGCCTTGTAATAATAATTGGAATATTGTTGCTTATGTTCCCCATTATGTCAGAGATAGAGCATATAGATATTCAACCAATTTTGGTTTTTTCTATATGCTCTAATGCTGTTGCTATATTTGATTGATATTATTGATTATGCGCATTACATAATCTTGGTTTCAAGTTGTTTTAGTTCGTCAATTAATAAGTTGCAATAGTGCTCTATCCCAAATCCTAAAGCATGATAAAATGGGAGCTTTTTTATTGATATTATCCTAAATATCATCTGATTTTTCTGATTATTGAAAATTTTGAAGCATAAGCTTGGATAACTCTTGTCTAAACCATGTTTAAATTACCTCTTTATCGCGAAATATATAATTAGCTACTCTTGAACTTATTCCAAAATTTAGTTCAACTTAAGTCCAAAACTAGTGTACCAATCGCCATAACCACCTCTACGCCTCCTTTCTTCGCCCTGCAGACTGACGAAATATTCACCACTCTTTACCATGTTTACCAGATAGTCAATACACTAGTCCAATTTAATCCAAGTTTTATAAGCTCGTTCAAAACAATATAAATACATTGAAATTTATTTCAAATTATTAACAGATTATTCTGTATCCCAAATTTCACGATATGCATTAATCTGATATGCTATCATTTCTGGATAAATATTAAAATAGTTTCTACATACCTCTTTAAAAAGTCCTAAAACTGCATCATCGCCACAAAAATCAAGCATCCTGTCCAATATATACTCCACTTCATCTATAGTTGCAACTCTACTGCACAAGTCAGATGTTATAGGCTTATATTGATTATAGGCAATCTCATTTATTTTTTTCAGTTGTAATGCCATTGCTTTTATTGTATTAACTGCATTATCCATATCCACAACAATATCCCTTTATTCCTGTTCTTCACTAATCAACAATTTTCTCAAATCATCCACATTTGGCAAAGCCTTTTTCATTTCATCAGACATATCTTTATAAGTTTTATAGGTTGCAACTCCCAGTGGCTTCTCATAATCTCTTATTACATAATCTACAAATGCCTTGTTCATATCCTTACATAATATCAATCCAACTGAAGGATTCTCATGGTTTTTCTTGACTTTATCATCTAAAACTGTTAAATACGTATTTAACTGCCCTAAATACGACGGCTTGAATTTGCCTGTTTTCAGTTCCACTGCAACAAGACAATTCAGTTCTCGATTAAAGAATAAAAGGTCAATAAACATTTCTTCACCTGCTATCTCAATCCTGTATTGATTTCCTATAAAGATAAAATCTGTTCCAAACCTTATAATAAATTCTTTAATATTGTTTACAATCTGATTCTCAATTATTCGTTCATCAATGTCTGCACTTGTTTCTCCGAGATTTTCTGTATTGATAAAATCCAACAAATAGTTATCCTTGAACGCTTTTGTTGCCTTTACAGCGAACTGTGAATCACCAAGAACATCAGTAAAGTTATTGGGCAAATTTCCTTTTTTATGATAGAGTCCTGACTTCATATATTCTCTTAAAGTATACTTATCCCAAGCTCTGACTGCACACTCATGAATATAAAACAAACGCTCAGATATTTCTTTTGTTTTTGACAATATTTCCATATGATGCGAAAATCCCAGCGATATAAATTCACTCCAATCTATATCGCCAGCCACTGGCTGGCGAATTGCTATCAGCAAGCCCTCTCCATTCACATCTAAATCGTCAGCCGTTGACTGGCGATTTACATAAGGACTCCACTCCTCATAGAACTGTCGCATATTTTTAATATTGCTCTCCGAAAAGCCTCTGATTCCAACCAATTCTACCTTTAATCTACCAGAAATCGTTTTAATTGCGTCTGTTCCCCAAGCACCATTTCTTGTATTTTCCGAAACATATTTTCCGATTCCATAATAAAGAGATAACAATTCCGCATTTCCCGCTTTTGCAGCCCGATATCTGCTCTTTTCGACAGCTTGTTTTATAGCAACTACTGCTGATTCATATTGATTTTCTAAATCCATTCTTTTCACCAACTTTTCAGACCTGTCATAAACCGCAACATAATAGAATATTGTATTTCTATCTACACCAGTTTACAACTTTTTAATGATTTGATTATTCAAGGGTTCCTGAATTAATTTGATTAAGCTTACCCATCCTGAATAAAATTTACTCAAGATTATTCAAGATGTTAATTTAACATCCAAAGCGAGCGTAACTAATTGGGCAAATATAAATTGTTTCTATATTGAATTTATTTTAACCGCGGGCACTGCTCACATAAGCAAGCACAGCTTGTCAGTTCAAACCGGTCTTGTAACCGTATTATTCCTGAATATGCAATCCCTTTTCTTTTACAGATTTCTATTACTTTTTTTCTTTCCTCATTTTCCATCTTATTACCAAGATATACTTTTTGTATAGGAAAGAATTTGCAATTATAATCATCCGCTAACATAGTTCCCATGCTTACCAGTCGCCACTCATCCTGCTCCATCCAATCCTTGCTCTTTGTCAATACTCCATATTTATAGATATCTTCTATTAACTGCGTATCCTTTTTATCCTCTATATATTTTAGGCATTCATTCAACACACTTGTTCGCACGTCACTATAAATAACTGGAAATAAATTATGAAAAATATTAAGATATTCCTTTGAATACTCTGGAATCTTATATTCAATGCAAAAGCCTTTATGATTATTTGCATATTGTGACGCCCACATACGATTCATATATGGTGAAGTTGAAAAACAGGCAATTCTAAAATTTTCAATTAATGTCTTTCTTATTAAACTTATTTCTGCATTTAACGCCTTAGCAAATGCAATCTGCCATACATCCTGAACGGAATTACTATTAAGCTCTATAACCATTCCAAGTACAAACATTAAGTGTGTTTTATCTCTGCTCGTCCCATCTTCATTTATCTTAAATACTTGTTTCAGTGCATTTTCTAAATCCACCCCACATTGCTGCAACTTTATTACCTTTTCGTATATTTTTTGAGCAAACGCATATATAAATTTCCAGTAATCGTTCTCCTCTATAGCAAAACCACAATATGACGCATAATACCTTAATCTCGCAAAAGAATATGCATCCTCGTCAAAAACGATGGAACAGTCATAAACATCATCAAATTTATCTGGGCTCTGCAAATATACAGTATTATTCTCTAATGCCTCCAATGAATAATTTCTCCCAGTTTCCTCATCAATGACATTTGGAAAATACTTAACCAAGCTCTTTGGCATATTGATTATACGATTTACAGCCCATTCTGCCAAACTAAGTTTCTCAATCTGTTCCTGTGTATATACCTGATTTTGAATTATATATTCATTCTGTTTCATAAAATCCTATCCTCTATCTTCTATAGACAATTTATCATTTACCTACAACAACATTTACCTTACTCAACCCCCAGTGCCTTAAACACTGCATCCTCCGCACTTGCATATGGTATCAACTGAAAGGCGCTCATCAAATCCGCCGGAACAGTCGCAAAATCTGCAAAAGAAGTAGAGGGAAGCAATACCTTCTTTGCGCCGCTATCTAAGCAAACCTGAAGTGCATTCGCCAGTTCCTCGACCTTTAGCATCGTCCCGCTGATACTGATTTCTCCCATAATGGCTGTCGAACTTAGGACAGGCTTATTCAACGCAACAGAACACAAAGCAATCAGCGTGGGAAGCGCTAACTTCCCCGTCATTCCTATTCCCTGTAAGTCCTGATAATTGATAACATAATCCTTTGCTGTTGTGCTAATCATTCCGCTGATCCTGTTGCCGTTCGCTTTCAGATAACTAAACGCTGTATTTGATGCTTCTTTCGCATCTCTGTCAGCCCCTAGACCTGTCCGCTCAAATTTTCCAGACCCCGGCAGCATTTGGCTTTCCAGTCGAAATACGCCAATCATTCCTGATTTACCGCGGGATACTGTGTATACCTGCCCGGGATTACACATTCCTTCTGGAATCAGATTGCCGCCGCCCTGTTCTGGCACGGAAACATAATGTTCTGACATATCTTCCAAATCTATGTAAGAGAAATTTACATCATAAAACTCCATACCGCCGAGTTTTTTTAACTGCTCTTTTACCCTACGACGCATTTCCAGTGCAAGCTGCAAAATCTCCTCCAGTTCCTGTTTCGTATAAATCCCATCTGGATAGATTAACTTGACAAGACCACCTACCATTTTCCGAACAGCGATGGTATCTCTTTGATTTAAGTTCTTCCCCAATCTATAATACTGGTCAAGCGCATCTCCATACTGCTCTTTTCGCAATTCCCTGATGAACTCCGCCAAATAATCCGTAATAAATCCATAGTCATCTGTGAAATGTTCTGGTCTGAATTTGGGGATTTCCCATCCCGGCACATAGCAGTGCATCCGGTCTAAAAACGCAGTATCCATTCCCATTTCCGGCGGAAACGGGTCAAATAAGCTGGAAGTCTTTAACAATACATCTACACTTTGGTTGATATTTCCCACAAATACCATAGAGGCTGACGCTGCTTTTTCCTCCTTGCCGCGCGCAAAAGAACCAGATGCCATATAATCCTTCATAATCTGGATACCATCTTTATCCTTAAAATGAATCCCTGCCACTTCGTCAAAAGCCACACAGTCCCACAAACCCACAAGCCCTACGGTTTTGCGTCCCATATTATAAAACAGGTTTGCCACTGTGGTCTGACCGCCAGACACCAAAATACTGTTCGGTGAAATTTCTTTAAATAAATGTGATTTTCCTGTACTTCTAGGCCCCAGCTCACACAGATTAAAATTATTCTCCACCAAAGGAATCATTCGTATCAAAAGCAGCCACTTCTCGCGGGAAGTCAGCGTATCCGGCTCCATGCCAATAGACCGCAGCATAATATCCATCCACTCCTGCTTGGAAAATTGCTTTCGTGCGTTTTTTAGCTCCTCAATATCCACATGCGGCATCTGAATCGGTGTCAGTTTGACAATTCTAATTGGAGAAGCAGGCTCTTTTGACTTTTTCTTTTTAGAATGTACGGGATTTCCATCAATATCTACGATTCCCGAAAGGGCTTCTTCCTCCATCTTATTCTCCGAAATATATTCAAGCTGGATAATGCACCAGATTCCTCCACACAGCAGACGGTCATACTTCTCAGGATAAGCGTCCTCAATCTCAATCCCACTCAGCCCAAGATTCGAAAATTCGGCTTCGTGCTGGTCTTTTCGTATATTCAAAGAAACCGTTACTTTATCAATAATCGTGTAACTCCCTTTTGCCCTTAACGTAGACAAAATTTTCTGTGCCTCATCTGGGCGCACAAAATTGTCCGCTAGAATTTTCTTGACATTTATGACGCCCTTCTCTATCACTTCCGCATCGTCAGAGCTGCAATACTGCCCCAACAGAAATTCAAGCACATAGACTGGCACATTTGCACTTTCCTTGATTTTCTTTGTCAGATCTTTTCGCACAATTTTTCCATCAAAATACTGACGCAGTTTTTCTTTTATCAATTCACGACTGTCTTCCATGCGCCCCTCCTATCCGAAGAAATCAAATTCATCCACTGCAAAAGCAATATCTATCTGAAACTCCACCTGTGATTTTATCTCTCCTTTTTCATTTGCAATCACAAGATAATATAGTTCTTTGTTGTCATATTTTAATGACTTCAAATGAAAACTGCACCGAAATATGCGCTCCTGCCCATTCTCACTGGTTTTGTCTGCAATAATTTTCTGCACATCACTGATTTGTTTTCCTGTGCAATCTGTAAAATACACCTGATAAACCGCCGATGCCCAGTTATCTGCGACTGCTTCCTTTTGATAAAAGTTTAGAGAAAAAATTAAGTTACTGATTTTGTGCGAAGCAGACAAAAGCGTTACTTCTACTTGTTTTTTCTGATATAACTCCTTGTTTCGCTGATATTCTTTTGACTGATTTCTCAGAAAATGATACTCTATCAACGGCACACACAGTTCCTGCAAGCTGATACCGCCATGCACATAATTTAATCCGCCGCCATTCATTCTGATTCGGACATTCTCTTTGGGTGCAAAAGATTCATATTCCGTATCCCCGTCAAGAAATTTTACAGACTGCAAATATTGTGGTGTTGCAGCGCCCTTATTCATCACAGCAAAACGCCTGCCATATTCAACAAGGTGGTTCTTAAATTCTGCCTTATCTGTCTTATCATCTTCTTGTAAAGGGCTGTATGTATACAGAAAACCATGGTCTGCCGTAATCATAATATTGACTCCGCCAAAATCATTTGCAATAATCCGTATCAGGTTTATCAACTCTGCTATCGCATCTTCACAAGCTGGAAAAACAAGCGTATCTGAAGTATGACTGGCTTCATCTATCGCATCATGATAAATATATACCACATTCTTTCCCTTAACCCATGCACTGCGCTCTGACCGCTTTGCACTCACTAAATCCTTGTATTTTAATACGACACTGTCCTCCCTTGCAGATTTTAATATTTTTTCTCTATAATCGCTGCCTGTAAATTCCCCGTCAGCCAAAACCTGAATCTTATTCCCCTGATACACCGCTGATAATTTTTCATGGGGAAGCAATGCCGCCATGCCAAACTTGGTAACAGACGGAAAAATACTCTGCATACTGTTCAACTCCACCTGACATTGTGTTTCCCTGCGTAATTGTTCCACAAGCGTCGCCGCCACCTCATAGCGCAAGGCATCCGAAATAATGACAAAGACCCGATTATCTGCATTTTTTATCTTATTCTTATAAAAATCGGTTTGCTGTGGAATATCCAGTATCTTTCCATAGCACTCCATTTCTTCTGCACATACCTTTGACCAGTTCCCGCCAAGCTGCCCTAAAAACCAGTTTTTATATAACCCCTCTGCCTGTTCCATAACATGGCTGAATAAATCATGCAGTTTCGCATGATAAGCCTTCAGACTCCTGCCATAACAAATGTGGAATAACCGGTAAAAGGTATCCATTTTATAGTATTCTGACGTATATTCTTTCCAGACTTTTGCCGCCTGCGCCGTATGAAACCCCGCAGAGTGATCTTTGAAAAACGCCTGCATATTTGCTACTTGTAGGATACCTTCATAGAAATCTGCCACTTCGTCATACCACGCACAAGTTCGCCGTTTCTCAACGGTTTCTTTTATCACATTGACATCAATAATATGATCCGCAATCTCTGTCATCAATTGAATCAAGATAACTTCATGGATACAGGGAAATATCTCTGTACTGACAAGGTCTGCCACTTCCAGTTTCAAAAAACGCTCAAAAAAATTTAATTCCGTTTCGATACGACAGGCTATTGTATGTAGCTGTTGCGCATCATTGCTATGCAGCCAGTCCGATACCAGCTCATAACAATACGCCTCATGAGCGGAGGAAAGGAATCCATTTAACCCAGCAAAACACTCCGGCTGCATAGTACGGGCAGCTCCGGTCAGCAAAATATGCGCCGCTAACTGACCCAAATCCGGTGTTTCTGCCGCATATCCCGTTCCTTGCTGTACCATTTTCCAAAAAGCGGTATCCGCTCCATAGTCTAAGAAATCACCATAAATCCTATTGATTTCTGTATTCAACCCTGCGCAGAGCACTGCTTTGATGATTCTATTTGGCGTAACGTCTATAATGCCTGCTAATGCCCCCATCACTGCCATATGAAGCTGCCCCGGCACAGACGGCGTAATTTTCTGTTTTGTAATCTTTTCCCTGCGGACAGATGCATTGAAAAATTTGCGGTATTCTTTCACCTGTTTCCTGAGCGCCGCGGTCTGTGGAATCCCCATTTCCTTTATCCAGTTTGAAATCAGGTCAGCGCGGTATTCCTCACTGTATAGCCTGATATCCATAAGCCAGTCATCCTCTGGCTTCTCGTAAGAAAACGGACAATAAATGACATAATTTCCTGTTGTGTCCTCCACTCCCAACAGTTTTTTCACTGCAAAATAATTGGTTCCGGTAAGCACAACCAGCGTTGCATCATTTAAGGTAATTTCATCCAGTTTATCCTCAAACTCCCGTTCCTCATCACACCAGAATATAATCCTGCGCTTGTAAAATTCCGGTAATGGCTGCGCAAAACGCTGGTTTAAATCTTGTATTACTTTTTCTGATTCCATTTTGTTACCTTTCTAAACAAATTCTCACTTTATCTTTGCCAACACATCCTGAAAAATCTCATAATTGTGTTTTACGCCGTCATCCAAATCAATTGCAATCATCTGGTCTGCCAAATGATGTATTTTCTCCTCGTATGTATGCAATTCATCCGCCTGCTCCTGTATTTTTTTCAGGGATTTATTCAGCTTTACACGCTCGCTTGTCCCCGCATTGGCTACGCGGTGTTCCAAGTCTGCAATAGCAGTACGGTATCTGCTCTGCTGCTCATGCACATAATCGGTACGGATTCGAGCAATCGTGTCCGGCTGGTAACGGTGCATATAAATCAGGCACTTAAAACCGTTTTTCTTACCAGAATCAAAGAGCCAGTATATCGGACGTTTCTGATAAATCTTGCAATGGTCTTTGTAAAAATCATTGATAAAATAATTGCGGATTACCTCTTTAGGCTGTCCTTTTCCGCCCAATGCCTCTGCAATGAACTGCAAATTGGCATCCAAAGTTTGTTCCCCATAGGCAGAACGGATAAATGCAACAAACTTCTCCACAATATCATCCTCAAAATATTCGTCATCCATAACTGGGATAATGTTGTCAGCGTCTATTTTCCAACATTCCAGCGCCTTTTTTCCCTCTACTGGCAGATAGTAAAACTTGCTTCCCAATTCTCCGAATGTATATGTTCCATCAAGCTGATAATTTTGTGTATCTGCAAACGTCCCGCCATAATAGGCAAACTTGTCCTCCATGCGACCTCCTGCAAAAATCAAACCTTCTTTATCCAGAGAATAACGCCCAAACATGCAGCCTACCGCATAGGAAATCAGGCTTTTGATATCACGCTGCATGTCGGCTTTTCGGACAGTTACATCTTTGTCTGCTACTTCTGGGGTTAGTTCGTCCTGTAAACCGTATATGTCGATGAAAATGCGATTGAGTTCTTCTTCGTTGGATTTTAATTGATTGAAACGTATATTACATTCGTTGTTCCAATTTGCAAAGGCATCTTCTATGTAGTGCATGTCCTTGATAGGTTTTTGGGTATCGGCTTCTGTTTCCTGTCTTAAAATTAATGCACAACGAATAAGTGGGTGTTGCTGGAAGTCCCATGAGGTTTCAAAGGAGTCCCAATCGAACTTTGAAATAATTATAATATCTGACACTATATGTTTGATAACTTTTTCCTGTTCTATAATAATTGGCATGGATCGAATATCCTTCACTTGAAAATTTAAAGTAGGATTCGAAATTTTAACTACTTCAAAAAAAACCTTACTATTAAGTAAACCCAAAAAATAATTAAAATTTTTAAGTTCCTTAAAAAAAATAGATGACCCCCCTACATCAAATGTTGCTTCTTCCGGCAACACTCGAAAACTTGGCAAATTAGAAGTAATTAACCCCCATGTTATACCTTTTTCATACCACAAATATTCAGGAATAATCCTACATATTTTATCCTTGCGATAAAAATCTCTAGCAGGCTCCGACCAGTCAACCACATCTACTAAATTTCCATACCATTTTCTATACCCTCCTCCTTTTGCATAAAATAACCACTTTTTGCATTTTCCAATATCTTTATTAGATACTTCCCAGAAAAATCTTACAAACTTAGAGTTATTTCCTGTCTTATTTTGTCCGTCAGAAATTGTATAATCATATAAAGATTTATTTGAATAAATTTTCAAAAATTGTTGACTAGCCCAATATGCAATTGGTGAACCCGGAATTTTAGAAAAATTATTGGCACGCTGCTCGTAATAATACCCACAATCATGATTAGCAATTGCTTCCAACGTTTTTTGTCGTTGTATTTCCATCCCTCCACGAAAATCAGCCAATCTTAAATAACACCCTTTTTTATCAACATGTCTATTATTAAATACAAATGTACATACTGGGACTGTCGCTTCCTCAAATGCTGAATATTCAAATTGTATAAGCGTTTCAATCGTTTTTTCATTACAAATATAAGTTCTCAATTTTTCATAAGATTGAATAAACATCCAAACATACGGCGTAAAAAATCCTAAATATCCATTTCTATTTGCTAGTAATGCACATCTATTTATAAATACAGAAAAACAATCACTTTTATAATCAGGATAAATTCGTTTAATATAATCACTTAATTTTTCGTTCATGTTCGATGCGCCCATATACGGCGGATTTGTCACCACTACATCATACTTCTGTGCCAATGCCTGCGCGACCTGCACCAATGGCAGCAATTTCAATGCATCCCCTTTATGAAAAGAAATATCCTCTTTTATCTCCTCAAATCTTGCATACAGCGCATCCCAATTCTGCTGCGTGACCGTGATAATCGAACCATACTCTTTGGCGTCATGCAGTTCTTCCACAATGGTGTCCATCGCCTCTTTTAACTCCTCATTTCCATTACAGAAATACGCCAATACATGCTTGTCCACATCATTACTTTCCTGAATCGCATACACGCTCGGCTGTGGTACTTTGGGCTGTCCGTTCTCGTCTTTTCTCCTGAGAAACCGCTTATCATACTGACACGCCTTCATCATCACAGCAAAATAAGAAAGCTGCGCTGCCCGCTCATCAATATCCAGACCATAAAGATTCTTATTTATAATACTGGCAACCGCTTCTTGTGTCGTATATCCATATGCTTCATAAATCTGCATCAGCACGTCAAACAAATAGACAAGGATATGCCCACTTCCCTGACAGGGGTCAATACACCGAATATCCTCTGGTGTTAACTTTGCATATTCTGCTCGAATCTTTTTAAGCTCTGCTTCTACCTCCGGCTCCTGCTTCGCCTCCTCCAAATAATATCTCCAATTTGCTTTTAGCTCCTCATTGGGATGTCCTTCCAGCCATAGACGACCAAGGGAGTTTTCCACCATATAGCGCACAATCCAGTCCGGCGTAAAAAGCTGCGTTGCGGCAGGAATATTTTCTTTTGTGATTTTTACATTCTTTTTCAGCGCTGCAAAGACTTCATCCTTTTTCTCACTATTATAATATTGATACAGCCACCCGATAATCTGTACTGCATCTTTCCAGTCCTCCTCTGGTATCAGCGCTATCATCTGCTCAATCACACTTCCCTCCCGCAGCAGCTTATCCGGCAGCAAAAGTTCTGTGTAATCCTCTATTTTCTGGAACATTTTTGGCAATATTGTATTCAACGCATTGCATTGTATGATTAACAGATATTTAAACAATTCCTCTGTCTGGTTTGCTTCCTTATAGGCATAAACCTGCTCAATATCCAATCCGTCCAATTCAAGATGAATCGCCTCCGCCAGTATCTGCGGCTTAAACTGGTTATTTTCATCCGTAAATATCCTTACATGCGTGGGTAAATATCCATTCACTTCCATAAAGCGCAACGCCAGAAAGCGGTTAAACCATGTGTAGGCAACCTCCTCTATCACTTCCTGATACCCTTTTTTCTTAACTTGTTCAATCAACGCCTGTCGCTGGTTCTTTTCTAACGGAGATAGTACACGTCCGTTCACACTGTCCGCCGATGCATCTCCATAGTCTGATTCTGTCACTCCATAAAATACTGCCCGCTGACTGACGCGCAGCATCAGTTCCCTTCTTGCCCATACTGCATATTTTTTTAAAGCATTTTTATCCATTTATGAATCTCCAATCATTCCATGATATAGTATGATATCATACTCTATTTCAGTTCGATTCCATCTGACCCCTTTAACAGCGTTTTTAACTGATCCCTGAGCTTATCCACATACAAATCAATCTCTTCCTCGCTCTCAAGCTTTGCTGCTTTGAGCAACGACTGACGGAAAATTGGTTTATAGGTTTTCTTTGCTTTTGTATTTGGTGTGCTTACAGGCTTTACCGTATCTGCTGGCTTTGGCGGTTCCAATGCCCCCTCTATTTTTGATAGGGTTTCATCCCGATAATTCCACATTGGTATCGGATAGCCTTCCATCAATGCCAGACTTTTTGCTTCTGCTATTTTTTCTTTCTGCTGAGAATAATAAAGATCTGCCCGTTCAATGTTTGTCTTAACTCTTGAATCTCCGTTGCCTGCCTGATGAATTTCTCCCATGCACTGCTGCACAATATTTAATAATTCCTTCCGTTTTTCTTCCAGCATCGTATCATGCGACACCTTTACTTTTGCAATCAGTTCATTGAGCTGAGGAATCCTATTATACTGAAATCTTCCGCTTGTTGGCAGCATTGTAATTAGACGTATTGTATTTAATGCAGTATTTGCTTCTTCGTCCTTTCGGATATAATCCAAATCATTTCGCAAATCAGACTCAAACTTTACTGCTGCATCAAAAATAGTTACCTGTGTATTAAAAAATGCCTCAACACTTTGCATTGCTTCCTGCGCATCATAGAAATCATCTTCTTTTTGGAGCACACGCTCAATGAGCGCGATGTTATCCTTTTGCTGAGAAAGCACATCATTCACTACAGACAGCGCATGATTTACCACAGATTTGTCTGGATAACGATGATGCTCATATTGTTTTAAAAGTTCTTCATAGTGCATACGGAGTGCCCCAAATTTTTCGATGACAAAAGCAATCAGCCCATCCTCATCCTCTGGAATATCCATTTTATTAAAGTAATCCCGCAAGAACTCTTTTATCGCTCTCATTTTGGCCGCTGATACTACCTGCCGCTTAGAAATCTGTGTCCTTCCTGTTTCACTTTTCTTGCGGAGCATATCCAGAAGTTTTGGATTGCTTGGCTGCACCGTAGACCCAGCATATTTGATTGTCACTTTCTGATTGACAATCAGCATCGCACATACTGAGGCAATATCAATCTCTTTCCAGCCATAAGGCATGGATTGATAGCGACTTTGCACATCCGCCATAGAAGTCGGCAGATGCTTGCGCTCCTGCATTTCCAGATATTCCTCCACTTTAACCGCCGCATCTTTGTTCGGCTCTGCGCCGGGAAGCAGCGTCACAGCGCCTGTTAAAATCGCCGCAATCTCTGCATCTGATTCTGTATTTTTCTCAATTAATCCCAGTTCACTGTATACATGCGTAACTAAATATTCCAGTGCCTGATCCAGCTTGCTTTTGGCATTGCCATTGCTAATTTCAATATGTTCCCCATCTACATAAAAAACTGCATTTTCAATTGCCTGCTCTAACTGGTCTTTCGCATTGTCTTCATATTTGTCCGCTTCATTCTGCTGATTTTCTATAATCTTTTGTACTGACAAAGGAAGCTGTGTCACATTTTTTTGTTTGATATACTTTCGTATTTTCTCAGCACTCTCCAGTGAGTCAAAATAAGGTGTTTCTGAAAGAACGACAATTGCCTGACCTGACGATTCCGCCATCATACGAAGTTCTGATTTTTCTGTACTATCTATTGCCATGGTCATAATTCTTAACCGCATACCACCTGTCATAGCACCTACTGCAATCGAATCTACCATCTGGTCAAAGGCAAAGTCATACCTGCCATAACGAAACTTCTTCGTTTCATAAATTGAACCAAATATCATATGTGCAATTTTTCCAACAATATGTGAGGTATCTACTACAGTATTCTTTATTTCCTTTTGGATATCCTGTTCTTCATCTGTAAGGAAATGGTACATATCGCTACTCTGCCCAATATAATTCTGACTCAGCAGACGATTGAGGGATTCTCCCACCTGTGCACGCATAATGATTTTATCTATCTGGATATTATCTGCCATCAGTATCACAATATTATCCAAGGTTGCCTTGATATCATCAATATAACGGACAAGATATAACAATTTCAGCACAGACACATCCTGCTGCTCGATTCCATCTTTATTGTCGGCGGCTCTTTGACAACGCTCTATCACCCGTCGGATGGAACTGTCAAGAAACGTATGTACAGTATCATAAAACAGATAAAACGGTGCTAACGTATATTCGTTCCTATTTTCGATTTTCTGTGCTGCCTCCTGAAAACCTGACAGCATCGAGCGTTCGCCGCCAGAAAGATGCTTTCCTGAATTTCCATGCTTACGGATTTCTGAAAATACTTTTTGCATAATAATAAACTGATATGGCACAAATGGAAAGTTTTTTACAAATTCCAAAGAACTGCTATACCCCTTGATATCCAGTATGGCATCTGTAAACGTAAAAAGATTCCGCAGCACAGAATCATTCTCCTGATATACCTTTTCAAGCAAATCAGATGCATCTTCTTTCTTGCGAAGAATACGTTTCTGAATCACCTCATCCGCGGAAGATGACGTCAAGGAAAGTCTGGTTTTAAACCTTGCCTGAATACGCGAAAACTGATCCTGCCTTGTCTTGATAATTTCATCAATCGCCTCCTGACCTGTACATACTACCCATATCTTTCCGCCACACTCACTGCCTATTTTTTCTACCAATGACTGCAAATTTACCAGCAAATCAACACTATCTCCAACATACTGCCCTACCTCATCCACCATAAATAACAGACGGAAATCCTTTGGCTGTGTATTCATATATTCTTTCATTTCCAAGACAAGCTGCGCAATGCTGGTTTCTACAGTTTCTGTCCCGTCAAACCAATTATGTGCCGCTGTTTCGCTCATACCCAATACTTCTACTAAAGTATCAACAACATCGTCCTCAAAAAAGGCAAAGGCATCACGCGATTCCAGCCATGATGCACCATTTTTCTCCTCAAAAGTCCTGCGAAACTCCTCAGTTTTTCCCTTCTTGTCAATAAACTGCTCTAACTTTGCCACTTTTAAATTCTCACCATAAAATCCAAGATAGTTATAAAACATCTTGGCAAACACGCGCAGAACTGCCGTGTTGTCTTTATTGATAGAACCTTCAATATCAATATTAAACAATATTGTTTTTGTATTGCCGCCAACTGCCCTTGCAATTGTCATAAACGTCGCTTCGTCGTCAAATTTTTCCCGAAAATAATCCTCTACTCTTTTGCCGTCAATTTCTTTGTTCTCCAATAAATACGAAAGCATTTTCAGAAAATGGGATTTACCACTTCCAAAGAAACCCGAAATCCACACACCAATATCAGCCGTTGGCTCTTCGAATGAACTTCCATAATTGTTGAAAAAAGTAACCATATGCCTGCGGATATCTTTCGTAATGACATACTCTTTTACTTCCTGTTTTAACACATCATCTGTGCTTTGGTCTACTTTGACAACACCATTAATTTTGCGGTCAATATTGTCATAAAACATATTTTGAATTATCATTCGCTGTACTCCTTTTGATTATATAATGTTAAATGCCCTGTAATATGGATTGGGTTCCATTCGGTCAAACAGCCGCACAAATCTTCCGTCATACTTTCCCGGATAAAATACTACGATTGGAATATCTGAAAACTCCGGCTGCATTGCTTCTAGTAAGGAATGGATTCTCATAAACGGAAAGACTTCTCCCACTCCTGTAATCATTAAAATATCGCCTGCCAGATGCGGTTCATACTGCATTTTATTTACAAAAGTCTTATTGTTTGCAAAGCGTTCTATCTGCTGTATCAGATATTCTTTTCCTTTTTTTTCTTCCATAGATGGTACGCTTTTTGTGATACGTTTTTCATCACATATTTCAAGAAAGATTCGATACAGGTTGCGTTGTATTAGCCGACATTCCAGCGATTGGTCAACCGCCAACTGCTCAACAAAATGCCGTACTGTCATTTCTTCTTCGGGAGCATAGCAAAAAATTCGAATATTGACTTCATTGCTTAATCCCCTTCCTTCCAAAAATTCTTCTGTCTGCATATCCTGTTTTAAATGGTCGAGTCTTTCCTTTAATTCACTCATTTATCGTTCCTCCTTATCGCGTAGATAAAGTTACTTCCCCTGCTCATCACGCAATCCATACATTGCTCAACGGTATATTTCCTCTAGGCAAATCTATGCACCAAAACGACAAAAAGCAGGAAGTGCCCACTCGTCATTGTTCTTTCGTATTGCATTTTCAAGTATTGGACTAAGCCAGATTGGATTCAGTCTTTCTGATTTTATCGTATCTAAATATTCATTTTCAGCTAACACCTTGATCATTACCTGACGGATTTTCTTAATCGTGCTCTCGCTCCATGAGGCTACAAAATCGTCCTGTTCCTGTATCTGCATAAAAAAAACATTGACATCTTTTTTCCCAAAAGATAACTCTTGTATACGATACTTTTCCCCGATCACCGTCACCATAAAATCCCGCATCAGACGATATCGTTTCATCATCGCATATAGACAGATCTGCTTTGCTACGCCCATTGGCTGTGTCGCTACAGCCTCAATTAAACTGTTATCGTTTAAGGAATGTAATCTTACAATACAGGCTTTTGACATGGAAACAATTGATTTTTCTGTTGGATACTGAAATAAATTTTCTTCCGCAATGCGCTTTATCACTTCACAATCCTCTAATCCCTCTGACATCAATCTTGCAGTAGTCCGCATCTCATAAAATAAATATTGTTCTCTGGTTATTTGTCCTGAACCTCTGTATGGACTTGTATTTTGTGCTGCCAATATGCAATCCCTCCATGTTCTATCTTTTTTATCACAAATCCCGATTATTTTACTTCCATTCCCTTTGATGTTTCAGCAAAATCTACAATATCTCCAACATTGCATTGAAGCACCTTACATAACAAGGTGGAGGGAAGAAGCAATACAGCGGCATTGTTAACGTAACTTCCACAATTTTTATAACTTACAATCATCCTTTATCTCCTCATTTCTTGTATAAATCAAAAGCTTTATCATTAAAAAGAATTATACCATGTTCTTAGTTCTCACTCAAGGAAATATCTTTAAAAACACTAGAATAAACTTTTGTGGCGTTAAGTTCTCTCTATTTTACCCAAAACATTATATATCATACTCATACGTAATTTTTCTCATTTTAAAAATCTATATTTTCTATTACTTTTGCCTGTTCTTTCTGCTATATTATTTTTGGTAGTATTCCCTCTCCTCCTCTTTTGTATTTTTCAACTTTTGTTCCATTGTCTGTAGTGCAAGCGATTTTATAAATCCCTCAAATTTCATATTTTTTTCTGCTGCTACCTCTTTTGAAATCATTTTTAATGTTTCTGCCCTTAAATCATGTCTTCGCATAAAAATCAAATATTACAAATAGTAAAAATATAGAATATCTATTGACTTCTTGTACAATGTTCAGTACAATACATTTGAACGCCGTTCAAGTAGGGTTTGATATGGACAAGAACACCAACGTTAAAAACCATATTATTGAAATTACAACGGAATTGATTGAACAGTACAATGGTAATATTAAAGACATTACCGCCCGTATGATTGCGAAGAAAGCAGATGTTGGATTAGGTTTAATCAACTATCACTTTGGAAGTAAAGATAAACTAATAACGGAATGTGTGCAGCGTATTATCGGAAAAATAGTTACAGAATTTCAGATGACAAGGCAATATAAATCAGATAAAGAACGCTTAACAGCTTGCGCCACTTACGTATTTCATTTTTTATTTGAACATTCTGCAATTTCACGTGTATCTATCTTGGGTGATTTGCAATATTATACGAAAAATTGTAATTCTGTACTTACGCAACATGGCTTTGCACTATCCTTGCAAGATGAAATGTCAAACGAGGATAAATCTATCTTTGTATTTATTCTTACTGCCGCAATGCAAACAGCATTTTTAGGAAGTGAAACTGTCAAACAACTACTTGGTTATGATTTTACGAAAGCCGAAGACCGAGCCGCATATATCAGTAAATTAGTGGATATTCTTTTGAAAGGGATGGTGCAGATTGATGAATAAAAAAATAGGCGTATCTAGTGCTGTTGTTAATTTCATTGCGGTATTCTGTTTTGCTCTGTCTATGTTATTTGGGTATAATTATGCCAGTTATTTTTCTTCTATGTTCATTGCGTTTAGTTTTGTGCCAATGATGTGCGCATTTGCTCACTTTGCCCCCAAAGAAACCAAATTAGCAGGCTATGTTTCCGCAGCTTTTTCCGCCATATATACAGCCATTATTTTATTAGTCTATTTTGCACAACTAACAACTGTCCGGTTAACTGAGCTCACGCAGCAAGCTGCGGTACTTTTAGATTTTCAACAATGTGGACTGTTATTTAATTATGACTTATTAGGCTATGCTGTCATGTCATTAAGCACATTCTTTGCCGGATTAACAATAAAACCACAGAAAAAAATGGACAAATGGCTGAAATACCTGCTTATGGTACACGGCGTATTTTTTATCTCCTGCTTCGTTTTTCCTATGATTGGGTTATTCCAAGCTAATAGTCCAACGTGGATAGGCGTGGCGGTATTGGAATTTTGGTGTTTATATTTTTGCCCTATCAGTATTTTATCTTTTTTGTATTTTTCTAATTGCTAGGAGTAAGGATTGTTATACACTAACAAACGCTAAGATTTTCCAGTTTCTGCACAGCCCATATTGTATAAGCGAACAATACGTGCTGTAAAGAAAGGAAAATCTATTCGTTCGTGAGTATAAAAAAACGAATTGAACACGCTGCGTTGCTCCCGTTTCAACATAACAGTCCTTAGAAATTGTAGGAAAATAAGTACTCAGATTGTGCAGGATATTTCTTCAAGATTGTAAGAGAAAAAACGTAGGCGCAGCGGGCTACGGCAAGGCTTTTTCTCCTGCAAGATTGAAGAAATAGATAAGCAAGATGTGTCACTTATTTTTCTACAGTTCCTTACCCCTCTCGCATAATATCTGCTATTACATTATCTAAATATTCCCAATGGTTCTCCCCGCTAAACTGTATTAAATAACGTCCCGTTCCACCCTCTACGTATTCCCATTCCTGCGTTTCTCCTAAGCGAAATGTTTGATACATAAAATAAATGTTATTATACTCTGCATCGAACTCGGCTGTGTTAATATTCAACTCTCCATTTTCACGCAGAATATATTGTATGCTCTCATATTTTGATTCATCTATCTTATGTTCTTCCGGAATTTTTGCAAGTGCTTCCACTTCTTCCTTTGTCACTTCCCTTGCCGGTATTTCCTTCCATTGTTCATGGTTAAATTCAAACGTATAAGGTTTCCATGAATGCCATATCATAAAATAATCCCCCTCAACCAATCCTGCACCAACATCAAGCAATCCATCATACGCACTCTGTGTAAAAATAACCTGTCCCTCGTCATTAATGCGCTTACGAATCCATGAATCAGAAATATAATAGACTTGATTATCCCTTACTGTTACCACATCTGTAACCCACGGATTCCCAATATCATGATTTATAAACAGATATATTTTACCATCTTGACAAATATACTGTTGACTTGCATAATATGTTCTTGACCAATCTATGAATGCTGCAGAATAATTGCTGTCAACAAACCAAAGATTCCCCGTTATCATATGCAATGTAGGCTCTCCCCAATTATCCTTCCTTTTTCCAACAATCACAAACGCTTCCTCTTTACCATCCCCGTCATAATCCGCCGCATAAGTATGTGTTACAATATCTGAATTTGTAAAGTCCTCTCCTGCTGCCCGCACCGCTTCCACAAACGGATTATCCGAGAACGACGGGCCGACTATTCCATACTGCTTTCCATCCTTATCTGCCAAAATATCATGTCTGGTAAAAAATTGAACACGTAACTTATTATCATTATTTTCGATATAGAAATAATAATCTGGTGTCTGCTTCTCTTTTTTATAAATATAAAAATATTCAAAACTCCCCTGCGCATTATACTCATTTTCAAAAACAAGGCGCTCTTGTGCATCATAATGCCCTTGCACCAAAACGTTGCAAGTACTATATAAGTTATAACTACAATGATAATTGCGTTGTTTCAGCGAACCATTTTCACGGTATATCCAATCCATTTCCACAATATCCGAACTGTTGCCTGACTTACCTGTATGGCTTATCCGCCTATGTGCCAAGTAATGCTGTGGTCTGCCGCTTGATGTAGCGTTTAAATCCTCCTGCAAATATTCTATCACCATATCCGCCGCACCATTCCCGCCGTTTGGAGAAGAAAACGCATATGGATCACTATTTGCCCTTTGGGGAAATGATGCAAGAAAATCCTTACTCATACGCAATTTGTACCAGCGAGTGCCTAAATTTGCTAATAACACCGACTCATGAACGTTTTTTTCTTGCGTGATATGGTAAAAT
The DNA here is from genome assembly GCA_965114465.1 of uncultured Lachnospiraceae bacterium. Taxonomy (GTDB): domain Bacteria; phylum Bacillota; class Clostridia; order Lachnospirales; family Lachnospiraceae; genus COE1. Next base: position 22,806 of record CBCOYO010000037.1, read on the forward strand.
TTATCGCTCGTGAGTATATCAACACCACTAAATAAAAATCCCTCTGCTGCCTTTTCTAATTGAAAAAATGGCTTTTTATCAGGATAATAACGCACACCACCCCCCTCTCCATACCATTCATTATAATAAAGTTCCAGCAGCAGCGCACCGCTGTCTTCATCAAAATATTGAAAAAATGGTTCTTTATCGGCAAAACCAAAGTCCTCTAAAAAATCTTCAACGCACCGATATCCCAGCAATTTTGCGTCGTATCGGTTATCTGTAACCAGAAAATCCGCCGATTTCAAACAAATATTTTTCTGTGGCGGCAATACTACTAATTTTCTTAAAGCTATTTCTCTATCCAATGAGGAATACGACTCCTTCATTTTCTGTGAAATTTCCTCTAGCTGCGAAGCAGACGCTGATAATATTCCCTTCTCACCGCTTGCATGAATATCAACAGAATACGCAGATACCTCCTTATTACTTCGCCTACCTTGGCTACCACGGCTATTGTCATAACCATTGTCTTGACCATTGCCTTGGCTAAAACTATTGCCTTGACTATAGCTATTGCCTTGGCTATAGCTATTGCCTTGACTAGAACTATTGCCATGGCTGCTTGTAAAATAATATCTACAATTTAACTGCAACGGCGCAATTGGAGTAATAAGCAGTGCTGCAATTAAATTTAACACAATAAAACAGGACTTTAATTTCCATAATATTATTTGTTTCAATGTTATGTTTTTCTTTTGGTCTTTCATGCGGATGATATTCCTTTCTAAATGGAACTTTTGTTATCCCATTTAGTATAGAATATTCATGCATCAAATTTGCATCATAATTGTATCATAGTTGCATCATTTTCTTATTCACACTCCGATTTTACCATTATTTTGCACCCGAAAGATATAATACCAATAAAGATAGCTGCCAAGGCTTCTTGTACAAAGATTATCCCTGACAGCTTTTTAGATTTTATTATTCCTTATATAATATACTCGTGAACGGATTTAATTGCCGCTTACTAAACCAGCATTGTAGAAGCGTTCACTCGTTATACATTTAGATGGGCAATTGTTTTCGTTCATGGTATAGCAATATCATTATATTTCTACACTTCGTTACTGGCTTCGTTCTTTGTCCACGCTTGATAAAGAAACATACCACACATTGCCATCCCTGCCCCCGTCGGTATGGCATTTAGGTCGACACCATTCATATTGCAGATAATATTAATTATTATATTAACAGCCGTCAATGCTACCACTATCACAGTTCCTTTTAATAAATGTTTCATAATTTTATATTCTCCTTTTTCTTTTCCCTTATAAATAACCACGTTTGAAATCTGCTTATTTATAATCTTTATTTGTTCTATTTGTTTTATGTTCTTTACAAATATAATTATATCTACTTTTTTCTGGCTCTCACGATTATATATTCAAATCTCTGTTTTGCGTCATTTTCGATTTCAAAATTCCCTTAGATCGCATTTATGCATCGCAAACGTCAATATCTACAGTCCGTTTAAATTTTTAAATCCTTTTATTATAACGAAATACTTCGCCGAAACAGTCTCCTTTTCAGCAACTGCCTAACTTTTTTTACTTCAATCCTTTCATCATACGGGACGAGATTAGGCATTCATCTCCATTGAGCATATAAATCACGCGATTCTGAAAATCAATTTCCCTAATATTGTCCTTGTTCACCAAAAAGGAGCGATGACAACGATAAAATCGCCCATCTACCTCTTTTTCAATCTCCTTAATTTTCCCTAAAAATTCCATTTGACGATTTTTACAGTGTAAAATAATCTTATGTACATTCGGAGATGTTTCAAAAAACAGAATATCGTCATAATCAACAGTAAATACCTTTTCATTTACTTTCACCGAAAAATTTGCGTGTACTTTATTATTAACAGACACAAATCTTTGGTTCGCTTTGAGAATGCAGTCATATACTCTTTTTCCCAATTCTTCCGGCACATCCTTCAAAATAAAATCCAATGCTTCCAATTTATAAATAAATGTCATATAACTCATTTCCGAATGCGTAGTTACAAAAATAATAAAGCCTCTGGGATCATATTTTCTAATTTCCTGTGCCAGCGTCAAACCTGTCATATCTACCCCCAGAGCAATATCCAGAAAATAAATTCCAACATCTTGTGTTTCTTTTACTTTTTCAAGAATTTTATGCGGATCTGCTGAAACACAGCAAAGTTCCATATCCAGATCCTCCATAAGTACAATATTCTCAATCACTTTCTGCATTTTATCTCTTTCTGCTTCCATATCTTCACATATATATATTTTCAACATACTGCATTTTCTCCTTACCAATAAAACGGTAACCCATTCCCTTCGGATTTGCCAAAAACTTGTAACAGTTCAGATAACCCATTGAACTGTTACGTATCCAGCCATTAGAA
>CBCOYO010000038.1:0-24984 GCA_965114465.1 uncultured Lachnospiraceae bacterium
CAGTTATGTACTTTCCTGACGGCATCACTGTAAATTCTGGCGGTTTGCAGTATATTTTGGCGAGTACTTATACTACATAACGCCAAAATTTACCGTACTGTATTGGTTAAACGTATATGGTTGGCGTTATGTAGTCAGGTTAATCGGAAAATTTAACTGTTAAGCAGTATAAATATGCCAAGAATACCGGCTTAAAAGTGTAATTATCTTGGGAAATCAGGCTATGTCAAGATTTTCTGATGCCGTAGATGGATATAGACAAGTAATTGTAACAGTTCAGATAGCCTATTGAACTGTTACGTATCCAACCATTGGAAATCGCTTCGCGATGGGCTGGATAACTCCAACCACTACATTTTATTACGGTCAGCGCAGTAAATGCGCAGACCTACCTGAACTGTTACAAGTAATTGTCATAAGTAATTTATTAACAGTTCCTTAGCGTCAGTCTTTTCAATGATTCGTATAACATTTTTTATTGGAAATTAGGAAAACAAATGGAGCATAACTATGGCAAATAATCTTACATCACAAAATACCGCAAATAATTTCACATTACAAAATACTGCAAATAGTAAAACGCAGCTTGCAGTAGATAATGTTACGAAGATAGAAAGTGATAACCATAAAGACGATCAAGAAATTTTAAACCGCTGGCGTCTTGTATTGGGAAAATATGCGGCGGATCAGATTTCCTTTTCTGGCGCACAGGGGAAAAAAGGGGAAGCGGAGAATGGGCAGCAGCGTGCAGGGCAGGATCGTGCGGATAGTGATGCAGGCGAAGAGATTCGATATATGGATATGGAGCAGGCGCTTGATTTCTTGTATGGAAGAGAATATGACGAGGAGCAGGATATCCGCACCGATAAACAGGGCGGCAGCGGAAATTCACAGTTAACAGTTCCCTATTGGCTAACGAAAATTAAAAAGTTGTTTCCTAAGCGCACGGTGGAAATAATGGAGCGGGATGCGCTAGAGCGCTATCATATGACAGAGTTGTTAACCGATCCAGAAGTATTGCGGAAGTTAGAGCCGAATAAGGAACTGCTGAAAACGATTTTAAGCTTAAAGCATATGATGAAGGGCGAGGTTTTAGCGTTGGCACGGGAGATCGTGCGTAAGGTAGCGGAGGAAATTACACGGAAATTGGAACAACAGCTACAGAAGTCCTTTTTCGGAAAAATAAACCGCAATGCAAGTAGTCCCGTAAAATCTGTGCGCAATTTGGATATGAAAAAAACGATTCGCATGAACTTAAAAAACTATGATATGGAGCAGAAGCAGCTTGTACTAAAACAGGTATATTTTAATGCACGCATGAAAAAATTTAATATATGGCATGTAATTATCTGCGTGGACGAAAGCGGTTCTATGCTGGACTCAGTTATCCATAGTGCAGTGATGGCGGGGATTTTTGCCAAAATGCCTATGTTGGATACAAAGCTTGTTATTTTTGATACAAATGTTGTTGATTTAAGCGGATATATTTCGGATCCTGTGGAAGTATTGATGAGCATTCAGCTAGGCGGCGGCACTAATATTGCAGGTGCGCTTTCGTACTGTGAGGGATTAATAGACTATCCCAGCAAAACGATGGTAGTTTTGGTATCGGATTTGTATGAGGGCGGCAGTTATCAAAATATGTATCATATCAGCAAAGGCATTATTGAGAGCGGTGCGAAGCTGATTGTATTGACGGCATTGGATATGGAGGCAAACCCCAGTTACGATAAAAACGCAGCGGCGCAGCTTGCGGATATGGGGGCTTTTGTCGGCGCAATGACACCAGAGGAATTGGCAGAATTTATTGGAAAAGCTGTGTCTTAGAAAGCTTTCACAACTTGTTTGTATTTGGAAAGGAATCGCGAAAAAATGGAAAATGTTTTGCAGCTTTTCACGCAGGAAACCGCAGACTGGTTTCAAAATACGCTTGGAACACCGACACCCGTACAGAAAGAGGCATGGCCAAATATTGCGGCAGGTGGTCATGTGCTGGTTTCAGCGCCTACAGGAACTGGAAAAACGTTGTCCGCATTCCTTGTATTTCTAGATCGCATGAAGCAGCAGGCACAGGCAGGAAAATTAAAGCAGGAATTACAGTTAATTTATGTTTCGCCGCTTAAGTCGCTTGCGTCGGATATCCGTGAAAATTTAAAGCGCCCATTGGAGGGGATTGGTGCACAGGAAGTAATTAAAGTCGGGATTCGTACTGGTGATACGCCGCAGAAGGATAGGCAGCAAATGGTAAGAAAACCGCCGCATATTTTAATCACAACACCAGAATCGCTGTATTTAATGTTGACCAGCAAAACTGGACAAAATGTGCTGGCGACGGCAAAAGCAGTAATATTAGATGAATTGCACGCTATTATTGATACAAAAAGGGGCGCACATTTTATGCTGTCTTTGGCGCGGCTGGATTATTTGTGCGGCACTCCGCTGCAGCGGATTGGGTTGTCAGCAACAATAGAGCCGCTGGAAGAAGCGGCGCAGTATTTAGCACCAGAAGCAGTTGCCATTGCAGCTCCTGAAATGGAAAAACACAGGCGTTTGGAGGTGCTTGGCCCTTATGCAGACGCGGCAAAGGGCAGGCGAAAAGACCCGATATGGGAGGAGTTGGGCGCACTGGTATTTCGATATTGTCAGAATAGCCGCAGCGTTATCGCTTTTGTGGAGGGCAGGCGGTATGCGGAAAAATTGGCATATTATGTGAATCTTTTGGGCGGTGAAGACTTTGCGCGAGTGCATCATGGAAGTTTGTCAAAAGAGCAGCGCATGGAAACAGAAATGGCGCTGCGTGATGGGCGGCTGCGACTATTGTGTGCGACATCTTCAATGGAATTGGGAATTGATGTAGGGGAAATCGACCAAGTGCTCCAAGTTGGCTGTCCGCGCACGATTTCTGGTACGATGCAGCGCTTGGGGCGCGCTGGACATAACCCAGGGCGTGTCAGTGTTATGTATTTGTTTCCGCGAACCGCGGCGGAATGTGTATCGTGTGGCTTGACGGCGCAGCTTGCGCGGGAGGGCGGCGTGGAACATATTCATCCGCCTGTGCAGTGTCTGGACGTGCTTGCACAGCATTTGGTGTCAATGGCAGCATTTCGCAGCTACAACTTAGATGAAGTAATGGAAATTCTGCCACGTGCCTACCCTTTTCAAAATATAACGAAAGAGGATATTAAAACGGTGCTTTGCATGCTTGCGGGGGATTATGAGCATGGACACGATATTCCAGTACGACCGCGGATTTTGTATGACCGCATTCATGAAAAGGTAGAGGGGGATGGTTACAGCAGAATGCTTGCAATTTCGGCAGGCGGCACGATTCCGGATAAGGGTTTATATACTGTGAAAACCGAGGACGGCGTAAAATTAGGAGAGATGGATGAGGAATTTGTCTATGAATCACAGAAAGGCGATCGGTTTATTCTTGGCGCTTTTGCATGGAAAATAACCAATATCAGCCGAGATACGGTTACTGTAATACAAGCTCCGGTGGAGGGCGCAAGGCTTCCATTTTGGAAAGGGGAAATAAAGGGGCGTGATAAACGGACAGGAGAGGCATTTGGCGAAATGTATCAAGCATTGCAGCAGGCATATGAGGATGGAAAACTTTCGAAAGCGTTGGAAGCATTGGGATTAGATAAAACAGCGGTCAGTCTGGCATCGGGTTATTTAGAACGGCAGATGAAGGCAACGGGCGGCCTGCCAGATCACAAAACAATTATTGCAGAACATTATCGGGATTCTTCGGGAAACAGTCAGTTAATGTTTCACTCGGTATTTGGCAGACGGATCAATGCGCCGCTGGCACTGCTTGCAGCACAAAGAACAAGGGAGCTGCTTGAAATGGAGATCGGCAGTGTGGACGATGAGGACGGATTTATGCTATATGCATACGGCAACGGTGCTTTGCCGGAAGGGATTTTGCAGAATATCGATCCAGAAACGTGTGTGCAGATTTTGGAAATACTGTTGCCAGCTACGCCGCTTTTTAATATGGCATTTCGCTATAACAGCGGCAGAGCTTTAATGATGGGTGTGCGTAAAAACAGCAGACAGCCGCTTTGGCTGCAAAGGATGCGAAGTGCGGAGATGCTTGCGCAGGTAGTACAGGAAAAAGAACATCCATTAATCCGTGAAACAAGAAGGGAATGTATACAAGAATTATGGGATGCGCAGGGAGTTAAGGAATTGTTAAGTGATATCCAGTCTGGTGCAGTAAAAGTGCGAGAAATTTACACGGAACTGCCCTCTCCAATGTCACTCCCGTTTCTTTGGGAACAGGAATCAGCAGTAATGTATGATTATTCTCCGACACCGCGGAAAATCCATTCCGCAGTAGAGGACGCGCTAAAAGAAGCGCTGCGCGGAGAACAGGAATTGCTGCAGGCAGGCACACGAGAACTGCTGCAAGTGCAGGAGCGCAGCCGTCTTCCGCAAGATGAAAAACAGCTTCATTCGCTACTGATGACAGAGGGCGATCTGGCGGCAGGAGAATTGGATATTCCAGTGCAATGGCTGGATAGTCTGGCACAGGAAGGGAGAACCGTATATCTGGAACAAGGTTTATGGATTGCCGCCGAGGAAGCAGAGCAGTATGCAATTGCATTAGAAAGGAATGCAATTGCATTAGAAAGGAATGAAAGTGGGAAGCATGTTGAGGGGAATGCAATTGCATTGGAAGCAAATGGAAGTGAGGAGCGTCTGCGTATTGTGCGGCGGATGCTTCGGTATCGCGGGGCGGCAGATGCAGTGCAGACGGCGGAGCGCTATGGTTTTGCTATCGAAGTGGCAGAGGAACTATTAGAAGAACTATGTAAACGTGGAGAAGCTGTAAAACAGGCAGAAAAATATTACCATGCGACACTCTACCGCCGTGCACAGGTTTGGACAATGAAAAACCGCCGCGAGGAAGCGCGTACCTGTCCGGCGGAGGCGTATGCGGCATTGCTGTTATCACGGATGGATTGGAATGCACCAGCGGAGGAAAGCCTGCGGAATATCTTAAAACAATATGCGGGGGTTACACTTCCGGCGGGATACTGGGAAGGCTTTCTTCTTCCGTATTGGGTTAAAAATTACCGCTCTGCGCAATTGGATGCATATCTTGCAGAGGGGGAAGTGTTTTGGCATATGGAAGCTAAGGGTGGACTGAGCTTTGATTATCAGTCGGAAATTGATTGGGAAGCAGATGTATCCAGCCCGCAGCAGGAATTATCAGAAAAGGAACAGATAATTTATCAGGCATTGTTAAAACGCGGCGCTAGTTTTATGCAGTCTTTAAATGGCGTGCTAGGCGCAGACTCTCCTTATGATACCTTAATGTCATTGTTGGAAAAGGGGTTGGTAAGCGCTGACAGTTTTGTCCCTGTGCGGCAGTGGCTTGACAAGGAAAAAACGAAGAAAGCAACAGCACGGCAGCGTGTCAATCTGCGCGTTAAAGCATTGCAGGCGGGGCGCTGGGCAGTTGTTCGTCCATTAAAAACGCAGCAAGCTGAAACTGTAAAACAATCCGAAAATACGGGACTGGCAAAGAAAGCATTGGAGGAAAAGATTGAAAATTGTTTTGACCGCTGTTTGATATTATGCAGGGAAACAGCGGCTGGCTGCGGGCTTTCTTGGCAGGACGCGTTGTCGGTGCTGCGTGTATGGGAGTACACTGGACAGGCACGCAGAGGATATTTTGTAGAGGGAATGTCTGGCGCACAGTTTATCCGTAAAAAGGATTACGGAACTGTTATTCGCAAACTGCAAAATCCTGAACAAAAGTTTACTTGGATAAATGCAGCAGATCCCATGCAGTGCTGGGGCAAGGTGCTATCGCATAGAGAAGGACGAAATTTCTTAAATGTTACAGGAACAGCAGTGGGATGTTTGGGCGGCGCTGTAGTGGCTGTTTTAGAGCGGCAGGGAAATACATTGCGTGTATTTGATGAACTAAATCTGCGGGAATGTCTTGCAGTTTTTGTTCAAGAATATCAAAGGGGACGAATTTTTCCATTATTAAAGCGCATTGTTGTAAAAAAATATCCTGATACTGCGAAGGAAGCATTGACGCAGGCTGGATTTTTTAGTGAAATGCAGGATTATGTTCTATATCGAGTTACGATTCACAGTTAAAATGCGCATTAACTGTGCATTTACGACTGTGAATAGTAGATTATAAGCACAAATGTTGTTACTATGAGTAGCTGGAAGTTGTGAATCGTAACCGATACCGATAAACTGTATGAAACTGTCACTTGACAAGGAAAGAAAATTCTATTAGATTTTACTTATAGAGTAAACAGCGGTAGTTTTATTTTTGCTGTTTTTTAAATGAAATGGATATGTGTAAAAGCATACTAGGAGTATAAAAATGCGTAAAATTGTAGTAATTATTGTAACTTTAGTGGTTTCAGCAGGCGCGGCGGCACTGGGAATAATGTATTTTACCGGACGATTTTTGTTTCATCAGACAGTAAACGGGGAGGATTATTCCTTTCAGACAGCGGTTGAAGCATGGAATAATATTATCGATCAAGTGCCTGATTTTACGCTGATGATCGGTGAGGAAACCTACTATGTCAAAGACGTATTCTATGCTGATAAGGAGGCGGCAATGGGAAGGCAGTCTTTTTTGTCCTGGCTGAAACGTGAACCGATTACCTACGAGGTAGCTATCTATGTGGACGAGGAAGTGCTGGACAATAAGCTGGCTTCTCTCTATACCAAAGGCGCAAACGCCGAAATCGTTCATGACGAGGAAAACGGCTGGACGCTGATACCTGAAAACGCAGGCTGTGATTTTGATATTAAGAAAGTCAAAGAAGCTGTAATTGCTAATTATCAGGATAAAAAAGAAACAACATTTGTGTTAGATCCCTATTTAAAAGCGCCTGCTGTAACGGCACAGGATTTGCAGGAGGATTTTGAAAATGTGGTTTGGCTCAATGACTTTGTAATTGAGTATACAAACGGTGTTCGCTTTACTGGTAAAGAGTTAAATCAGTATGTGAAAAATTTTCACTTGGATATTCCCCAAGAATTTTTTGATGAATTAATGGGCTCTATTAAAGAGGACTATAGTACAAAAGGTAATTCCTTGATATTTACCCCGACGGAAGCAGAGGAGTCTATTGTGGTAGATTACGGCACGTTTGGCAAGGCAGTAAATACGGATAAAGAAACCGCAGAACTGCTGCAATTAATGGAAGAACATACTTCGCAGACAGACCGTGTACCAATATTGTCAGGATATGATGTTTTTGGCAGTACCTATTTAGAAGTTTCGATTGAAAAACAGCATTTGTGGTATTATGTGGATGGTGTTTTGCAGAGTGAAACAGATATTGTTACTGGACGAAAAGGGGCACACGATACGCCGACGGGCGTTTATTATATATCAGAATGTATTCCTGGGAAATACTTGACAGGCGCTGATTACAAGACATGGGTTAACCGCTGGATGCGTCTTACCAATTCCGGAATCGGACTACATGACGCTGGTTGGCGTAGTGAGTTTGGTGAGGAGGTTTACACACACAACGGTTCGCATGGCTGCATTAATTTGCCAAAAAAATATGCTTATGCACTATATGAGGATGCCTATGTAGGGATGCCAGTAGTGATATATTAAAAGGAAATTTATAAGGCTCAATATAGAGTTGATTAACGAATGGAAAGGATAAAGCAGATGAAGGATTGGAATACATATTTAGCAGAGGCAGATGACGATTATCTTGTGGGAATCGCAAATAAAGGGCTGCTCAAGCGTGCTTATAAAGATAAAGAAGAAACCAATTATCAAGTGCTTTTTGTAGAGGATGAGGCAAAAGTAAACGTTGGCAGTGAAACCGTTTTTATCCGAATGCCGCTGGGGGAAAGCAGTTGTTCCTGCCCCTCGCGCAGCATCTGCCGCCATATAATACTTGGCATTCTAGCATTAAGAGAACAAGTTTTAGGAAATGCAGCCGGCAGTACACCATTGGAACGCTATGCAGAAGCACTACAGCCAAGTCAGTCAAACATCCAGTCTGAAAACGCCGAAATATCACAACAAAATCAGCCAAACCAGTCCAATATACAGTCCGAAAATCCCGAAACACTGCAACAACTTCAAGAAAAACAGCAGGAAAGTCAAGTAATATCTCAGTCAGAAAATGCAGAAAATATAGAGAGTAAGAAAGCGGCTGCAACAAACAAGCAGCCAAATAATTATTCTGATTTTGCAGAGAATAAGATGCAAAATTCCTCGCAGTTAGAACGGATAAGGAAAGATAATTCAAGTATCCAACTACAAACGTACATAAAATTACAGGAAGAAATATCCGCCTATCCATTATCCGCAATAAAAAAGGCTCTAGGAAGCAGATATTTACAATTATTTTGCACACAGGCGAAAGCAAAAACAGTGCCCCCAATTACCGTTTCCAGTGTAATTACGGTCGATTTAGCGGCGCAGGGACAGAGAGTGAAACTGTTATCACCATTGGAATATTCTACTTGTACCTGCCATAAAAAAGAACTCTGCATTCATAAAGCGGCGGCGCTGTTATGGTGTAAGTTGGAATGGGGCGTTGTAACTCTTGACGATATAAATGAAGATTTTAATCAATCGCCACTTCAACGCGAACAGATACAGAAAGCTGCTGGTCAAATGAAACAGTTTCTTGAGGAATTGCTGGATATGGGGCTGGCGCGTGTTTCGCCGGATGCACTGGACTATATGGAACGGCTTGCAATTATCAGCCATAACGCGCGCCTTGCCAATTTTGAAGGGTATTGGCGCGCTTTGCGTGATTCTTATGAAAATTATTTTAAGCGGAAGGCATCGTTTCGGGTTGCAGCGTTAATGGAACAGCAGGCGCGGCTGTACCGACGGACACAGCTTTTGCTGGAAGCCAAGAGTGACAGCGCATTTGCGGAGCTTGCCGGTGAATTTAAAGCGGATTATCTGCCGGTCGGTACATTAGACTTAATAGGCATTGCAATGGAACGTTACAAGAGCCAGACTGGGTATGAGGGGGAAACAATATATTTTTTGGAGGAACATACCAAACAGTGGTATACATTTAGCTCGGCAAGACCTGTTTTCTATGAAAAGGCAGCACGCCACGGTAAACCGGAGAAAAAAGCTGCACCGTGGGGGCTTCCGGTGTCGATTGAGGAATTGGCGAAAACAAAAGTTCATTTAACAGATGCAAAAGCGGATATACGCAGAAGGCTGTCGTCAAGTCAAGATATAAGAGGGTGGATTGCCGGAAACCGAAAGGGAGCAGATATGCTATGTGTGGAAGATTTGGGAAACTGGTATTATCGGGATTTTACAGCACTTTATACAGAGCAGATTGGGACAAGAAAAAGACCATGGCTAAAGGAGCAGGAAGCACAGATAGACAGCATAGACTTGGTTTTTCTGCGGCCAACATACTGTGAACCGGCAGTTTTTTCTGAAACAGAGCAGAAGCTATTTCTTAGCCTTTTTGACGCACAAAACAGGGAGGTCATTGTCGAAGTGGCGTATTCAAAAGAGGAATCATGGGGGATTCGATATTTAGAAAAGATAACCACCAAAACGCTGCCTTGTTTTTTGGGGAAATTATATTATCGAGAAGGGCGGATGCGGCTGTATCCTGTGACGGTATTTGAGCGGGAGGAACTTTGCGAAAATGGAGTATAAGTGCAAAGTTTTAAAGACTCAAGCGAGGAGTAGTGCGAAGATGGATTTTGCCTGCAAAAGGGAAAAGTATAAATATGGATTGTAAGAGGCAGAGGGGAAAAGTGTGAAGAAGGATTATAAGAGCAAGGGGAAGAAGTGCGAAGATGGATTATAAGAGGCAAAGGAGAGTAGTGCGAAAATGGATTTTGCGTGTAAAGAGGAAGCTGTAGAAAATCTGCTTGCAGATGCCGAAATGATTATGGAAGAACTATTTCAAAGCGGGTTTAATACGGTTCATGACAGCACAATAGATGCCCTAAAGGAGATTACAAAACGCACAGAGCAGTTTGGCATGGCATATTTGTCGCATTTGCTGGGGACAATCGAAGAAGGGATTACAATGCGGCGGCATAGAATGATAAAAGAAGCAGATAAACTGGCGGAAACGTTTACAAAGTTAAGCGAATATCTGTATCTGTGCAGGCAGCAGATGGCATATAACAGCGGTCAGACTTATTATCAATAATTTGCGCCTGTTCTGTCTTGTGAAGGTATTAGCAGCATGGTACAATAGGGATAATATAGAGTGTAATTTGCAAGGAGGGCGAAAAAATGATAAATCCCAAAGACAAGAATCAGCAGAAGATGTTAGAGGTAATAGAGCTGCTATCCCTTTCCAGAGAGGAATTTGCCTTAGCAGAAGCCTATTTATCCGGTGAAAAAAATGAGGAGGTACTTGCGCAGTTTTCGTTTCGAGATATTTCCAGCGTTCTGCCCAATCCGTTTTGGCAGGTATTTGAGGAGTTAAAGCGCAGGGAGCGGACGGAGGAGGTTCGCCACCTTTTTGAACTTTTGTTCGCAATCGGACAATCTACTTGTCATGCGCTAGTTCCGCCGGATATTATAAAGGATACATTAAAATCGTTTCAGTTTGAATGTGATGCGGCGAAAAAAGCCGCTGTTTTTGGCGCAATGATTGCCTGTGAGCACGGGCAGTATCATTTCAGCGGATATGCTATAGATAGATTAATGAAAATCGCAGGGCTTTCATCGCAACGGGCGGAAAAACTTAAAGAAGCGTATACCTACCAGAAAAACGCCGATAACAATGGCAAATTAATTCTTCTTTGTGCGTATTTTATAGCAAAATATCAAAAGGCGCTGGAGGAAACACAGGAAAAAGAGAAGGCTTTAGAACCACCAGAGGATGGAAAAGATTGGAATGGTGTAGAGCAAGTGTTTGACATTGCAGTAGAATCGGAGGATATACCGCTGTTACAGGAGTATGAAGATATTGTTTTGTCTGGTTTGGGGGCTGTATTCCAAAACCAGTTAAATCCGGCGACATTGCAAAATATAATGGAGGAGATTTCGAAAGACCAGTTGACAGAAGAAACACTGCAGCAGGTAAGCAGCGTGTCCGCAGACCTATTTTTATTAAAATTGTATGGGGGTTCGGCTTATTTGGGTTTCCCGTTTTCGGTAAAGCTGAAAAATACAGTAAAAGTATGTTTGGCAGCGTGCACAAATATCCAGCCTAACCCCGATTTTGTCGGAGAAGATATGCTGAATGCAATCAAAGATATCAGCGAATCACTGGTATTGGATATTCGGCGGCGCGGCGGTTTATTTAGTATTATTTTTGGCATTGATACAGAGAATTATATCCACTGGGCAGCAGTTAGGGAGTGCAAACCTCTTTTAAGGAAAATGCTACGCTACTACAGAAATAGTTATTTGAAAGTAATGGATACATCACAATTAGATACCTCTGCGCTGATGTTAAAGATTGTACAGAATCAGGAAACACAGTTATTCTATGAACTTGAGAAAAAGAAAAAGGAAGGTTGGAGGCAAAGAGATAAGGACAAGCTGATTGCGTTATTGATAGGCAATGATTATAAGAGCAGCGAGCTTGTACGCGCCTATTTGCAAGGCGAGGAGGTGATTAGTTCTTTGTATCCCTACGCTGATTTATCCCAAAAGAATCAAGGCGCTTGCAGCGGTGTATGGGTTGGAGATTTATTAGATAAATATTGCAGCCAATATGAGGATCTTGTCTTTTTGCGCAAAGCACAGACTTATATGCTGATAAAGCAGTTTTATGCCTTTTGGGGAGTATACAATATGATTCGGGAGGAGCAGGGAATTTGCGATCTTTTCCAAGGCTTTGCGGAGGAAAATGCTGCGGTGGTTTATCAGCTTGTAGGTGTAGAACGCATTTGTGATTATCATGCCTACAATGAAACCATACGTGATATGGTTGTGGAAAAAACAGCAGAAATTTTTGCCGCATATCTAAAACAAAATCGGGAGGAAACACTGGAAGCTTTTTCTAAGGCAAGCGCATTTGGACGTTATTTCGGGTTGCACGTACTGCGTAAGGAAGCACAGGAAAATAAAAAGGAAATTTTAGCATATTCTCAAGACACTGCAAAGGTGGTAAAGGAGGAACTGCTGGATATTTTATATGGACAACCAGACTGGGAGAATGAGGTGAAAAATCTGCTTACCTCCAAAAAGGCAGGGGAGCGTGAACTGGCTGTAAAGGTATTGGGGCATTGGCAGAAGGAAGACAGGCGATATAACGAACTGTTTGCACAGGCTTTGGAGATAGAGAAAAACAACAAAGTGCGTGTATTGTTAGAGCGTTTTTTGGAGATAGAATCCAAAGATGTTTCTAACAGTGGGATGATATCCCGTGAGGATTTAGTCAAAGAACTGCATAAAGGAAATAAGAAGCGGGCACTTGCATGGGCTTATGAAACGCCGTTTTCCGCAGTGCATCAAAAAAGTGGAGAAGAGGTTTCCGAGGAATATTTGCAGGCGATACTGTTGTGTTATGCGAGTGTGGATGGCTGTGGCATCAGCAAAAAGGCAGCAGTTTTAGCAGCGGATTTGCAGACAGAGGAATTGGCAGTGTATATCAATGAATTATATGATAAATGGCTGGAATCTGGTGCGGAGGCAAAGAAAAAATGGGTGCTCTATGCGGCGGCGATTCATGGTGGTGCAGAGATTGTTCAGAAAATGCATCATAAAATTCAGGAATGGCCAAAAGCGTCGCGTGGTGCGATTGCATCGGAGGCAGTGCGTGCGCTTACACTCAGTCCTTTGCCGCAGGCGTTATTAATTGTGGACGGTATTGCGCGCAAGTTTAAATTTAAACAGATAAAAAGTGCGGCGCAGAGTGCTCTGGAATTTGCAGCGGCGCAGCTTGGCATTAGCAGAGAGGAACTTGCTGACCGCATTGTGCCAAACCTTGGTTTTGATGAGAAAATGGAGCGGCATTTTGACTATGGCGCGCGCAGTTTCCGTGTGACAATTACGCCAGCACTGGAAATTGAAGTATTTGATGACACCGGCAAAAAACTAAAAAATATGCCTGCCCCTGGCAAAAAAGACGACGAACAGAAAGCGGCGGCAGCTTACGAAGAATTTAAACAGATGAAAAAGCAGATGAAACTAACTGTCACAAGCCAGAAACAGCGTTTGGAGATAGCGCTTTCGACCGCAAGAGAGTGGACGGTGG
Source organism: uncultured Lachnospiraceae bacterium (assembly GCA_965114465.1). Classification (GTDB taxonomy): domain Bacteria; phylum Bacillota; class Clostridia; order Lachnospirales; family Lachnospiraceae; genus COE1. The sequence goes on from CBCOYO010000038.1 coordinate 13,179, forward strand.
AAGCATGGGAAGCTCTTTTTGTAAAAAATCCAATTATGCACCAATTTGCTATCGGTTTATTGTGGGGTGTTTATCAGGATCACAAGCTGGTGCAGACGTTTCGCTATATGGAGGATGGTACGTTTAATACCGAGGATGAGGAGGAATACCAACTGCCTAAGCAGGGGCAGATCGGGCTGGTGCACCCAATAGAGCTTTCTCAAGAATCAAAAGAGGCTTGGCGGCAGCAGTTGGAGGATTATGAAATTGTGCAGCCAATTGACCAGCTAGAGCGGAATATCTATTCTGTAACTGAGGAGGAAGCAAAGAGCAAGCAGTTACTGCGCTTTGGAGGGTATCTTATCAATGATCTATCCTTGTGCGGCAAATTGCTGGATATTGGCTGGTATCGTGGTTCTACACAGGACGCGGGCGGTTTTTATACATTTTACCGTGAAGATCCCGAAGTAGGGTTTGGCGTAGAACTGCACTTTTCGGGTACATATGTCGGCTGTATCAATGATGAAGTTACCATATATGACGCACGGTTTTATAAGCCAGATACGATTCCACACGGAAGTTATACCTATGACGAAGTGGAAGAGGAACAGGCATTTTTCCTCGGTGAAGTACCTAAGCGGTATTTCAGCGAAATTATCTGGCAGCTTACCAAAGCAACTGCGTCCAGTCAGGATCAGGATGAAAATTGGAAGAAGGATGCGGATATATGGAAGACAACTCCCAAACATGAATAAGTAGGGGGCAGCAGCGACCGCAGGAAAGCGGTTAGGCTTATAGTGCCATAACAGTTTTGAAACATCTATAATTGGAGAGTGGCAGCGACCGCAGGAAAGCGATCAGGTTTATAGAGCCATAACAGCTCCAAAATATCAATAATTAGGGGGGCAGCAGCGACCGCAGGAAAGCGGTTAGGCTTATAGTGTCATAACAGATCCGAAACATCAATATTAGGGGGCGTCAGCGGATGACAGGCATAACAGGGATTGGATATCAAAATTTTGAGGAGATTGTCAAGGGGAATATATTCTATATTGATAAGACGCTATTTATTAAAGAGTGGTGGGAAAATGCCGACAAGGTAACACTGATTACCCGTCCAAGACGGTTTGGCAAAACATTAAATATCAGCATGACAGAACAGTTTTTTTCGCTGGATTATCAGGGGCGTTCGGATATTTTTGAAAATTTTAAGATATGGAAAGAGGAAAAGTATCGGAAACTGCAAGGCACATTTCCGGTGATTGCGTTTAGTTTTGCGGATGTGAAGGAAACAACTTTTGCGGAAGCAAGAAAAGTGATATGCCATAATATAAAAAAATTGTATAATAAATATGATTTTTTATTAGACAGTGACTGCATGAATGCAGATGAGAAAACTTTATATCGCAGCGTATCCGCCGAAATGGAGGGGTATCTTGCTGCGGATTCGATTAGGGCATTAGCGGAATATCTGGGACGCTTCTATCATAAGAAGCCGATTATCCTTTTGGACGAATATGATACGCCTTTGCAGGAAGCTTATATTAGCGGATATTGGAAGCAGATGGCAGATTTTATAAGGAGTCTTTTTAATGCTGCTTTTAAGACAAACGATTTTTTTGAACGTGCAATTATGACAGGGATTACACGTGTCAGCCGTGAGAGTATTTTTTCAGATTTAAACAATTTAAAAGTAGTTACAACAACCTCAAGAAAGTATGAAGACTGTTTTGGATTTACACAGGAGGAAGTGACAGAAGCGTTGCGTCAATTTGGTCTTTCGGACAAAGAGGAGGAAGTGCGTAGCTGGTATGATGGATTTACGTTTGGCAGCAAAACAGGTATTTATAATCCGTGGTCGATTACGAATTACCTAGATGAGAGGGTATTTGCTGCGTATTGGGCAAATACCAGCAGCAACAGCCTTATAGGGAAGCTGATTCGCGAAGGAAGCAAGGAAATTAAAACAACAATAGAGGCATTGCTCAACGGAGATTCTTTTTGTACAGCGATAGACGAACAGATTGTATTTCAACAACTCGAACAAAATGAAAATGCCATATGGAGTCTGCTGCTTGCAAGTGGATATTTCAAAGTAAAAAATAGTGCATATTGTAAAGACAACGATAAAATAGAATACGAATTGGAACTGACAAATAGGGAAGTCAGGATAATGTTTGAGAATATGGTGTCGGATTGGTTTGGGAAAAATCCTTCTGTATATAATGATTTTGTTAAAGCGCTGCTGATAGGAGATAAAAAAGCGATGAATTATTATATGAATAAAGTTGCGCTTCAGACCTTTAGCTCCTTTGACAGTGGAAATAAGCCGTCGGAGGAGGCAGAACCCGAACGGTTTTATCATGGTTTTGTATTGGGGCTTATGGTAGATTTAAGAAACCGTTACGTGCTTACATCAAATCGAGAAAGCGGATTCGGGCGTTATGATGTAATGCTCAAGCCCAAAAATAATGTGGATAATGCAATTATTTTGGAATTTAAGGTGCAGATGCCGGATGATGAAAAGACGCTGCAGGACACGGCTGCTGCGGCACTTGCTCAGATTGAAGAAAAGCAGTATGCGGCTTCTCTGGAAGCAGAAGGCATTGCACCAGAGCGTATTCGCAAATATGGTTTTGCATTTCAGGGCAAAAGGGTTTTCATAGGATAAGATGGTGACACAATTTGTTTGTGCCTTGAAAAGTTTGAAAGTAAGTTTTCGAATATTGATTGGTATGCGTGCTAAAGTACGCAAGGGGTATAGGAATGGCGAAAAAGATGAAAAACCAAAATAACATAGATATGGCGCAGATAAGCGAGATATTGGATGCCCTTTCGCTGGATAGCCAGCAGAGGGCATTGGCACAGGCGTATTTGCTGGGGGAGGCGGACGAATCAGCGCTGGTGCAGATGCCGCATTGTGATTTGTCCAAAGTTACGCTGGAAGTACCAGCACAAACCGCAAAGAATCTATTTGGCTTATTTATGGCGCAGCAGAAACAGGAGCAGGCGCGCAGATTATTTGAACTGTTGTTTGCAATTGGACGAGCAACTTGTTACCCAATGATACACAAAGATATTTTTACTGCTAAAGCGGGAGCAATTGTCTGCGATCCGGTTAAAAAGATAACGATATATCTGTATGCACAGTTCTATGATAATTGGACAAACAGCTTATTTGGCGGCGATATTAAAAGTTTTCTGCAAATGGCAGAGAACCAGCCGGAATATTTTAAAACCGTGCTGAATTTTATAGAAGAAATTGAAAGGGCATTTTTCAGTACATACACGCAGCACACCAGAAAAGAGCGGCGGGATCATCTACGGCTTGTGCTACTAATGGCATATTTTACTGCGAAATATAATAATTCTGAAGAAACGGCAGTGCCGCCGGAGGAGGACAGCGGCGATATGCCGGAAATTGCGATTGCGCCGGAGGATATTCCTTTGATGAAGCAGTATGAGGATATTATTTTATCCCGTTTCGGTGATTTGTTTCAAAATCAAATAGAGGCATATGCGCTTGCAAAAATTGTAACGGCTATTGTAGAGAATCAGATTACGCCGGAAATAAAGGAGCTTGCGGCTTCTGTTTGCGTAGATAAAGTATTGCTGCATTTATATGGCGGTCTGGCTTATTTAAACTATAATCTTTCTGTTATACTCAAAAATATTGTAAAAATATGCTTAGAAACCAAGATTAGTATGTATTCGACTGTAAATACATTCTGCTGGGATTATCGTGATATGCTAGAAGTAATACAGTATATTAGCAGTCTGCTTTTTATGGATATTGAAATCCGGGGAATCAATTATGACAAGGTACTTGGGATCGACAGCAAAAGGTTAATTCAATGGGCGGCATTTAAACAGTATTCGGCAATTTTGGATCAGCAGTTTTGGACTAATCGGGAGTGTTTTCTCCGCGCTATGGACGAACCAGACTGGGATTGGCAGTTTATCTATAAAGTGGCACAGAAAAAATCAAAATATGATATGGAAAAGGAATTGCATGCGTGTAATTTTTTATATCAGATTGCAGCGCAGCAAGATCCGCCGCTATATCAGCAGTTTTTGGCAGAACGCAGACAGCAGAACATCAATAAAGAGCGATTGATTCTAATGCTGTTACGTGATGTAGAAGAATACAGAGAAATAGTAGAAAATTATCTGCGTGGTGCGGCGGCTGTGGACACACTGTATCCGATTGCAGAACAGTTAATGGAAAATTCATATGATTTCTATACAGAAACCGATTTACTGATGACGTATTGGGGGCAATACCAAGACGAGCCGTTCCACCGAAGATGTGAGGCATATTTACTCCTAATACATAGCGATTATTTTATTGCGCGGGATATCTCTGTTTCGGAAGATATAGAAGATGGCATATCTTCGGGAAAGGTACAGAAGCTTTTTGAAAATTTAGACCAAGAGGGACTTGCGATTGCTTTTCAGTTCAAAGGGCTTATGATGCTTGTGGAGGAATGGGGCAGAGATGAGGACTGGATAATGACGCTTGTAGAGAGTGCAGTGGGAAGTTTTTCAGAATATCTGCACCAAAAAAAAGAAGAAACATGGAAGGCATTTACAGCGGGAAATGCTTTTGGACGTTTCTTTGCGCTGCGTGTTTTGCTGGAATGTCCTGAGGAGTACAAAGCGGAAATTTTATATTTTACGAAGGACAGTTCCAAGAAAGTGCAGGGGGAACTGCTGGGATTCCTTTACGGGCAGAAAAGCTGGGAGGACGATATCAAGCAGTTATTAAATGCCAAAAACGCAAAGCAGCGGGAGCTTGCCGTGAAGGTAATGCGCCATTGGCAGGAAAATGGGATGTAGTATCAAGAAGTATTGGCGCAGGTTTTGGATAAAGAGAAGAATTGTAGTAACAGTTCAATGGGGTATGGGTATCTGAACTGTTACGAATTGTAAGAAATAGTTTAAAAATCACTTGTGACAAGCAATAGTCAGGACTAATTTCTGAACAGTTCCTAAAGTGTGGGAGGAAATAAATTATGTTGTATCGGGGAAGGGTAGAAGTGGTAAAACTGCCCGAAAATAAATTAAAGGCGTTGGCAGAGATTAAGAAAAAGTTTACATTAAATCTATCCATCAGTGAATTTGTAAAAAATACAGCAAACTTACCATATATTATAGCCGAAAATATGTATGATAGAGAATATCATAGAATTATAGACGGCAGTTCCATATCCGATTATGTGAAATTTATTGCAGTGGAAGAAGTGCATTCCGCTTCATGGCTGGGATGGGAAGGCTATAAAAATGATGTGTACGATATTAATGAGGACGATGAAGAAGATGAGGAGGAAGATGACGACATGGCAACTGTTGATCCGCAAAGTGTTGTTGCGCTCGCAGAGATGTTGACGGAAATTCAAGAATTGGAGGAGAATTGTGGGGAATCGGAAATTGCTGACGAACGCAATAACGAACACAAAAGCGAACACAATAACGAATGCGAAAGCGTTCGCAAGGCAGTATTGGATGAGGTTACAAAATGCGTTTATCATACGCAGGAGTATCTTATAGAGCACAAAGAACAGTATCTTGACCGTGGTCTGTTAGAGGATGATGAGGAGGAGGATATTGGCACGCTTTGGCTGTGTGGTTTGGTTGATATTTTGAGCGAATATCAGTATGTCTGTGAACTGGACTGGAAGACAGAATTGGAGGATTTTATTTATTTTGTTGAGGCTCTTAGAGGCGTTTTGGCACGTGGGCTGCGTATTGACCCGCAATGGTTTTCGGAGGAGGCTGATATATCAGAAAGATGCAAAGTTTTGCTGGAAAAGTGGGGCAGAGCAGATTTATGCTTTGCCAGTATTGATATGGAAAGTGACAGCTATGTGATATTTCCATATAACACGACAAAGCTGCCAGAACTTAAAATATGTGCGCAGAGGGCTGGATTTCGGATTGACTTGGTAGAAAATGTATAAGCAATACAAGGGCAGCAGTTATCCCATATAATTTTACAATAACTTTTTAGCAAGGATGGATTAATTTAGAAAGGAACTGGAAGTGACTGCTTGGCTAATTAAAATGTTTGTTTTTTCTCTAATAGTTACCATTATTATAGAAGCTGCCGTTGCATACTGCTTAAGAATACGCACGATTAAAAAATTGTTATTGATAACGTTGGTTAATATCCTTACAAACCCGCCTGCTGTATTGCTGCATTGGCTGGGAAGTATCTATTTGCAGGATCTACCTGATTTGTATTTGCAGCTTGTAATAGAAATAATCGTGATAGTAACGGAAGCGTTGATTTATCAAAGTTTTTCCAATTCTTCTGTATGCAAAGTGACAGCAGATTTCAAGAGCACAGAAAGAAACAGACATCTGCAAACACCCCAGTGGTATATTCCGCACACGTTTATTTTATCACTTGTAACAAATATATGTTCATGGACTGCTGGTATTATTTTATTCTAAGTGTCATAAAGACATGCAATAGATAGGACTGAAAGAATTTGACAAAACTTTCACATTTTGTTTGTGCCTTGGAAAGGAATGACGAAAAATATGAAGGATAATACAACCTATATTGCGCCTTGGCGTTATAAAAAACCTAATTTTGTTCCAAATAAAGAGGGAAATATTGTTTTGATTTCCAAAGCATCTTTTGGGCCGCTGGAAGTTTATGAATGGGGGATTGATGCAGACAACAATGCATATGAAAGTTATAAATGGCTTGAGAATGATTTTTACCAGTATGAAAATTATTGCATTACGATATCAAAAGAGGCATTACGGAAACAGATACAAATTGTAATTTCTCTTTTTCAAAATAATGGGCTGACTGAATGGACAGCCATATATGAGAAAATATTGCGTAGCAAATACCTTGAAGGGAGATGACATGGATACGAATTTAAGAAATGAAATAGCAGCACTGATAGGAATTGAACTTTCTAATTCCATATTAAATGTTGGATACAAAATATTATCTTCCATACAAGAGGACGGGTATATAAGGCAGTTAATTGAATATGATTCTTATGGTGATAAAGTAATTGCTTTTTTACTATTACCGGATAATTTTAATTATAATCCAGCAATTTTAATTCATCATCAGCATAATAGAGAACATCATTTGGGAAAAAGTGAAGTTTGCGGTTTGGCAGGGAATCCTTTGCAGGCTTTTGGATTGGAATTGGTAAAAAAAGGGTTTATTGTACTTGCACCAGATTCCATATGCTTTGAAACTCGGCGTAAAGATAAAACAATAGAGGGTTTTGATTTTTGGCAGCATTTTAATGAGATGTGTTATCGTATTCTAAAGGGTGATTATTTGATGAAGAAAGTACTACATGATGCAATAAATGGCATCACATTGCTTTCTAATCTTGATTGCGTTGATAACAAAAGAATAGGCACGCTTGGGCATTCCTATGGCGGAAATACAGTTTTATTTTTATCAGCACTAGATGAGCGGATAGCCTTTAGCTGTGCAAGCGGCTGTGCCTGTACTTTTGAAAATCGCATGAAAAACAATGTCGGAATAGAAATGGCAAGTGTAATCCCGAATTTTCATGGAAAATATGATATTTATGATGTGGTTTCCTGCATTGCACCACGGCGTCTGCTTATTGTTTCTAGTGATAGTGATAAATATTCAAGAGATGCTGCGTATATTGTAGAAAAAGCTAGTCCAGCGTATGCTGAATGGAATGCCATGGGTAATTTAGAGCATAAGCAATATCAAGGTGGTCATGCAATTACAGAAGAGAGATTTTATGATATTATTAAGTGGATTGAGATAAATGCTTAAACGGATTTTTATATATACTGCCCGCTTAGTGCACCATTTTTTATTAGAATATTTGGAAGGAGAAGTTATTTTATGAAAAAACGGACACGTCAATGTGCGGCGCTGATTTGCTGCATTCTTTTTGCTGTTATGGGGAGTATGGTTTTTGTACTTCCAGTATCTGCAGATATTATCTGGGAGCCTGAAGATATGTTTTATAATGATCATGCTTCCGAATGTACTTACGTAAATCGTGCATTTACAGCAAATGGGCCTGATGGGATTGTGATTGTTTATAAAAATCCCGAATCGCCGCAGAAAGTGACCCAGTTAGAGAATGGAACGGTAATATATATTTCGTATACATATCAGGATAGTGATGGTATTCTTTGGGGAATTTATGAGAATACAAATGCAAAGAAAACCGGTTGGATGCCGATGGAGTATATGGAAATCGTATATGACAGTATTTCCTTTGCAGAGGAATTTCAGGAGGAGATTGTTGGAGCGGTGGAACAGGATCTGGATAGCCAATATCTTGGACAGGAGATTTATTTATGGGAATATCCTGGTGCAGATAATGGTACGCCAATGCAGACACAAGAGCATCTGCCCACATATAGCCATGTATTTCAAGATGAAGAAGGGCGGATATGGGGGAATGTCAATTATTATTACGGCATGAAAAATAAATGGGTATGCATTGATCAGCCAACCGCAGATTTTGAAGCGCTTTTCCCGAACGGTGCACCACAGCGGGGAAATACAAAAAATGAACAAAATAACACAGAACAAGAGAAAACATCAGAAGAATCTACAGAAATCTCCGCAGATTCTTCCATGGAACAGCCTGACAAACAGTCCAGTGCAGAGCGGATTGTACCCAAGCAGAAACAAAGCATTGTAATCATAACAACGATTTTGGTGCTTGCTGTTGTGCTTGTGACTGCTGGGTTGTTGGTAATATTACGGCGAAGAAAGTAAATAGATTAATCCACAGATTTTAACGATTCTGCCATATTAATATTTTCTAATTTCCCTGTCATTATCCGATTCACAATCCATGTAAAGGCGAAAGTCAGCAGAATACTTAATAAATAGCTGACTGCCTTTACATGAACATCAAAGGACATTAAATCAATATCAACTTTATGCATTACATAAATATGAAGCAGTTTTCCTAATAGCAGACCTACTGCACAGCCTATTGCAGTAAGTGCTGTATTTTCGCGGAATACATAGGCGGCGGTTTCATTTCGATAAAACCCAAGTACCTTAATTGTGGCGATTTCCCGTATCCGTTCTGTAATATTAATATTATTGAGGTTGTAAAGTACAATAAAGGCAAGGGCTGCCGCGCACGCTATCACGACAAATACAATATAATTCATACTGCTCATCATACTGGAAAAGCGTACAAGCATATCCGCATTAATGGATACGGCTGTGATATTGTTTGCTTTCATAATGGCAGCGCCTACGGCATGAATATCAGCATCTTTTGTGATATTTGCGTATACATTTTTATAAAGAAATGTACCCAATGCTGTTTGATAGGTTTCGGCATTTAAGTAGATATAATTGTAAATATAGTTTTCACAAATTCCACTTACCACTGCTTGGACTTCTTTTCCGTTTTCCTCAAAAAGATGTATGGTATCCCCGATTTGAATGCGATATCGCTTTGCCAGTTTTTCGCAGATAACGGCTTCGCCAGCTTTGGGATAGGAGATCGCGGTTTTGTCTGGCGTGTGCAGGTCAATATAATCGCCGATCTGTGCAGGATTTTCAACAATAATTAAATGTATGGATTTTAGATTTTCTGGTGTCTGTAAATCCATGGTGGTTTCAAGTACCGGAAGAAATGTTCCTCCATAGGTGTCAAGAATTTCTGTAAATTCTGTTAGGGAAGGGTCGTTTGCGTCTTTTATACCATTTTTCAGTGTAATACCAAACTGATAGGTCTGTATTTCGTGAAATTGTTGATCGGCAATATCCACAACAGAATCACGGATGCCAAAGCCTGTGACAAGCAGGGCAGTACAACCGCTAATGCCAATGACCATCATAAAGAAGCGTCGTTTGTAACGTACAATATTTCGAACGGATACTTTGTGTAAAAATTTTAAGCGTTTCCATATAAAAGGTAGCCATTCTAAGAAAACGCGCTTCCCAGCACGTGGTGCTTTGGGGCGCATTAAATCTGCCGCAACCTCTTTTAACTCGTGTCGACACGATATCCATGTTGTGCCCATAGAGCACAACAGCGCACACGCAAGACACAACAGTGCTGTACCACCATCAAATATATAGACAATGCTGCCCATTTGATACATCATACCATAGGCTGTCCAGATGACGAAGGGGAATAAATGGATTCCAAGAAAATATCCTGCAATACAGCCCGCAAGTGCCGCACTGCCGGAATAGAAAAGATATTTTCCCATAATTGCGGCTTCTCCATAGCCAAGTGCTTTCAATACACCAATCTGTGTGCGCTGTTCCTCGACCATGCGATTCATAGTGGTCATACATACCAACGCTGCCACCAAAAAGAAGAAAACTGGAAATACATTAGCAAGCCCTTCCACAATGCTGGAATCATTTTGAAAGCAAGCATAACCGATATTGGTATCACGATTAAGAACATAAGTTTCTGGCATTTCAATATCGGCAATATCCGCTTCTGCGTCTGCGATTTCCTGTTCTGCATCCGCAATTTTTTCTTCAAATTCTGCATAAGAGTCATTGTATTTTGCCCAGCCGTCCGCAAGTTCAGTTCGTGCGTCTGCAAGTTCTTGTCTGTTTTTCTCCAATTCTTGTTCTGCATCCGCAAGCTGCTTTCGTGCCTGCGTTAACTCGGCTTCGCCTTTTGCAAGCTGTTGTTCGGCGTCTTCTATCTGGGCTTTGGCAGATTCTAATTGTTGCAGGGAATCCGCATTTAGTAAGGGATAACTTGGCTCTAATGCGGTAAATTCTGCTTTGCGTGTTTCTAATTCGGTTCTGGCATTTGCAAGGTCTTTGGCTTTGGTGTTTAGAAGGGCTTTATTGTTGGATATTTCGTTTTCTCCCTCTATTAACTTTTGCTCTCCGTCGGCAAGTTCGGCTTCCGCGTCTGTAAGTTCCTTTTTTGCATCTGCAAGTTCTTGCTCGGCATCGGCTTTTTCTTCGGCAAGTGTTTGTTTGGCGTCTGCAAGTTCGGCTTCGGCATCTGCTACAATTGCCTGATATCTGCGTTCTCCTTGCGCTTTGCAGTAATCTTTCCAAAGTGGTTCTTTTTCGTCTATATAATCGTTATAATCCTTGGAATAAATCGGATAGTCTTGATTAAATTTTACATAGATTTCCGTATAAAACTCTGCGCAAAATCCCTGTGGCAGCAGATACATAAAACCGCTGATTTGACCATTGCCAAGAGCAGTTGTGCCGCGTTCAAACTGAATATAGGCACTCGACTGTGCAATACCGACAATGGTGTATTCCTGATAAGCAAAATAGTCCAAGTCTTCCTCCACATTGTTTTCAGAAAGAACAATTTTTGTTCCAAGTGCGCTTTTGTCATAAAGATTTGCGTCAACAACACATTCTGTTGCTTGCTGGGGAAGCCTTCCGGCAACGACTTCTAAACCGTTAATATTTTGCAGCAGTGAGTGGGCTTTGATAACATCCTCATTTCCTTGTTGATTGAAGTAGAGAATATCAGCCGCTACAGCACCCTCGACAAAGCGAACATCTTCTTTGCTGGATAATGTTTGCACATCCTCGTCCTCAAATCCTAATGTTGACAGCAGGCGGTAATCGTAGAGCTGTTTTTCCTCTAAATAAGCGTTGGCGGATGTTACCATAACTTGTCGTGTAATTTTTAATCCTGCGAAAAAGCCAACACCCATTGCCACAATTGCAAAAATAGCAAGATAACGCCCCAAACTTTGCCGAATTTCCCGCAGTGTAGTTTTTTTCATAATGGATTTCATAAAATACCTCCATTTCCTTATTACGTAACAGTTCGGATAACCCATTGAACTGTTACGTATCCAGCCATTAGAAATCGCT
>CBCOYO010000039.1:0-24485 GCA_965114465.1 uncultured Lachnospiraceae bacterium
ATTTTTCATTGTCAACCAACATCCCATTTTTAATGGTGGTGGAACAATACATGGTGGTTGATAATCTAATATTGTCAGTTGTTCATATTCATTCACTTCCCTATCCTCCTAAATTTCAGTTTTCCAACCTAATTCCAATTCTGTTCACGCCGCTCTTTAACCCATGAATTAAATTTGTTGAAATAATGCCACATTTGTTCTTTTGTGTATTCGATACTTTCCTGTATTTCCTCCCTGTCGCAGTCATCAGCTTTTTTAATATGCTCTTCCCAAAAAACTGTCTGCTGCAAATAATCCAGGAAACACAATACATTCTCATGTTCAACCTGCAAATCCTTACAGGTTGATATGTACGAATCTATACTGGCTGAGTGGCTTCCAAGCCCACTTATGGCCATCGGGATATTTTTCATATCATCTCTTATCTGCCATAACATCTTTTCGTATTGTTTCTTCATAGATACCTCTTTAAAATCTTATTTACTCGCCCCTGCCGCCTAAATTGTTCCCACACCTATCACGAGTTAAATAAATCTTTCTGGAAGATGCTTTGTATGCAGCCCATACCTTGGTTATTGCTTTTATTATTTTCAGTTTTTTCCACATTCCTTTTACCACAATCCTTTCAGTTGATATCCGGATAGCATCTGCGTATACACTCTAATGCAATTTTATAATTACGCGATTTAACAGTTTCCTTGGATGATATTCCATCCATACGTCTTATTTCCATCTCAAAATAACGCAAAGCATTCTTTATTTCTATTTGTGCATATTGGGACTTTTCTGTTTCCTCATCCTGCTGCGGCATTAACTCTCTGTATTCGCCGTCTATGGTATTTTCTTGTGTGTTGGCAACAGTGTCTGGCATTATTTCCTGCATATCTACTATGCTTGTCTGCCCATCCATTGGAATATATGGTTCTTCTTGTTTTTCTTGCGACGTCGCAACTGTTTTTTGATGCGGTTGCTTATCTGGCTGCGTTTCCTTATCTGAATGTGATACATTTTCTAGCTGTTCTGCATTGATTGTTTCGGATTCCTCTGTCTGTTCAAATGACATTTTTAGTTCCTTGGTTTTATCTAGGATTTCTTGATATGTATAGGGCGTTATTACGGGTTTCCTATCTTTGATACTTCTTAATTTTGCCCCCTTGTCAAAGTCATAAAAAAACATCATGTTCGTGCCGTTTCTATATATTCTGCTACCAGAAGGACAGATTTCTTCTGCTGCTATCTCCGGCGTCAAAATCCCCGCAACAGCTTTTGTATATAATTCTGCGTTGTCCTTTTCCATCCAGAATACTGTTAGAACGCTTTCTAATGGATCCTTATATTCTGATTCGTCCTTGTGCTCTTTTTCCGTTTTTGGTTCTTCTGGCTTGCGTTCTTCGGGTTCTGCAAGCTGCAACAATGGCAGGTTTTTCTGCTCCTGTTCTTCTGCTGCCTGCTTTTCTTCTTTCTCCGCTTCTTTAATCTCCCGTATCTGACTGACTGTCATTTCTTCGGTGACAAGTTCCTTGTCCTCAGGGCTGACTGTAAGCATCTCCTGCAGCTTGCTGTATGCAAAATTTTTATACTCATCCAAAATTTCTTTGCTGTTCCCCTGCTTTGAAAACTGTGTATTGATATCCATAAAGCGGCTTGCCGTGCTTGGAGAAAGACCATACTCTTGTTTGGCAAACTCTTCCATGTTTTTGTAACCGTCATTTCTATATGCGCCACTATCTCTTACTTGTTTGAGATAATATCCAATGATAATAAAATTGTGCACCGTTTCGTTCAGCTTGTCCTTTATCTGTTTCTTGATTTCAATATATCCCTCACTGCTTATTACCAGATTTTCCATAAATGCCTCCTATCCTGCTGCCTGTATGCGGATTTGTTCCCGTTCTTCTGCCGCCATACGGTCTGCTAGTTTCTGCGCTGCGGCTGCTGCCTTCTCCATAAATGCATTTGCCTCCTCCGGCGCTGGTTTATTGTATGCTGCCCTGTTCTGTTCAATATAAAATCTTCCCTGTTTATTTCTAATTTCTACTGTACAGAATGATTTGTTGGGGCACTGCCTGCGCCGTATAAATAATATAATGCATTTTCCTTCTACCGCTCTCTCATAGTATGTTGCTACACAATTGTGCTGTGCATGCCCTTCATGTTTAAAATCAAGATAGCATCCCGGCACTTTTATAACAAAATTACTGTCACGATAGCAAAATGCCTTTTTTATCTCCTTTGCATTCTGGTTCATGATTTTATCTTTCTGCCGCATCTTTGAAGCATCTTCTTTATCTTTTTGGATATCAAACACTCTTACGGCTTCATCATGCGCCCGCTGTACATTCTGCGGAAAAAATATTGACCTGTCACGCAGGTTCCAGCCAAGCTGTCGTGCTGTATCAATGTAATCTACCCATAATGACAAATTGCTGCTGCCGTCATTGTTTGGATTGTCATTAATACCTACGCAAAGACGTTCCTGCATATAGCGAATGATACGGTGCGGCGTATGGATTCCAAAATATCCCAACACTACGTGAGCACCGATATATTTATGCAGCCATACTGCCTGTTCATCTGTAATCCTTACCCCTAATTCATCCATACGCTGTATAATATGTACCAGCTTGTCACCCGCGTTCAGCCTTGCTGCCTGATGCAGATGTTCTTTTGTGATTCTTAAATATTTCCATGGACTTTTAGCAAATCGATACTCTGTTCTTGTAAGCCCTTCTGTTCCATCACGTTTCACACGCTCTATTACAAATTGGCGCAGTCCCATTTTCCAAAATGCTTCATATGGAAATGCCATACTCATATCCCCCAGCACTGCTATGATATTTAACTTGTCATCACTCTGTTTTATAATCTCCGATACGGGTACATACCGCAGACAGGTATCTTTTAGAATCCGCTTTAGATTTGATGTATACAAAAAGCTCTTTGCATATCCTCCGCCGCCATATATACATCCATGATTCACTGTGCCTGCTCTGCACCATCGTTCTATTCCCGTGCTTCGAAAGATTCCCCATTCGTATGCACCTGCCTCTTGTAACGGACTGCCCTCCGAAAATCGAATTAACCTTCGATAATACTCATTAACAGAAATTTCCGGAATATAGTTAAATTCAATACTTGCATCCATATCCACAAAGAACTGCCTGTAAACGTAGTTCTGCTCGTCTGTGCATTTCTGTATTAATGATACAATTACTCTATAGTATCGCACCGATTTCTGTTTACGCCAGCTTTTATATGTAATCCTGCTGCCGCACCTGCATTTGCCCTGCATATTGTGTTTCACGTTTTTCGGTACAGGTACGTGGAGCCTGCAGTGTGTGCAGAATCCGACACCTGTTTCTGCCCGATAGAATATACTGTGCATAGAGGCAAGCGCCCTGTCATTGATAAATTTCATCCAGTCGGCAGGCAGCTTGTCCGGAACTGTGTTCATATATCCGTCAATCACATCTGTAATCAGCTTATGCTTTTTGGCTAGATTGCAGCTCCTTATCTCTGCCTGAAAATCTAAAACTGCCGTTTCCACATCCAGCATATTTCCTGTTTTCAAATATCTGTTAACAATATTTAACGTTTCTTTTGACGCAAAATTTCTGCCACGATAGGAATAACGGTATCGTTCATCCCCTGTTTCCAGCATATCAATTTTTGCATTGCTCCACTTTTCCTCTGTCATGTTCCAGCTTATAAAATCTTTTCTCGCATAATCAAGAAATATTCGAAACTGCGGATCCTTTCTTCCTGCTGCCAAGCACCTTCTTGTAAATAAATCAACTTCCAATATTTCCTTATTCGCCGTCAATGCTGCCCTAAAGTAAAAGCGGCTTTCATATTCTGTATAGTCATAGCGGTAATTCCCATATATGCGTGCCGTTGTCTTTATCACACCCTTATCTGCTTTTGCTTTATTCATCATGGCAGCAGTGGCACTCATTGGCTTTCGGTCAAGCAGTCCTGCCTTTCTCATCTTGTCCCCTCCTCTGATTCCAAATAATACGCACGTATCAGTTTCTTGGCACGTCCCATTCCGGGAATGCCCATCTCAACTGACTTAACATATTTTTCTATTTTTGCCGCACGAATAATATCTTTGTTTACTTTATAACGGGAATTGAACGACCACTTTAGAATGTTCCCTATGCATTCTTTCAGGCTTTTCCCTTTTCTGCGTACTGCCTGCGCAAGCTGTATATCTTCCAAACAGGAACCTTTTATGTACTCTGTCCAGTCTGCTATAATCTCCACTGGTTTCAACTGTGCTGCCTCCACTTCGATTTTTCCAATTGCAGCGGTTGCGACGTCGCAAAAAGCATCTGTCATTCCATCAAAGTATAAATCTGCTTCTGCGCGGTCAATGCCGTTCTCATCCGCAAGCTTGTAAAGGTTCTCTTTATCTCCCTCATTTTTTAATCCTTCTGCGGTCTTGTTGAGTTCCTCCGCAGATTCCATTTCACCAAAAATATCAAACATAGTTTCTCCTTTCCAGCATATTAATGCCGTTATAATTGTAATGCATATTGTGATAATCAATATGCACTGCATGAAGCAATGTGGCATATAAAGTCCTCATCCCAGTAAACATTTTTTTCCTCAAGTTCATTCACCTTTATCCGCCCCATTGCAGGCAGGTTAACATATTGTTCAATTAGTTCTATTGCCGACTGCGCATCATGACATACTGCAACACAATGACCAGCGTCAACCATATCGCGCATAAACTGTATCTGTTCTTGTGTTGCCACATTCCTTCCGTACTTCATCTCAATATACAGACTGTGATATCTGCCATGCGGAAATGGAAGATGTATGTCTGATACCCCCCTTTTTACTCCCATTCGTTTCAGCTTTATTGCTTCGCGGCTGTCACGTGTCCCTTCATTGGGAATATGATACAGCCATTTCAGTTCTGGATATCTGCATGACGCTGCTGCCGCCCATTCCATTACCTGTATCTGCTCTGTGTCCTCACTCCGTTTCCTGTTCTTTAGATTCATGTTATCAATTTCTCCTTTCCCTTATCTAAATCTCCATCTGCTCCATCCCACCTATTTTTTATCTTGATTTCTGAATAATAAAAGTAGCTCATTCCTGTATATGGATTTATACCTGTGCGGATGCTGTCTTTGTCTATGTAATATCCATCCCTTGACTTCGGACCATCTTTCAAAATACGCCTCATTGTCCAATGACCATACTTTTTACAAATACGCACATCTTCCGGTCGTATCAGATTTCTACTTGTCGAATAACTGATGCACCGCTTCCTATCCTCATCCGGAAGAAAACTCAACTGCCCCTCCATCTCATCATCTGTCTGCTTGCATATATATGATGCAAGTTGTCCATAACCTCCTTCTTCCCGCAGGCTTTGAAAATTGATGCCTGCCCTGCCCCATAGTTTCTTCATTGTAAGGTCTATTGTTGGCATTGACCTTGGACGGTTTACAAGAATATGAATGTGTATCCCTCCTTGTGCTCCAATCTCAATACGGCGTATCCACTTTAACGGTTCTCCCTCTTTTTTGTATACCTTACGAAGCTTGTCCGTCCAATCCTTAACATCTGCCAAAACTTCCTTTGTATCTTTCCTTGTTCCTCTCTTATATTTGAGTGTCAGCCATAAGTCCCACGGATGGAAGTTCAAAAGTATCTCCCTCCTCACCCTTTTTATCTTATTGGCAAGATTCTGCTTCTTTATCTGATCAGATGTCGCCTTCCTACGCTGCCCCCTCTTTTCTCCCTTCGCTCCATACCTCCCCATATACTTAAACTCATGTTCTATTACCTCGCCACACTCAAATATATCCTCCCTGTAAGCCATCCATGCCATCCTTCCATATATCGCTAACTTTAATATAATTATATTGTTTCCAAAAGACAGCTTGTCCTCTGCCTGTCTAAGCATCTGTCAGGGCTTGGAGCATCTCTGCTGTTCCCACAAATGGGTAACTTTTTCCCTGTTTGATACATTCAAGATGTGCTTTGCTGACTTTATCTTTATTAAAAATGCCCTTCTCATCCGTAATCTTTGTATCTGAATTTCCAAAAAGATAATGCAGCACATCCTCCTCTGTTTCCATAAATACTGCTACTGTAACGGCTGAAAAATATGTATGCATTGCCTGCGGATATTTCTTTTGCTGATATAGACTGTCAAATTTATCTCCAAGACTGCATAGCTTTTCTATTACTTCTGCTTCATCTCTGCATAACATTTCACTTGTCCCCCTATGCGTTTCCGGCGCCCAAAAAGGCGCCGGATAGAGAAATTTGGGTAAAAAAAATAAAAGATATGTATTTTTACACCCTATTAGCCATAGTTTTCCTGATTTGGTTCGGGCATATTGTTAAGTAATATGCTGTCGTTGTCCTGACCACACAAACCTCTCTGCCTCCTGTAGTATAAATCTACAAAC
This sequence comes from uncultured Lachnospiraceae bacterium, assembly GCA_965114465.1. Lineage (GTDB taxonomy): Bacteria > Bacillota > Clostridia > Lachnospirales > Lachnospiraceae > COE1. The sequence continues at coordinate 6,438 of CBCOYO010000039.1, forward strand.
GCTTGTGTTATTCGTTGTTCGCTCCCTTCCGTAAATTCAACTGTACAGGTATATTCCTTTTTTTTACGCATTATAAACCACCTCCATTTCATGATTATGTGATACTGGTTGTACAATATTTCTGATATGCTAAATTGTCTTTTATAAATCTTGCCATACCTTGAAAAATTTTTATCGTTATGGTAAAATGTGTACTACTTTAGTCATTCTCCGGTAATGTACAGTCGCGAATGTACAAGAGCCTAGAGCCGGGAACTTCACGCTTCATTGCATAAAATAGGCTGAAAGGAAGCATTGTGGAATAGTAGTACATTCTCTTGCTTCTTTTTCATTTCTTGTATAAAATACTCATAACGATAAAAACTTTTCAAGGTACGGCAAAATCTATTTTATTTCTGACTACTGAATTGTTGTTTCCTCTGCAAAATCCAATGGATTAATATCAAGAAACTTGCAAACTTTTATCAGCTCCCAGCCTCTTATTTCCCTCTCTCTTGATCTCGCTTTAAGACTGTTGTACAGTGCCATATACGGAACACCTATCAAACGTGCCATTTCAGAAAGGTTTATTCCCCTGTCTTTAATGATTTCATTCAGCCATTCTTCAATAGACATCTTCTCCCCCCTTCTGTTATAGCATTTCTTATATTACTTTCTATGTTTCTGATTTTCTTTCATACTCTCATTTCCAGCCAGTTTCTCTGCCAATTTGCCCGTTTTTTTTAATTTCTTTATAGTCTTATTGACTTCAGAATTATCAACTCTTGTCTTAATGCTGATTTCTCCGTCATATTTACCTTTGGATTCCTTTGTCTGTGCCAAATTCTGCCTTAACTCAAAACTGATGTTAATTATATCTCGTGTGCAACTACTTAAATCGCTCCCCGTGCAGTCCTTAGATTTTTCTACTAATAATTCCATCTGACTAATCAATAATTTTTTAGCTTTTTTCAACCTATAAACCCTCCTTATTTACATATCAGTTCCACACCTAAAACTTCAAAAATCTTGTCTATGCAATCATTCTGATATATCAACTCCTCAAGTTGAAGCGTCAACTGATATGTTGCTTTAACAACTTCAAAATATTTCTGCTGAATAACATATGTCCTGTAACTTATTACGATATAACTTACAAGGAGCATTATTGATAATATTGATAATGCTTGTTTTTTTATCCATTTCCATAATTTTAAACACATTTCTTTCCACCCCCTCCCTATTATGATTTTTTATTCTTGTTCTCTGCCATATTATCCTATATACTACCCTTACAGGCTCTGCCAAGCCGAGTATTAAGGAAAGGAGTATCTATATGGATAATAAGCCAATAACTACAGAAGGATTTTGTCCAATCCAAAAGAAAAAATATAATATCGATATCACATATGAAAAAGAACCCGATTCGGATACATATACAACTAAATCTTTTTATTGTGACAATTTTGCTAACTGCCGTTTAGATGAATGTCCCATTAAAATAGAAAATGAACATTATTTAATAAGCAAAGCCTAAATTTTTATTTTAATTAAATAAGTAAAAATTAAATGTATGGTCATTGCCTATGGATTTATAGAATCCAATAGGCAATGACATTTTTCTGCCTTATCATGCTATTTCTCTGCCTGCCCTCTTTTTCTTCTATTTTCTCTTATCTCTTTTAGCCTTTCTACTTCCTCCTCTGGAGAAAACATATGTTTAATCTTTACTCCCGTCCTTTTTATCAATGGCAAAAAACTTCCTGTTGGAGATGTCTTATTTTCTACTGTACATTCTTTTTTTCTCTCACACGTTCCACATGGGAACTGTTCCCCCGCTACTCGTTCATAAAGATAATCGCTATATAAACAACTTAGCCAATGTGCTGTACAATACCATGCCAAATCTTCATCCAGTACCAACTGATACAATTGTCCATATATTCCGCTGGCTATATCCATCACAGCTTCTTTATCTTCTTCTTTAATTGTATATATCAAACGCAATATATCTTTTGATACCGCTTTGATAATTCTTTCGTATTGAAACAGATAATCAATTTTTTCGATTTCCAGCATATTTGGGTTTGTTAACTCCTCATAAGCCTTTTGAATGTCTTTATTTCCTCTATCATTTGGATTATATTTAGGTTCTCTTGGTTGTTCCATCTTTCTGACCCCCTCCCTTATTCAAAAAAATATTTACCAGTTATTTTTCTCCGTCTATCAGCTTCTTTCCTGCAAGCTTCATAAATATCTTTAGAATATTCCAGTATCTTTGCTCTCTCTTGCGGGGTCTTCTGGATATCTGTACTTTGACACGCTTCCAGATATTTGTCCAAACGCTCCCACAGATCTGACTCTTGAAGTAAGCACCAGTCATGAAAAGGCAAAGAGAATGAAATTGTCGATTCCGAAGAATTGATAGCCCTCTTTATCGTGTACATTTTACTTCACCTCCGTTTATTTTAAATATTCGTTTTTCAGCGTCTATCTCAATAGTCTTTAATTCATTTGGGATATCTGTAAAAATTTCTGCTTTCAATTTTCTTTACCTCCTCCTAATTAAAAAATTACTCTGTTTTAAGCATTTTCCACTTTTCTTACCTTCTACGCCACTTTATTGTAATATTTTGCAAATTTCAGCTTGATTTCTGCAAAATATTGCAATATACTATTTGATGTAGTTTTCAAAATACACAAAATAGAAAGGAATACACAAAATGTCAAAAGAAGAAATTACTTTAGAACTTACCAAATTGGCTTATGAGCGTACTCAACCTGACAAGGGTTCATCCAAAAAGCCAGAAGAAGAAGTAGTAACCAATTTGTACAACTACATATTCACCCATATTACGGGTACAGAACAGAATAAATAGCAACCATCTGTTTTGAATATTCTGCCCGTTCCAATGGCCGCAGACTTCCTAACGACTGCTCCGCAAGTAATTCTAATTGTTTGTGGAGCAGTTCTCTTTCTTCCTCATACAGATTCTTCTCTTTTTCACTCATAATCTCACCTCACTTCCTATTTTGCAAACATTCAATGTTATCCGGCACTCCTGATATACCTTCCAAAAGATAGTCAACATCTGTGCCAAACATACGAGCCATAATAACAAGCTTTATGCCCGGAATATCTGTTTCTTCATTAATCCAGTTATAATATGTTCTAACTGAAATATTCAGTTTTTTTGCCAATTCTTCTCTCGAAAGATTAAATCTTACTCTTTCCGCCTCTATTCTATTGAGCATTTTCTCCCTCCTCTCTTGCTGCTAACTCTTGTGGTATTGCTTTTTCTAGTGATGCTTTAACTACTTGTTGCTCTGCTAGTTGCTGACTAGCTAAAAGAAGTTCTGCCCCACTACTGACAAGCATTAGATTGTTATTATTTAGTTTTAATAATATTTTAAAAATTTCTTTAACATCTTGTCTTTTTTCTATCATTATATCTATCACTCCCTTTTTTCTATTGTTTATTTACTTGTCAACATCACTATATCACACTTGTAAACATTTTGTCAATATGTTTTGGTTGACTTGTCAATCTTATTATATTATAATCATATTTAAAGGAGGTTTTTTATGATTGATAGAATTATAAAAATAAGAAAAGACAGTGGATTAAGTCAAGAAAAGTTTGCTGAAAAATTAGGCTTATCTAAAAATTTTATAAACCAATTAGAAAACGGTAAAAAAAATCCATCTAATAGAACTATTTTAGATATTTGTCATAAATTCAATGTAAGTGAAGATTGGTTGAAAAATGGTAATGGAACTATGTACAATTTACCCGTAGATGAAGATATGGTATTCATTGAATCCTTAATGACAGATAAAGACAATCCATTTTACGATTTGATTATGAAAACTTTGAAAACTTACAATGCACTTAATGATGAAAATAAAAAAGTGGTTAAATCATTCGCACAAAGCCTAATAACACAAGAGAATGAGAAGGACAAGAATTAAATTCCTGTCCTTCTCAAGTATGCTATAATTAAACTATAAATTTTCTTTTTAAATGTTTCATCCTTTATTTTTTTAATCAATTTAACTATTTCTTTTTCGTAGTCCATATGCAGCACTCCTTTCAACCTTGCATAAGGGATTGGTTTTCTTATTAATAAAATACTACCATATTATAAGATATAAAATCTACCCTCATGTTTTCATATCTTATTATTTTTACTAATTTCGTTAAATACCCACAAAAAAGTAACCGTCATTTTTTTATACTTTCTTGCACAATATATAAAAACATGTCTATTTTATTTTTATCTGACAAATTTTTCCAATATTCTTGTAATTATATTCGTTTTACCCTATAATTTATAATATCTAATACACAGAACATTAAATAATTATTAATTCACTATGGTGTTTTAATAAAAAATAAACAATTTTCTTAGGAGGAAAAAAACTATGGCACTTATCAACTGTCCCGAATGCGGAAAGGAAATATCAGATCGGGCAACGAGCTGTCCGAATTGTGGGTGTCCCGTAGACCCTGTGGGATTTAATGAAGGAAATCAAAACGTAACAGAAAATTCCGGTTTTTTATATCAATTACAAAATGCTTTTCAAAATAGTGTTCAAAATGCTGGTAATTCTTCGCTTTTTTCTTATAGGGCAACAAGAAAAATTGGTCCAGTGAAAATTGATGAAAACAATAAAATGTTTCAAATAAATGGAACAATACTACAAAACGGAAAAAAGACTGGAATTATCGGAAAATCCTTTAAAGGATTAATGGCAGTAAGTACACTTGGAATATCGACTGCTGCAGAAAAAGCTTTGGGAATAGGCGGGAAGAAAGTAGGTACTAATGAATGGCATGAGTTTTCAGATTTGATTAGTTATGATTTGATTGAAGATGATTCTGTAGTCACAACTGGCGGCTGCGGACAAGCCTTGATAGGTGGTGCTTTGTTTGGAGGACTTGGGGCTGTGGCTGGTGGCATTACAGGAAAGCGTGTTCAAAAGAAACGAATTGAGTCATTAAGTATAAAAGTAACACTGAACAGTTTTAAGAATTCATGCGTATTAATACCATTAATTACCAAACCAACAAAAACTAATAGCAAAGAATATAAAAACGCTTTTGAGGACGCGCAAAAGATACTTTCAATATTAGATGTAATAACTCATAATAAGTAAAAAACAAACAATTTTTAAAGATAATTAGGAGAAAATACATGGGAATAACAGATATATTTAAGACCAGACAATTTAAAAATGATATTGAGAGGCTTGCTGCTGAAAATGCATATCTAAACTCTCTCCTAACTCCAGAAATGAGAACTGCTGTATCAATAAATGCTGAAATCCAGAAACTTACTGCTGAAAAACTATCTATTCAGACATCAATTGAAGAACATAAAGAACAATATGAGGAATTATTGCAAGAAATTAATTTATTAGACAAGGAAATAGAAGAAAAGAAAGAACTCGTCATTATTTTAGACGATGAACTATTATATCAGGATTTTGGTCTTTACACTCCAATTTACAATTTAATGAACTCAGAAATGTACAAAGATAAACTTGCCGTAGTGCGTGAACAGCAAAAGAACATGATAAAAAATAATAAAGCAGCAAATTTTCCCACAAACTTCACTTATAACAACAGTCTTGCTCAAGGGAAAAAACTTGTAGCAGACAATGTAAAACAAATACTACGCGCTTTTAACAATGAATGTGATGCTATTATTGATAAAGTTAAATTCAACAATGTTGAAGCAATCCGAAAAAGAATCATTAAATCATGTGAAGATTTAAACAAATTAAATTCTAAAATGCAAATTTCCATTACTCCTACTTATTTAGATTTAAAATTGCAGGAAATGAACCTCTGTTATGAGTATGCAATAAAAAAACAAGAAGAAAAAGAAGAACAAAAACGCATCCGCGAAGAACAACGGGAAGCACAAAAATTACAAAAAGAAATTGAAGAAGCAAGAAAAACAAGCGAAAAAGAGAGAATCCATTATAAGAATGCGCTTCACCGTCTTGAAATCCAACTACAGTCCGCAAATGATGTAGAACGCGCCATTTTGGAAGAAAAACATCTGGAAATGCAGGAACAACTTAATAATATTGAAGAAGAAATAAGAAAAATTGATTACAGAGAAGCAAATCAGCGCGCAGGATATGTCTATATTATATCAAACATAGGTTCTTTTGGAGAAAATATTTACAAAATTGGAATGACAAGAAGGCTTGAGCCTATGGATCGCGTAGATGAACTTGGGGATGCATCAGTCCCCTTTGCATTTGATGTACATGCTATGATTTTTAGTGATGATGCACCTGCTTTAGAAGCTGCTCTCCATAGAGCATTTGATAATAAAAAAGTTAATATGATTAATACAAGAAGAGAGTTTTTTCATGTAACCCTTGAAGAAATTGAGGAAGTTGTTAAAAAGAACTTTGACAAAACAGTTGAGTTTACGAAAATCCCAAATGCAGAGCAATATCGCGAGTCCCAAATGATGCGTCGCCAATTAGGGCTAGATGAACTGATACGACATGATGCTATCATGAATGAGCAAACAACCATTCCCATCACTGTTCAAGCACCTTCTGCCCCATCATTAAAAGATATTACTCTTGACCCTTCTAAAGAATATCTGTATACCAAATGGGGAATTTATGAAATGCCGAATCCTTATCATATATATCTTAATAAGGGCGCTCGCAATGACTTAAAATTGATAGCAACTACATAACTGTTTGAGTCAAACAATAAGTATTGCGATATCGCAACCAATAGCAAACATTGAAGGATAAAAGTGAGGATTTTACCCATACTGCTGATATTATTATCAAAATAAATTATTTGGGAATATTGCAAATTTATTTTACATTTGCTATAATGCCAGTAGGCATGAAAAGGGAATACCAACCATATAGGCAAAAAGGACGAACCCTCAATTGTACTGCGAATACAATTGGGGTTCTTCTTCTGTGTGTCAGCATTAGTATCTTGGATTTTATACTTTTTGAAGTTCCAAAGAACCAAATACACCTTCCCCTTCCAACTTCGAAGCCTTACAATAATTAAAAGCGAGGAAAACCTATGGCACTATTACAAGAAAAAATTAACACAATAGATGACATCTATGCCCTCCCAGAAGGACAGCGGGCAGAGTTGATTGACGGGCGTATGTATATGATGGCACCGCCAAATACCATACACCAGAATCTTGTCAGTGAATTTACTATCACAATAGGAAATTATATTCGCTCAAAGGGTGGAAACTGCAAGGTATTTCCAGCTCCCTTTGCTGTTTTCTTAAACAAGGATGACCAAAACTATGTTGAGCCTGACATTTCCGTAATATGCGATAAAGACAAATTGAATGAAAAAGGGTGCAACGGTGCACCAGACTGGATAATCGAAATCGTTTCCCCTAGTACAAGCAGAATTGACTATGGGGTCAAACTTTTCAAATATCGCACTGCGGGTGTACGTGAATATTGGATCGTAAATCCTATGAAAAAGACCGTTACCGTATTCGACATGGAAAACGAAGAACAATCAAACCAATATGATTTTGATGAAACCATTTGTTCCTGCATTTACGAAGACTTAAAAATCAATATCGCTAATCTGCTTTTATAGAGCAGCTAAATAGGAGGAATTTTAATGTTAAAGGACAAATATTCATATATTGCAGTATTTTCTTATGATGATGACGGTATATGTATTGAGTTTCCAGATTTGCCTGGCTGTTATCCTTGCGCCGATGCAGGTGATGCAGATATGGCACTGAAAAATGCCAAAGAAGCTATGGGACTTCATATTTGGGGAATGGAACAGGACAATGAAGTTCTTCCCGATCCAACACCAATTACTGATATTTTCCTTGCGCCTAATCAAATTCCTGTGCTTATTGATGTGTTTATGCCTCCCATCAGAGAACGTATTGCCAGTAAATTTGTTAAAAAGACACTTTCGCTCCCAGCATAGCTTGCCACAAAAACCGCAACGATACTTTTTCAAAATATGGTTGCGGTTTCTTTTATATTATTCTTGCTGACAATAATCAGAAATTTAGTTATAAAGCATTTACATATACCTTAACATTTGTACAAGAACCTCTCCAGAAAGTTTATCTGTTTCATCTCTGTCCAACGACCGTAGTCCAAAATTTACAAAACCATTTCTTGTATAGAAGTCAATTAATGTATCTTTTTGCTCACATTCAAGATAAACTATCTTTCCACCAACAATATTTTGCATTTCTCGTACTTTATCAAGAGCAAGTTTTAGTAATTCATCTCCTGTAATAAGTTTATCGTAATCATTACTATAATTCTTTCCTAGTTGACCAATCAATGGTGCAGAAATTGTATATCTCTGTATTGTCTTATCAAACTGCCCAAATTTAGCCATTCTACTTTTCCATTTCCTATTAGGCAGACTATCTTTATCAATGCAGAAAATTTTATTTGCTAATGTGTAGTACCCTACCAAAACATATGTATTTCTAAAAGATGCCATTATTAAATAAGTACTTGAAATACTTTGCTTTGAAAACTCTATAGCAACATTTTTTAAAAAATGTTCTACATCTAAGTTCAATGGACAAGAAAACGAGGATACAATACCTTTTGCAAAATCTTCTCCCAAAGCTTCATCCAATAATATATCCCTTAAATTAACACCTATATATCCTGTCACTTTTTAAAAATACTCCTAAGTTTATCATCCCGAACATCTTCATACGTTCTACTTAGTTGTACATCCTTTGCATGTTTACCAACAGCGTGCTCCAAAGCAATAACTAATGATTTACTTAATTTCTTATCCTTTATGTCTATATTTTTTAGAATACTTTTTGTTGCCATATATATCACCCTTTCCGACAATTAATTGCACTAACCATAGCAACTATACTGAATAGAATTATAGAATATAGTTTAAACAAATCTTCTTACAATAATACTTTAGGTGAAAAATTTTTTATAATATGCTTGATTCAAAACTATTTTTCCAATATTTTCCTCACTTTCTATAAATTTTACATAAATCATTTAATATGTATAGAATATTAATATTATAAAACTTACACCCTTATTTGTAAATGCGCATATTAACCAAAATATATACTATATTATTACTCAATGTTATTAATATGATGCTACATCTTTCATGTTTTAACCTTTAATTTTGTCATTGACACACGTATTTAATACGTATATAATAATATTATTACATATCAAAGGAAGGAACTAATGGTTATGGCAAAATATATTTATCCTGCAGTATTCACACCAGAAGAAGGTGGGAGTTTTTCTATTGATTTTCCAGATATTGATGGATGCTTTACCTGTGGTGATAATCTTGAAGATGGAATCGAAATGGCAAAAGATGCTCTCTCCCTTATGCTCACACACTACGAAGACGAAAAACGCATAATACCAGCAGCATCCGCTATCAATGACCTTACTGTGAACGGCGACCAATTCGCAACCTATATTTCCTGTGACACTACTGTATACCGTAGACTGATGAATAATATCGCTGTGAAAAAGACCCTGACAATCCCCGCATGGCTTAATGAAACTGCCACTGCTGCCGGCATTAATTTTTCACAGATATTACAAGATGCTTTAAAAGAAAAACTAAATATTTTGTAAAAATCTAAATATAAGGAGTTTCCCATGCGAATCGGCATCTACCCGCGCAAATCTGTCTACAGGGACAACAGTGATTCTGTATCGGTTCAGGTTGCGCTTTGCAAAGAATATGCAGGCATTATCTACAAAGACCAGCCGCTGGAATTTCGGGTCTATGATAAGGACGAAGGTTTCAGCGGCAAAAATACAAACCGCCCGTCCTTCCAAGAATTAATGAAGGACGTTACAAACAATGCACTGGATGTTGTAATGGTATACAAATTAGACCGTATCAGCAGAAATGTCAAAGAGTTCTCTACTATGTATGAAACCTTTGAGGAACATCATGTATCCTTTGTATCGGTTAAAGAATCGTTTGATACCTCCGCGCCAATCGGAAGAACGGTTATGTATATCTTAGCAGCATTTGCACAATTAGAACGTGAAAACACTTCTGAACGTGTCGCCGACAATATGCTTGCATTGGCAGAATCTGGTCGCTGGACGGGCGGCAAATGCCCCTCCGGCATGAAGTCTATCAAAAAGAAAATCGGCGCAAAAGAGCACGCCTACTTAATGGTTGACCAAGACGAAATATGGCGCGTGAAACTGCTCTATGAACTGCTTATCGGCGGTTACAGCATAACGAAGCTGGAACGGCACTGCCGTGATCATGGTATCAAAAGCCAAAACGGCGCATTTTTAAACGCTTCCGCCATTTACAATATTATTACAAACCCTGTATATTGCCAAAATGACATGGAAGCCTACTACTATTTTGAGGAACAGGGCTGTAAACTGCCGCCGCCTTCTCTTTTTGATGGTACGCACGGATTAATGAGCTATGGCAAACACACAACAGAAAAGGACAAGAGGCTGGTTCAATCAAAAGATAGCTGGACAATTTCTATAGGCATCCATGAGCCTGTTGTAGCTGCAAGTGACTGGATCAATGCCCAGAAACGATTAGGCGTCAATAAAACATTTCGGAAAGGCAAGCATTCTGTCGGCATTCTCAAAGGCGTACTGACCTGCAAATGTGGCGCCAAGATGACTGCCAGAACCTACGTAAAAAACAATATTCGCTTTTCCTACTACTTTTGTGATAAAAGGGTACGCCAAGGGCGTGAATACTGTGAATCCGAATATGTCCGTGTTGATATGATAGATAATTTGTTTTTAAAACAATTGCAGAAAATCAGAATTTCCCCTGACCATATCCAGCTACAGGATTATAGCGACGAAGAATCCAATATCAGCGCAATTCAAAAGGAGCTGGAAATCGTAACTGCTTCTATCAATAATCTTGCAAAATCCTTGCGGGAAAATATTTCATCTCCTGCTGCAAAGTATATTGTGAATCAAATGGAGGAAGTAGACGCGCAAAAGACTGCTCTGGAAGCTGCTCTGCGCAGAGCGGAACAAATTGAACAAAACAAGAAAAATGCGGCGAATACCATTCAAACAGTTTATAATAATGTCTGCTATCTGGTAGATAATTTTGACAAGCTGTCCTATGAGGAAAAAAATGAATTGATTCGCAAAACCGTGAAAACTTGCCGCTTAGACGGAAATGAACTGAGCATTATTTTTTAATGTTCAGTTCTACTTTATATATAGATTGGTGTACCAATCAACCCCATCATATCATGCCCTAAGTGCTGTCGCTTATAGCCGAAATCCCTTCCAACACCGAAGTCATCATAATCCTGATAAGAAAACCCTTTTGCAATTGGCGAAAACGCTTTTAATCCGTATTTTTTCACAAGCTTTCCGCTGTCATCTGCTATCTCGTATTCACCGACCATCCCCCCAAGAACCGCCTGATACGCCTCATAATAATACGAAAAATGTTTATATTTCTCTTCAAGCCCCTCCTTTGTAATCTCCTGCGCTGTCAACTGTTTTGCAATATCATCAATATATCCTGTTGACTGATGATTAAATTTTCCGCCACCCCGCACGGCTGCATAGGCAAGCAGCGTAATCCAGTCAAGATGCACCTCGCTTTCATAGCTCTCCACATCCAATAAGCAAGCCTTTTTCAATGCCTCGGAGGATACATCAAAATCCACCCATTTAATATAATCCCCAGAAGTAACAGGGATTCCCCTTTTTGCGCCACCCTCATACAGATAAATTCCCGAGGCCAGCAACAGTACACTGAGAATCAAACAAATCATTACTCTGTTTCTCAAATTATCACCACATCTACTTATATACTCTATGTAATATATGACACATTTTCTTGTTTTCATTCCTGTTTCTTCCAGCACAAGCAAACATTATAAGGAACAAACGAAAAAACATTTATTTTTTGAAACACTCATGTGCAATCGAGTAAAAAGATTTATCTTTCTCTACTTGCCGCGCTGGGCACTCGTCAACTATACTGACATTTTCCGCTGGGTGTCCATGTGTATAAAAAGACCTGACAAATACCAGCTTGTCCTGTATTTGTCAGGTCTTTTAAAATTTGATTATATTTTCATACTCTAGTGTTCTGGCTCTATTAATCCATACGTATTCGCCTTACGCTTGTATACTACATTTACCTCGTCGGTTTCCGCATTGCAGAACACATAGAAATCATGTCCCAAAAGTTCCATCTGGACGCAGGCATCTTCCGGATACATCGGTTTAATATCAAACTTCTTCGTACGTACAATTTTAATTTCGTCTTCGTCCTCTACAAAATCACGCTCCATAAAATCGGTTCTAAGGCTTGCTGCGCCTGCCTGCTGCTCTGCCCTGAATTTATTTTTATATTTCTTTAACTGCCGCTCTATGACTTCCGCCGCTAAATCAATTGACACATACATATCATTGCTGACCTGCTCGGAACGAATAATATTCCCCTTTACTGGAATGGTGACTTCTATTTTCTGCCGCTCTTTTTCAACACTTAATGTCGCTTGTACCTCCGTTTCTGGCGTGAAATATTTCTCCAGCTTGCCGATTTTGTCCTCAACTGCCGCTTTTAAGCCGGGCGTTACGTCGATATTTTTTCCGCTGATAATAAATTTCATGATGTCCACATCCCTTCGTTTATAATTGTAATTTGATTATATCATACTCACCCTTTTTTTCAATATATTTTCCAAGAAAAAATTACTTATTTCCATCCCTTATGCAAAACCTTCACTCTGTTTTCCCATAAACCATACAACTGCGCCGCTTGCTACCACTGCAATCACTGCAAATATCCATGTTTGGCAGAAGGCTGGAAGCAGCGCCACAAATACAGACATAAAATTATAGACCATATGCATAAAAATACTCGGCAAAACGGAACGGCATTTCAACGCAACAAACCCAAGCGCTGCACCGACGGGGACTACATATAATCCCTGCACCCAATTCATATGAAACACACCAAACAGCACTGCCTGAATTATAATTACAACTGGAGCCGAAAAATATTTCTGTAAATTTTTTAATATCAAACCGCGCAGAATACATTCCTCTGAAATCGGCGCAAGCAGCACTGCCGCAAGCATCGCCGCTAATAAATTACCGCCAAGCGCTAAATCCATCATTTCTGTATAGTCTTGCATTGTCTGCGGACTTGCCGCTTCAATCACACCAGATATTAAAATCGCCAAATAATACAATCCAAACGCAGCAATCCATATCATCAAAAAAACTCTGCCTTTTAACACTTTTTCCCGAAAAAAGCGTTTGTCCTCCATTGTCTTCTTGCGTCCAAAGATTAGCCAATAGAAAAATACCGCGACCACTGCCGAAACAACCGTTGCAATAACCGTTAAATTAGTCATAAAAACAGGGTCTTGAATAATCGGCTGCAACTGCGTCATTATATAATTCATATCACCGTTCGACTCCTCAATAAACGGCACTGCCTTCCCAACAATCGCCGTTACAGAAACCACTATCTGAATGCCAATAAATGCTGCCAATATTAAAATACTTACTACAATTCCAGCAAAAAATTTCCGAACAGGACTTGCATTATGATACTCCTGCGACATTTGTGCCTCCTGCCAAACTTGTGGCTGCGATTCCTGTATCTGTGACTCTCGCTGCCGACCGCTAAATACACCTTCTGTTTCCTTCATACCAGTTATATCTTCCTTTCCTTAAACAATTTTCCATAAATTATTGATTGTAACAGTTCAGATAACCCATTGAACTGTTACATATCCAGCCATTGGAAATCGCTTCGCGATGGGCTGGATACCTCCAACCACTACCTTTTATTATGGGGTTGTCGCAATAAGCTTTGATTATACAAGATATAGTGCAAAATACAATACAACATTACGATATCTTGTATCTGCTTCTCTTAATGCGACAGCCCCTACCTGAACTGTTACTATTGATTTATTATTCCTCTCCAAAATACATTGGAAATGCTTTCACCGCCTCAGAAACCTCCATTCCGTCGCCAATCGTTTGCAGCATCTGCCACCAAGCGGCACGCGCCTGTGTCCATCCTTTTGTTATTTGATAATAATCACTCAAATACGGCATAAAGATACTATATTCTGTCATAAGCATATCATTTATATAAATATTATCGATATCGCGCACTGGCCAGTAAGTTGTCGCTCGCACTGTCCTTGTATACTGTGTATCTAACTCTGTCATATATCGAATAAAAGTCTTAGCCGCTTCAATCCGCTTAGCATCTTGGTTATCAAAAATGCCAAATCCCCATATGCCGCCTTGCAGTTTTAAATTCCCACTGTTTGTTGGAAACGCCATTGGAAAAACCTCAAAATCCAGATTCGGATTGTTAATCGTTTGACTAATTTCTATAGATACATTCCAACAAAATGACACTGCTAACTCCTTGTTACAAAACATACTTACTTCGTCCAAAGCGGCAGCCGTCGGTTCAAACGTAATGCCCTCCAAATCATAAAGCAACTCCAATGCTTTGATATTCTCCTCGCTGTCAATCGTATAACAGGTGTGCGCATCATCTGTAAACGAACCGCCGTACAAATTATTGACCAATGCACGTGTTCCCTGATCGCCACTCTGATTTTTGCAGTAAACAACACCGACATGTTCCTGCCCATATGCAACCAATGCAGAAACTGCCTTAATAAAATCCTCTGTTGTCCAAGTATGCGTTTCTTCATCAATATACTGCAGCGCCCCCGCCGCCGCAAACATATCGTAATTAATTGCCATACAATGCGCCGTCATGCAAATAGGAAATTCATAATATGCGCCACTGCTATGCCGGCAGGCTTCCCTGATATTATCATATACCTTATTTGCTGACTCTGCGTTCCACAAATCAGCTAAATCGACCATAAGACCTTTTTCTCCCCAGTTAGCCACTAAACGCTCTGGCCCTTCCAAAATTAAATCCGGCGCATTGCCGTCTGCAATAGCCGCATCAATTTTAGCATCTCCATTTTCGTAATTTAAGTATTCAACGGAAACATGAATATTGGGATATTCCATTTGAAACGCCGATATTAAATTTGAAACTGTCGTTGGATTCCCCCAGTTTCCTACAGGAAAAGTCCACAGTGTAATTTCAATATCCTGCGGTATAATATTTTCACTATCGGTGCTGTCTATTTTATTTTGTATCGCGCTACAGGCAGATATCACAGCAGCAGAGAATAAAGATATCATTATCAATACGATTCTTTTCATTCCTGAAATCTTCCTTTTCCTAAAATAGATGATTAAAAAATAGATAATCACCGCAGATATTGCTGAAGCAGTGCCACCACTTTATCCAAATTAAATGGTTTGGCTGTATGAGCATTCATTCCGCAGTCAAAACACTTTTGTATATCGTCTGGAAAAGCATCCGCGCTTACCGCAATAATTGGTATGCTTGCAGCATCTGCATGATTTAATCGGCGGATTGCACTTGCTGCTTCAAAGCCTGTCATTACTGGCATACGCAAGTCCATTAAAATTGCATCATACCAACCTTTTTCAGATTGTCCAAATTTATCCACACAGATTTGACCATTCTCCGCCCATTCCAACTGCATTCCCAAATCGGAAAGCATAACATCAGCAATCTCCCAGTTTAATTCATTGTCCTCCGCGACAAGAATCCGCCTGCCGTTTAAATCCACGCCGTCCGTTCTCTTTTGCTGCTCTGAAACAATTTCCATTTCCGCAAATGGACGCAGGCAGTTATACAATGTAGAACCAAACAGCGGCTTAGAAAGAAACGCATTGACACCCGTTTTTACAGCATCTGCCTCCAATTCGTCCCATTCACCGTCCGAAAGCAAAATCACGGGAATCTGTGTTCCAAAACGGCGGCGCAGTTCCTCCACTGTCTGAATACCATTCTGCCCCTCAATATCCCAGTCCACCATAACAATATCATAATCTTTTCCCTTGCGGCGGTGTTCCTCCATATAATGAAAGGCTCGTTCCGCTGTTATAGCACCCTCTGCATCCAAACCAATTGATTTTAGCGAAACCACAGCCGTTTCATTTGCGGTCTTATCATCATCTATAATCAACACCTCACGATATGGAAGCTTCATTTTTTGCTCTTGCTGCCCAGTTATTTCCATATCCAATACTATATAGAAGTCCGTTCCTTTGCCTTGCTCACTTTCCACCGAAATAGTGCCACCCATATCGTCCACAATATGTTTTGTTATCGTCATGCCCATTCCCGCTCCGGCTTCTTTCTCTACACGGCCATTATCCTCCCGCGCAAACGCTTCAAATATCCGTTCTTGAAACTCCT
The DNA here is from genome assembly GCA_965114465.1 of uncultured Lachnospiraceae bacterium. Lineage (GTDB taxonomy): Bacteria > Bacillota > Clostridia > Lachnospirales > Lachnospiraceae > COE1. Next base: position 22,754 of record CBCOYO010000039.1, read on the forward strand.
TCGACATCCCTATTCCATTATCGCGGATATGCAAGCAGGAACGGGTATATGCGTCCCCTTTAGGAGAAAGCTCCTCACGCAACTCCATAATAATAGTACCGCCTTTTGGTGTAAACTTTGCGGCATTTCCTAGAATATTAATTAAAATCTGACTTAAACGGATTCTATCAGAACGTACATTCTCATTTTGAACATTGTAAACATATATATGGAACTGTTGCTGTTTTTCACCAAACTGCGGCTGCATAACCGTTAAGATATTCTGCATAATATCATGCAATGAAATTGGTTCCATCTGCAAAGAAAGTCTGCCGCTTTCAATCTTGGACATATCAAGCATATCATTAATCAGTCCCAGCAGATGCCGGCTGGAAACATTTATTCGTTTTAAGCAGGAAGATATTTTTGCAGGATTTTCCAGATTATTAAGAGCTATTGTGGTCATTCCCATTATACCATTCATCGGTGTGCGGATATCGTGGCTCATATTGGAAAGGAACTCACTCTTTGCATTATTTGCCCGCTCTGCAAGAGTCCTTGCTGCATCCGCTGACTGCCTTGCTTCATAAAGTTCCTGTATCTGCCGTTTCGTCATCTTATAATATCCCAGAAATACAAGAAGCAGAACTCCTAGTATGATACCACAGCCGCCCATTGAAACCACCGACCATCTGCTGCGCAGTGTATTAATGGTTTCATCCAATGTATTATGCGATGTCTTCAAAATCAGATGCCACTCGGAATTGGGCAGATTTGTACAATATACATTCCATCGTTCACCCGAAAGCATAACCTCGCTGGTATAATCTCTATTTTCCTCAAGCGCCTCCTTTAATTCTCCTGCATACTGTCTTGGTGTCTTGCCGTTATAGGTATCATAGCGCAGCGCAATCCGTTCAAAATAATTAGTTTCCTCTATCATGCTATTCTGCAAAACATAGCTTCCGTCATCACGGATAATTGAGTAGCGCACCATGCTGCCTTTCACATTGCCCTCTAGCGTATCACTTAAATAACTGGTTGGAAAACCAGCAACCAAAGCGACTGTTGTACTGCCATCTTCTACTGAATATTTCGCAGGAACACCCATTAGCACTACCTGCGTACCTGTTTCATCCACTCCAGCACAGACATTATATCTGCCGCTTAATACAGAACGCTGTAACGCATCTGGTTCATCTGCCGTTACCTGTGGCCCATATATCATCCGAAAGCTTCCATCCTCCATATAAAACGCTAAATATTCAAATTCCATCGAACGTGCATTATATGTAAGCCCAATCCGCAGGGAACTTTCATTTGTAAAACGTCCCGGCGGCACTGCCCCCACAAGTGCTTCCACCTGCGACAACCGTAATTCAATGGTAGTACCGAAGTGCGACGCAATCTGTTCACTCAATCCAGATATATAAATAACCCCCAACTGACGGATTGCATCCCCACGCATTAAATTCATAAAAAATGTTTGGGCTGCAAAGACCAAAATGCAAAAAAGCGATACTAAAACAAGACCCACCTTCATAAAATGTGTTGTCTTATTTCCCATAATCAAAATCCCCCTAAACACCAATTGTTTCTAAGGCAAACACTTATTTTTATTATATCGTATGTATTTTTGCTTGTAAAGCATTCTCTTTTGGCGAAATCTCTACAAAACTAACAGTTCAGATAACCCAATGAACTGTTATGTATCCAGCCATTGGAAATCGCTTCGCGATGGGCTGGATACCTC
>CBCOYO010000040.1:0-2003 GCA_965114465.1 uncultured Lachnospiraceae bacterium
CGATTTCCAATGGCTGGATACGTAATAGTTCAATGGGTTATCTGAACTGTTACAAAATCTTAACGGTTGTCAGTATAACTTACGCGAAGTAGTTTGCACTAAATATTCAGTATCGTATTGAAGAAGAACGAATCAGGAAAGCAATCAGAATTTAGGAGAGAACAATGCTGAAAAAATTAAAAAATATTTTGCTGCTGCAAGGTGTTGTGATTATTTATACAATTTCCAGTATTATGTCAAAAAATGCTTCGGCAAACAGGGACGATTTTATGCAATTTTTGTTTTTTTTCGGAATGGAGTTTGTTGTTTTGGGGATTTATGCGATGCTCTGGCAGCAGATAATCAAGCGCTTTGAACTTTCCATTGCCTATGCAAACCGTTCCATGGCAGTGGTGTGGTCAATGGTGTGGGCTGTGGTCTTTTTTCACAATGAGATAACGATAAATAATATTATTGGTGTATTTTTAGTGCTAGCAGGTACTATTGTTATTAATTTTGACGAGAAGGAGGAAACGGAGAATGCAGTTTAATCCATTTATGATAGGGATGCTGATTTCCGTCGCAATTGCTTCTATTTCGCAGGTTTTATTGAAAAAAAGTACATTTGTCCATTATCAGTCAATAATAAAGGAATATATCAACCCTTATGTAATCGGCGGGTATGGGCTTTTATTTATTTCAATGCTTTTGACAGTCTATGCTTACAGCGGAATGGATTATAAATATGGCCCTGTTATCGAAGCGTTTGGAAATGTATTTGTTTTGGTGTTAAGTTATATTTTTTTTAAAGAAAAAATACGACGCAGAAAGCTTGTAGGAATTGCATTGATTGTATTGGGAATGGTGGTATTTAATCTGTGAAATAGCGGTGATTGCCAGATATTACATTGAATGATTTTGATGATTTGGGTTGAGTTACAATATAAATTTTGCTATAATGTTACAGAAATATTAACTAATCTGTAACAATTTATATTGGTGAGCACTTAAATTTGCCAGTAACGCCGATTTACGAGCGTGATTATCTAAGTGATATGGTAAAATTTATTACTCGTGAGTATATATGTTTGTTATCGAGTTAAGTTTATTTCGTGTTGTATGAAAAAGCCATGGGAAACCTGTGCCATAGGATTATGAAAAGGGAGGATGTCAGAAAGGCAGAGATAGAATGAAAAAGAGAAAGACATTTGGATTGTACGATAAAAATAGTAAGAAAACAGGAAAAAAGGCTGAAAAGTATTCAGATACATATTATGAAGAATGGGAGGAGTATGCAGAGGAGGAATATACGCAGGACGAAGAATATGAACCAGACGGGGAGGACGACGGGTATAGAATCGCGTATCAGGACGAGGAATTTCATACAGAAAGAATGCCGTCTGTTAAGGAAGATGCGTTTGAAGAGAATGTTGAAGGGGACTTTGCAACGGAGGAAATTGTTGTACAGGAATATGAAGTCGATGAGTTGGATCGAGAAGATATCGACTTACAGCAGTTTGTAGCAGACGGCTATAAAGAAGTCGAGGAAACACTGCACGGATATACAGAGGAATTGTATACTGACGAGGACAATTTACATACATCTGGTGCATTTCCTACAGAGAAAATCGTTGTGCCACAGTTTATCCAGCAAGGATATGCGGACGAAGCGGCAGAGTATGAGGATATCGACGAAATCGAGGAAGCGTATTCATCATTGGAAAATACGCAGGAATTGGAATACGAAGAAGACAAATATCAAACATTAGAATATGAAACAAAGGATTACGAAGCCGAAGACTATGTAGAGCAGCGTTTGATTGCAGAAGATTACGAGGCAGAGGAGAATGCACAACAGGACTATGAAGCAGAGGGCTATGCAGAGCAGGACTATGAAGCCGAGAACTATGTAGAACGTGGGAATGAAGCTTACGAAACAGAGGACTATACGGAGCAGGACTACGAAGTAGAAGAGTATGCAGAGCAGGACTACGAAGCCGAAGAGTATGCAGAGCAGGACTACG
>CBCOYO010000040.1:2103-24431 GCA_965114465.1 uncultured Lachnospiraceae bacterium
AGCAGGACTACGAAGCCGAAGAGTATGCAGAGCAGGACTACGAAGCCGAAGAGTATGCAAAGCAGGACTACGAAGTAGAAGAGTATGCAGAACAGGACTACGAACGTGAGAACTATGCAGAACATAGGAATGAAGCGGATGCTTACGAAGCGGAGGAATATACAGAGCAGGATTACGAAGCCGAAGACTATGCAGAGCAAGACTATGAAACGGAGGACTATATAGAAAAGCATCTTACGGCACAGCACTACACAGAGGAAGATTTTGACAGTGAAGATGAAGAAGAATCGGAAGATTCTTTTGATACTGCATATGGTGATGTCGATAACCATTACGATAATGATATTGCCTCGTTTGGTGCGAATCTACAGCAGAAGGGAAAGAATGCTGTTGAGTGGATGAAGGACACTGTAACGCATATGACGGCTTTTGATGCGATTGTGGCTTGTACAGGCGTAGTGCTTGTGGTTGCGGCAATTGTTATCTTTAATATGTTTCTGGGGTCAAAGCGTCTTGACGGGCAGATTGAGGCAATGGCACCGGTAGGGGAAGACTTAACGAATATTGGCATTGTTGGTGAAGATGGGCTTTTGGCAATGGCGGATGCTATGCTTTCTGGTACGTTCGAAACGATGACAGAAACTGATACGGAGGAGGAAAGTTCAAGTGAGGAAAATGTTCCAGAAACCAGTAGAGTAAATGTAAGTTTTGTATCGGTAGAGAAGGATTTAAAAATTCGGTTTACGGATGCGGATACAGGTGCGTTAATTACAGGAACTGCGTTTGAGGTAATTTTAACAAATGCAAAAGGTAAGGAACTACGGCTTGTAGATGAGGATATGGACGGCATTATCTATGCAACGGATGTGAATCCAGGTGTATTTGAAGCAGTAGTCGTTTCTACGGATAAATATAAATTCCCGACGGCGAGTCAGCAGGTTACGGTAAAGAAAAAGGTTGAGTTTGCTGTAATTAATGTACAGGACGAAGTAAAAAAGGAATCGCAAGTAAATGTGGCTGTTGAGGATACCGAGAAGCAGGATGCCATTAAAGAGGAAGTAAAACTGACAGATACTGTGGAATGGGTAGAGTCTACTAAAACGTTGATTAGCGGTTCAGAGGGTTATCTTCCAGTAGATAAAAATACAATTGCCGATCCGTCAAAGGCAGCAAGGGCAGATGCGCGCAAGCTGTTTGATACATTAAATGTAACGTTGGATCAGACCAGCCTTTCGCTTGCAATCGGCGGCAGCGCACAGTTAAAGGGTTCGGAATTTACCGATTCGACCGAAGGGGATATTGCGTATAAATATACTACAGAATGGAAATCCTCTAATGAGGGTGTTGCCACGGTCAACAATGGTACAGTAACAGCAAAAGCATCAGGTACAGCGACAATTACGTATACTGTCACCAAAACAACGATTACTACAACATATGAGCCAAAAGAGCCGACCGAAGAAGTTCTTGATATTTCTTTGGATGAGTATGAGGGGCTTTCTGATGAAGAAAAACAGAAGTGTACGCCTGTAAAAGATGATGCAGATCAGACAATTGGCTACACATATCGAAAGACAATACAGCCAGAGAAAAAGACCAGCGAAACAACAGAAACCGCAAGTGCTTCCTGTGAGATAACCGTTGAGGCTGCAAAAATTTCTTCTGCAAGTTTAGAACTTACGACAAGCGCAGATAACTGTGACATTGGCGAAACGCTGACGGTATCGCCCCTGAAGCTGGTGTATACAAAAGAGGATGGAAGCAAAGAAACCATTAGCGAAGGTTTTCCGGCAATTACATGGGCAAGCGCGGATAAAGCGATTGCAACAGTGGATGAGAAGGGTGTTGTAACAGGAGTAAAAGCTGGTAAGGTGTCCATTACTGCAAGTATTACTGGCATTCAGGGCGCAGATGGAAAGGACTTGGAAATTAAAGCCGCTATCGAAATCACTGTCAATGAAACAGAAACAGAATCCGAAACGGAAACAGAAACAGAAACTGAACAGCCAGTGCTTTCTATTACACTTGACAGAACGAAAGAAGTCTATATTGAAGTGGGGAAAAATACCACGTTGGTGGCAACAGTAAAGAATTATAAGGAAGATTCCGGGGGAACTTGGACGACTTCTGATAAGAAAATTGCGACAGTAGATGAAAAGGGCGTTGTCACTGGTGTAGCAGCAGGAAAAGTAACGATTACAGCAGTAACGAAGGAAAAGGGCGAAGATAATAAGCCAGTAAAAGCGGAATGTATTGTTACGGTGAATTCCAGCGCATCTACAGATATGACATCAAAATTGAAAGATAAAAATGGAAATCAGATGTTCATTAAGGACAATGAGGGAAATTATAAGGAAGCTGTTTTTGCAGACTATTTTACAGCACAGGAGTTCTATATTAAGACAGAAGGTCAGTATCGGTACACAGGCTGGCAGACGATTAATGGAAAAACATACTATTATGACAAGAACGGCACGCCTGTGACAGGAACGCAGATTATTCAAGGGGTTACTTATAATTTTGGCGCAGACGGCGCAATTGCGACAACGGTGAATGGATCGAAGTTTGGTATTGATATTTCAAGGCATAACGGTAATATTGACTGGAATGCTGTAAAAGCATCTGGTGTAGATTATGTAATTATTCGTTGTGGATACCGTGGTTCAGCGACAGGGGTATTGATTGAGGACGAGAACTTTAAGAAAAATATCCGCAATGCGACAGCCGCAGGATTAAAGGTTGGTATTTATGTATTTTCACAGGCAATTAATGAGGTGGAAGCGGTGAAAGAGGCTTCGCTTGCAGTCAGCCTTGCCAAAGGTTATAATTTAACATATCCTATCTTTATTGACACAGAATCAAGTGGTGGACGGGCAGATAAGATTGACGTGGCAACACGTACCGCAGTTGTGAATGCATTCTGTCAGACCGTTGCAAGCGCAGGATACCAGCCAGGTATTTACGCGTCAAAATCGTGGTTTGAAACCAAGTTAAATATGGGTGCGATTGGAAACTATAAGATATGGCTTGCGCAGTATTCAGCCGCACCAACTTACAAAGGAAGATATGATATGTGGCAATATACAAGCAAGGGAAAGATTAGTGGAATTAAAGGAAATGTCGATCTAAATTACAGCTATCTTGGATATTAACTTGCAATATTTTCCATTTCGGGATACAATGGTATCAGTTGGGAATACTACAATATGCCCCCGTATGATTGCGGTGGGCATGTTGTGGTAAGAAATACAAAATATGTTCAAAATTTCTTTGTGAAGGAGAAATTTTGAGAGCGTGTAAAATGAATAATGGAGGATAATAATTTCATGAGGACATATTTGGTAACAGGCGGCGCAGGATTTATCGGTTCAAACTATATTCACTATATGTTTCAAAAATACGGCGATTCCATTCGGATTATCAATGTAGATGCGCTGACGTATGCCGGCAACCTTGAGAATCTCAAGGAAGTTGAGGACAGGGAAAACTATACGTTTATTAAGGCAGATATTACGGACAAGCAGGCAATTGAGAAAATTTTTGCAGAAAATGATATTGACAGAGTGGTACATTTTGCGGCGGAAAGTCATGTGGACAGAAGCATTAAAAATCCAGAAATATTTGTACAAACAAATGTTTTGGGAACGGCAGTAATGCTTAACTGTGCCAAAGCGGCATGGGAGCAGCCGGATGGAAGCTTTGCTGAGGGAAAGAAGTTTCTGCACGTTTCTACGGATGAGGTGTATGGATCGCTTGAGGAGGATGGTGAATATTTCTATGAAACGACGCCGTATGCACCACATAGTCCTTATTCTGCTAGTAAAGCCTCCTCGGATATGTTGGTAAAGGCGTATATGGACACCTATCATTTTCCAGCAAATATTACAAATTGTTCTAACAACTATGGGCCGTATCAATTTCCAGAAAAGCTGATCCCGCTGATTATCAACAATGCATTGCATGGAAAAAAGCTTCCGGTATATGGCGACGGCAAAAATGTGCGCGACTGGCTGTATGTTGTGGATCATGCCAAAGCAATTGATATGGTGCAGGAAAAAGGCAGACTGTTTGAAACTTATAATATCGGCGGCCACAATGAAAAGCAAAATATAGAGATTATAGAGATTATTATAGAAACTTTGCAGGAACAGCTTGCAGACAATGATCCAAGGAAAGCATTGGTATCCAAGGATTTAATTACGTATGTCGAGGACAGAAAAGGGCATGATAGGCGTTATGCCATTGCACCAGATAAAATCAAAGCAGAAATTGGATGGGAGCCGGAAACCATGTTTAAAGATGGTATTAAGGAAACAATTAAGTGGTACTTCGAACACGAGGAATGGATGAAAAACGTGACAAGCGGCGATTATCAGAAATACTACGAAGAGATGTACAAGGCTTAAAGGAATAGGAGATGATGCAATGAAAGGTATTATTTTGGCAGGCGGTTCAGGGACAAGGCTTTATCCGCTGACAAAGGCGATTTCCAAACAGATTATGCCGGTTTATGATAAACCGATGATATATTATCCACTTTCGACCCTGATGCTTGCCGGTATCAGGGATATTCTGATTATTTCAACGCCAAGGGATTTGCCAGTGTTTCAAGAATTATTTGGTACAGGGGAGCAGTTAGGGCTTCATATGGAGTATGCAATTCAGGAGCAGCCAAGAGGGCTGGCGGATGCCTTTATTATCGGTGCGGATTTTATCGGAAGCGATAGCGCGGCGCTGGTGTTAGGCGACAATATTTTCTATGGACAGAGTTTCTCTAAGCTGTTGCAGCGTGTGGCGGCAAAAGAGAGCGGCGCAACGATTTTTGGGTATTATGTTAGAGATCCGCGGGAGTATGGCGTTGTGGAATTTGACGAGAATGGAAAGGCGATTTCGATAGAGGAGAAACCGGAGCATCCTAAGAGTAATTATGCGGTGCCGGGCCTTTATTTTTATGACAATGATGTAGTAGATATTGCAAAGAATGTTAAGCCTTCTGCAAGAGGAGAAATTGAGATTACAAGTATTAATAACGAGTATTTAAAGCGCGGGACATTAACCGTAGAAACAATGGGGCGTGGCTTTGCGTGGCTGGATACCGGAAATCATGATTCACTTTTGGATGCAGCGGACTTTGTGTGTGCATTTCAGAAACGGCAGGGCTTGTATATATCCTGTATAGAGGAGATTGCATATAAGCGCGGCTTTATCACAAGGGATAAGCTTTTAGAACTTGCCGAACCGTTAATGAAGACAGACTATGGAAAATACTTGGTAGAGGTTGCAAATGGACTCTAAAGGAAAGAAAATCGGGATTTTGCTTGTCCTTTGTGCCGTTTTGGTTGTTATGGCGGCTGTGGTAGTTGTGAATTTCAACGCTTTTATGGGTAAGGGAAAACCCGCTGCAAATATAACAGCGCCAGAACCATCCGGACAGATACTGGAGGCGGATGGGAAAGTAAAGGGCGCAAACCTGACTGCGTTTTTGCAGGACGAGGATTTTTTTGATGCGGAAACATCAAATAGTTCCAATGGCAGTCAGGGTACATATGATGAAGTGGATGAAAACGGCGCAGTAATCCGCACGCTGACATTGCTTGCTAGTTCTGTGGAGCGGGATATCCGTGTAAAAGTGGTGGATGATCGCGGAAATGTTGTTTCTGGTCATGAATTTCTTGTAGAAGTCGAGGATACTGGTGCATACATTGACGAGGACAAAGACGGCATTATTCGGATTCCCGATTTAAAGCCAGGTGATTATAGGGTATCACTGCATGAACAGGTAGGCTTCCAAGTTCCGTCAGAGCCGGCAAAGGTTAGTGTAAAGTCGATTGTATCATATACAACGATTGATGATATTAGTTATTTTGTGCATTCCGAGGCGGATGTCGATATTTTAAAGGACGATACAGCACATAATGAAGCTGTGGACGAGGAGGATGAGGACGACTCGCAGTATAAGGCGCTTTGGGAGATGGAGGAGCGCGATAATGCGGTTTCATTGGGAATTGATGTATCAAAATGGAATGGTGAGATCGACTGGGATGTTGTAAAAGCGGAGGGCGTAGATTTTGCCATTATCCGCTGCGGCTATCGTGGATCGTCTTCAGGATGGTTGGTAGAAGACCCTTATTTCTTCCAAAATATTCAAGGTGCAAAGCGGGCAGGGATAAAAGTTGGTGTCTATTTCTTTACACAGGCAATTGACCTTGTGGAAGCAGTCGAAGAGGCAAGTATGGTGATTACGCTTCTTGGCGATACCAAACTGGATTTTCCTATCTTTATTGATACTGAGGGAGCAAACGGCGGCAGAGCCGATAACTTAGACGCGGCGACGCGAACCGCAGTAGTAAATGCATTTTGTCAGACAATACAGAATGCTGGAATGGAAGCAGGCGTATATGCAAGCCGCAATTGGTACTTAAACAGATTAAATGTTGATGATCTATACGGCTATAAAATATGGCTTGCAGAATATCGAGAAACGCCGATGTATGAGGGGACTTATGATTTGTGGCAGTATACATCAAGCGGCTCTGTTGCAGGTATTGAGGGCAGAGTGGACTTAAATGTAAGCTATCTGGGATATTAATGTATTAGGGAATAACAGCAAATACGAAAATAAAGAAAGGATTTCGTGAAAAATGGGAAAGATTACAGTAGAGGAATGTATTGTAGATGGTATGGTAATTGAGGGCTTAAAGGTGATAACGCCAGAGGTTCGTGGGGATAACAGAGGTTATTTTATGGAAACCTATCAGTATAACGATTTTAAGGAAGCGGGAATTGATGTGGTATTTGTGCAGGATAATCAGTCTGCTTCCAAAAAGGGTGTGCTGCGCGGGCTGCATTTTCAGAAAAATTATCCACAGGACAAGCTGGTGCGCGTAATTAAGGGCGAGGTATTTGATGCCGTTGTGGATCTGCGCAAAGGCTCAAAAACATATGGCAAATGGTATGGTGTAAGGCTCTCAGAGGAAAATAAGAAGCAGTTTTTTGTACCAAAGAATTTTGCGCATGGATTTCTTGTGCTTTCCGATTATGCGGAATTTTGCTATAAATGTTCAGACTTTTATCATCCAGATGACGAGGGTGGCTTATTGTGGAACGATCCGGATATTGGGGTAAAATGGCCGATTCCAGAGGGAATGGAACTGACATTCTCAGATAAGGATACGAAATGGGGCGGTATTCAAAACTATACAATGGAGCATAATATCTGATGAAAAAGGGATTATCCAAGAGAACAATTAAGGTGCTTGTAACAATTGCGGCTGCGGTAACGGCAGCCGTTATTGGGATTCACCATAATCCGCTGGCAGACCAGCATGAGGAGAATATTAAGAAAATAATTGCTTGTCTAATGATTATGGGGGCAGTGGGTATTTTCTATCGGTTTTATGATAAGCTGGTATCGCTTCCGGTGGAACTGTGGCAGTCGCGTCAGCTTATTTGGAAGCTGGCAAAAAACGATTTTAAGAACCGCTACGCAGGCTCTTATCTTGGGCGCGTCTGGGCGTTTACCCAGCCTGTTGTAACAGTGCTTTTGTACTGGTTTGTGTTTGGTCATGTAATGGGGCAGGATAAGCTGGAAACATTGGCAGTTGGTGTAGAAGCACCTTATGTGTTGTGGCTGACAGCAGGACTTGTGCCGTGGTTTTATTTTAGTGAAGCAATACAGAATGGAACTACCTCTCTGTTGGAATATAGCTATCTTGTGAAAAAAGTTGTCTTTAAAATCAGTATTATTCCTATTGTAAAGCTGCTGGGCGCTTTATTTATCCATATTTTTTTTGTATGTTTTATGCTGGTGGTGTACTTTGTCTATGGATATCAGCCAAGTATTTATCTGTTGCAGCTTCCTTACTATAGTTTTTGCCTGTTTCTGTTTGTGCTGGCGTTAAGCTATTCTACATGTGCAATTGTGATATTTTTCAGGGACTTAACACAAATTATCGGGATTTTTCTGCAAGTGGGGATGTGGGCAACACCAATTCTTTGGAATATTGCAATGCTGGATGGCAGTCCGGTAATTCAAAAAATATTAAAGATTAATCCTGTATTTTATATTGTAAATGGTTACCGTGATGCGATGTTTGCAAAAACTTGGTTTTGGCAGGATTTCTATTCTACGTCCTATTTTTGGATTGTAACGGTGGTATTTTTCGGTATTGGGGCGTTGATTTTCCGCAGGCTGAAAGTGCATTTTGCTGATGTATTATAAGGCAGAACTGCTGTAGTATTGTTACAGTTTTGTAAGGCAGGACTATAACATAGTATTGGAGTAACGTATGGGTGAGAATAAAGAACAAGAACAAATCGCAATCGCGGTGGAGAATGTATGCAAGATATACAAATTGTATGATAAACCAATGGATCGGTTAAAAGAAGCACTTGGTCTGACGAGAAACGTAAAACATCGAGAACATTTTGCGTTGAACAATGTAAATTTTCAAGTGAAACAGGGGGAATGTGTTGGAATTATTGGCACAAATGGATCGGGAAAATCTACGATTTTAAAAATTATTACGGGTGTGTTAAATCCAACAAGCGGGGCGGTTACCGTAAACGGCAGAATATCAGCACTGTTGGAATTGGGTGCAGGGTTTAATCAGGAATATTCTGGTATGGAAAATATATACTTAAATGGTACAATGAATGGATTTTCCAATGCGGAGATCGATGCGAAGCTGCAAGATATTCTTGATTTTGCAGATATTGGCGACTATGTGCACCAGCCAGTGAAAACGTATTCAAGTGGAATGTTTGTGCGTCTTGCCTTTTCTGTAGCGATTAATATTGAACCGGAGATTTTAATTGTAGATGAAGCACTTTCGGTAGGGGATGTATTTTTTCAGGCAAAATGTTACCACAAATTTGAAGAATTTAAGAAAATGGGCAAAACGATTATGATTGTCAGTCACGATTTAAGCAGTATTGCGAAGTATTGTGATCGTGTAATTTTGTTAAATCAAGGCGTGAAACTAGGGGAAGGCTCACCCAAGGAAATGATTGATGATTTCAAACGTGTGCTGGTAGGGCAGTATGAACTGCCAGAGCAAAAGTCAGAGCAGAGTCTGTTAAATGATGCAGAAGTGCAGGAGGCAGTCCATACAAAGGCGGCAGCACAGAAACGTGCAAGAGAAGGGAATGCGGAGAATACAAAGACACTGGAGTACGGTACAAGAGAGGCAGAAATTGAGGAAATCTATATTGTGGATGATCACGGCGTGCGCACTAATGCGATTTTAAAGGGTATGGAGTTTGGCATTTATATGAAAGTACGGTTTCATCAGGATTTGCCAGCGCCTATTTTTGCGTTTTCGATCAAGACAGCAAAGGGAACGGAAATTACAGGAACAAATACCATGTTTGAGAAAGCATTTTTGGAGTCGGTTTCTGCAGGAAGCGAGAAACTTGTCAGCTTTACGCAGAAAATGTCTTTGCAGGGCGGAGAATATTTGATTTCTTTTGGCGTTACCGGATATAACGGCAATGAATTTCAAGTATATCACAGATTGTATGATGCATTGGATATTACGGTGATTTCCGATAAGAATACGGTAGGGTACTATGATATGGACTCCAAAATAGCAGTTTGTGATGTACACGCAGAATATGCTGACAAACATTAAAATTTTTCCATTTCTACACAGAAAGGAAAATCTAATTGTTTGTAAGGAATTGTAGGAAAATAAGTGCTCAGATTGCGCAGGATGTGTCACTTATTTTTCTACAGTTCCTAAGCATAAGAACATAAAATCAAATTGGGGGATTATGAAATGGGTAATCAGGAAAAAATTGGGAGTGTGGTATTGGATTTATCGTATTATTCCGGCGAGGATATCTATACAGACGGCGCTGTAGAAGATGAGATGCTGGAGATTGTGAAAAATAATCCGACAGCGCGTTTCCCACAGATAATAGAGGAAAAGAAAAACTGGCCGATATTTTATCATTTATCACCGCTGCGAACCAATATTATTGACTGGATTCCCTTTCAAAAGACCGATAAAGTTCTTGAGATTGGTGCGGGCTGTGGTGCAATTACGGGAGCAGTGGCAAAAAAAGCGGGGCAGGTAGTCTGCATTGAATTATCCAAGAAACGTAGTCTTGTCAATGCATACCGTAACAAGGAACAAGATAATATCACAATTATGGTAGGAAATTTTCAGGAGATTGAGCCAATTCTTCCGACGGATTTTGACTATGTGCTGTTAATTGGTGTATTTGAATACGGGCAGGCGTATATTGGCGGCACGACACCTTATCGGGATTTTATGGAGATTTGTAACCGGCATCGCAAGCCGGAGGGACAAATGATGATTGCAATCGAAAACCAGTTTGGATTGAAATATTGGGCAGGGTGCAGAGAGGATCATCTTGGAACATATTTTTCTGGTTTGGAGGGCTATCACGGCGGCGGAAGTGCAAGAACTTTTACGCGGCGCGGCTTAGAAGCACTAATGGAACAAGTTGGAATTACGGAATATACGTTTTATTATCCGTATCCTGACTATAAATTTGCAACCATGATTTATTCTGACCGTTATTTGCCGAAAAAGGGTGAACTTTCTAATAATTTAAGAAATTTTGACCAAGAGCGTGTATTGTTATTTGATGAAAAACAGGTGTTTGATCAAATTATTGAGGAACAGGTTTTTCCATTGTTTTCTAATGCATATCTGCTAGTGATTGGCAAACGTCCAGATATGGCTTATACCAAGTTTTCTAATGACAGGGGGGAGAAGTGGGCGATTCGTACAGCAATTGTGGAGGATGCGCCTGGACATTTTCATGTAGAAAAAATTCCGCATACACCAGCAGCAAATGGGCATATTGTCAATACGCTTCACGCATACCGTCTGCTTTCCCAGCGTTACGAGGGAACAAAAATTAAGATTAATCGCTGTCGGACAATTGATAGAGCTGCCGACAAAGGACTTGCGTTTTCGTTCTGTAAAGGAACTACATTGGAGGCGTTGCTTGATGCGTGTCTTGCGGCGGCGGATATGGAGGGTTTCCGCAAGTGGATTACGGAGTATATGGAGTGGCTTCGCTACCGTGAAACAGAATTTACCATTAGCAATTTGGACTTTATTTTTCCGAATATTATTGTTGACGGCGAAGACTGGCATATTATTGACTACGAATGGACATTTGAAAAACGAGTAGATGCTAAGGATATTGCGTTTCGCGCATTTTATAATTATATTTTGGGGAGCGAAATGCGTAAAAGCTGCGAGGACTTGTTGATGCAGGAAATTTTGGGCTTTTCACAGGAGCAGATTGCGGCGGCTGCTGAGGAGGAACAAGAATTTCAGCACTATATTAACGGTGACCATGCTTCCGTGCCGCAGATGCGCGAATTAATCGGCTTCCGAGCATATGCGTTAAAGGGAATGCTGGAATATTGTGTTTTTGCCGATGTTAAGTTTGTGGCGCAGATTTTTGTCGATTATGGCGAGGGTTTTAGCGAGGAGCATTCTAGGACGTTTCACGACTGCTTTATTGAGGAAAGAAATTTAAGATTGGTGTATGATATTCCAGAGGGCGCAGTGAAGGTACGAATAGATCCTTGTGCTTATTGTTGCGTTGTGGATATCCGCAATATACAGATAGGGGATAAAAAATATACCCAAGAGGAAGTGGAAGTAAATGGTTATCGGCAGGCGTGCGGCAGCATTGTTTTTGAATCCACAGATCCGAATATTGTGATTTCGGTAGAGCAAAGCGGCAGGCTTATGGTGGATATGGAAGTTTTGGAACTACCAGAAAAGCTGGCGAAACAATTTGCCGTAACACCAACAGCGGCGCTGCCGGAGGAAGCAAAGGAGGATGTCGTTGCAAGAGCAAAGGGATTTATCCGGAAACAGTGGAGAAAATAAAACAGGGTGTTAGGAGTTAATTGTTTATGATATTAGACAATATAAAGACGGCAGTACAAAATAAGTTGTATCAAAACTGTATCAAAGAATACCAACAAGAATTGCGCTGTCAGACCGATCCCTATTTATTGTGGATTCAAGAGAACGAAAGTTTGGACAGCAGTGCGTCGTTGGAATCGCGTATATATGGTGAGCGGACGTATAGCAGTCGGACAGGAAGGGAAGCACAGGCTTCTTTTACAGTCGTTTTTATAGAACAGTGTGGCGCGTTATTTTCTTTAGCGGAGGTGTCCTCAGAGTATATTTTGTTTGTGTCGGAGCATGGAAGCCTTTCTACCCGTGCTTTTCGTGCCTTTCAGGATTTTTTTGAAAATCATACGGATATTGATATTGCATATGCGGACGAAGATGTGTGGATGCTGCCGATAGAAGCAGATAATAATCGAACCAGCCTAATTGCGCGCAGGGAAATCAATGATGAGATTGTACATCGCATTTTTCCTTGGACAAAGCCGATATGGTCGCCGGATACGTTGTTTTCGTTTCTTTATTTTGGAAATATTTTTGCTGTGCGGACAAAGGCGTTTGCGCAGCTTCCTTGGCTTGGCGATTCTGATTATAAGAAAAATATCTATGACTTTGCGCTTAAAGCGACAGAAGCGGGAAAGAATGTTGGAAATATAGATAAAATTCTGTTTCATGCCTATCGGAAAGGGCAGAACCGTGCGGAAATCGAAGAAAGTTTAATGCACGAAATGGATTTTATCGGTGTTGGTACAGCGTATAATGCTATTCGCAAGGCAGCAATGGAGCGGCGCGGGTTGAAAGGAGAGCAATACACTGACAGCAGAACACAAATTTCCTATCCTATTTATCAAGTGGAAAATTTGCCGCTTGTCAGTATTATAATACCCTCTAAGGACAATGAAAAGGTGCTGAAACAATGTATTCGCTCCGTTTATCGTTTAACCGCATATAAAAATTTTGAAATTATCGTTGTAGATAACGGCAGTGCGCAGCAGACAAAGCAGGCGTTGGAAGAATTTCGCAAAGAATGTGCATTTACGTACCTTTACCAGCCAATGGAATTTAATTTCTCAAAAATGTGCAATTTGGGGGCTAAGGCAGCAAAAGGGGATTTTATTCTGCTGCTTAATGATGATATGGAAGTGATAGAGGAATTGTGGCTTTCAAAAATGGTAGGGCAGGCATTTCTTGCACACGTGGGAGCTGTCGGTGCGAAGCTGCTGTATCCCGACACTACTTTTATCCAGCATGCGGGGATTACGAATACCATTTATGGCCCAGGACATAAGTTAAAGCAGATGGACGATAACATACCCTATTATTATGGAAGAAACTGGTTTATTTATAATGTAATCGGTGTAACGGCAGCCTGCCTTTTGGTGCGCAGCGAGGTTTATAGAGCGTGCGGCGGCCTTTATGAGGGGCTTGCAGTAGCGTATAATGACGTGGATTTTTGCTTCCGACTCTATGAAAAAGGGTTGTGCAATGTGCAGCGCAATGATGTTGTGCTTTATCATCATGAATCATTAAGCCGCGGCGACGATATGCAGGATGAGCAAAAACTAAAACGTCTAATCCGTGAAAAGGAACGGCTTTATCAAAGACACAGACCGCTTTATCGAAATGATCCCTATATCGGAACTTTGCTCAATGCCGGAGAACCGGAGTTTTCGTGCAGATGGCTGGAGGGATATGAATTAGTTAATACAGCAGGGACAGACAGCATTTTGCATAAAGGGAAGCCGCTTCCTAGAGAAAAATCTATGAATCAGGCAATTATGGTCGTTGTGGAGGACTGCGGCAGAGATGGCTATATCCGAGGAGAATTTCAGAGAACGCATTATCTGATAAAAGGCTGGGCATATGTTCCAAACGTGGATAATGCCCGTTACAGCTATAAGCTGCTGTTTCGCAGCAGTACAGGAAACGTCTGGGAACTGCCGATACAGAAACGTTATCGCAAAGATGTGGCGGCAATCCTGCCAGATGAAACCCATGTGGAGATGACGGGTTTTTGCTGCTGGATTACAGAAAATGTACTTCCGCCAGATACGTATCAGTTGTGGATCACTGCCAAAGATCGATGTTCAAGGCAGCGGCTGTATCGAAATACGAAGAAAACGTTGGTAGTGGAGTAAAAAGGACTGTAGAGGATATAATATATTGAGGAGCTGTCGCATTAAGGAAAATGTATACAAGATAGCATAATACCATGCTGGGTTTTATACAATATCTTGTTTCATCAAAGCTTATTGCGACAGCCCCTCTAAGGAAATAGGAGTTTTAATTGTGATGGACTATGAAAAGGAATTGTTTGCACAGTGTACGCCGTATTTGCAGTGGAAGCTAGAGGCGCAATTGCAGGAAGCAAAGGCGGTAGGGCAAGATTGTGCGAAAGTGGGAAATCAGGTAGATTTTTTGCCGAGAAAACTTGAGTTGATGGTGTTAGGGAAGCATATTTATTTGCTTCCTTTTTGTTCTTGTATGGATAGGCTTGCGGATTTGCTGGATGTAACGTTGATTGATGCGGAGGGCATCTATATTTTTGCTGGAGCGAAGGGCAGGCTTGCGCAAAATGCGATACAAGAATTGGTGGCGGCTTTTGTATCGCATCCCAAGGCGGAACTTGTCTATGTGGATGAGGATTATTTTGGTACTTTGGAGGAGTTGTATGATATTTCCGAAGACCGTTTTTCTAAGGAGGTATTGCTGCCCTTTCGTGATGCTGAAACGGGGCTGTTTTGTGGGAAACCATGGTTTAAGCCCGATTTTTCGCCAGATACGCTGAAATCGTTTTTTTATATAGGAAATATTTTTGCAGTCTGCGGGAAAGCGTTAGATCGTGTATGGAAACCGCAGGATAGTCTATATCAGATGATTGTCCGTATTGCGGAATATTATATTTTGGGAAAGCAGGATGAGAGTCTGGCAGTACAGAACAAAGATACGGAAAATAAGACGATTGAGGAAACAAGAGTTTTGAAAAAGCAGGCTGAAAATCAGAAATGGAATGCCGTAGCATATAGGGATATTATAGAAAAATATCCAGCAAATAGGTGTATTGAAAATGGCAGACAGGGGATTTTACATCTCTCAAAAGTGTTATATACGAATCTGGACTTAGCAGAGAGTGAAAAATTGTATGGTGCAGGCACGTTTGCTGTGGAAGGGTTAGATGCATTCTTGCAGACGCCGCCGCTGGTTTCTATTATTATTCCCAGTAAAGACCATGCAGAGATACTTGGCAGGTGTCTTTCTTCTTTGGCGGAATACACAAGATACCCCAATTATGAGGTGATCGTTGTGGATAACGGTAGCAGTGATGTGGAAAAAGAACGACTGGAAAAGCTGTTTGCGGAATTTAATAAAATTCGTTCCCAAAAAGAGGGACAGCCGCTTCGGTTTCTTTATCAGAAACAGTCGTTTAATTTTTCGACAATGTGCAATCAAGGTGCGCAGGCAGCAAAAGGAGAATATCTGCTGTTTTTAAATGATGATATTGAAATCTTATGCACCGATAAATGGAAGAACATCCACCAAGGCAATCCGTATCCAAAGCAGGAATCCGACTGGCTGACTTGTATGATGCAGTTGGCGAGATTGGAACACGCAGGAGCTGTTGGCGCAAAATTATATTATCCAAAGGCAAAAGGTGGGGAGCATCTCTTGGATTGTCAGACGTCAAATCACGGCACTGCGTTTGAAGCATACAAGATTCAGCATATAGGAATTGCCAATATGGGAATAGGGCCTGCGCATAAGCTGTGCGGAATCGCGGATAGGGGCAATTTATATCACGGTGTAAATCTTGTCAACTATAATATGCTTGCAGTAACCGCGGCGTGTCTGCTAATAAAAAAGGATAAATTTGCTCAGGTCGGCGGTTTTGATGAAAGTCTGGCAGTTGCCTATAATGATGTTGAACTTTGTTTTCGGTTATATCAGGCAGGTTTTTTTAATATTCTTTGCAATCAGGCAATATTGCTACACCATGAATCTTTAAGCCGTGGCTTAGATACCACACCAGAGCAGCAAAAACGTTTATCGGCTGAAAAGAAGCTGCTCTATAAAAAACATCCAAATAGGAAAGGAAACGACCCTTTTTACAGTCCGAATCTAGTCCAGTGGGAGAAAGATGTCTTGTATCATACCGGGTATTTATATCCATGTGACAAGCCGGTTTGCCCCCAACTTTTATCAAAGAAAGAAGCGCGCTCGCTTCCCATATCGCATAAAAATAAATATCTGCGCAAGCTGACAGGAGAGAGCCGCATTCTGTATGCGATTGACAGTGTGGAAGATAGCGATATTGAACCGGAGGGGGGACTGCGGATTAGAGGCTGGTTTGCCATAGCGCAAACGGATAATGCTAAAGTGGAAAGGGCACTGCTCTTGCGGTCTGTAGAGAACAAAAATATGATGTATAAACTGCCTATTTTTCCGAAGCTGCGAGAGGATGTGGAGAACCTATTTGTGGATGAAACAGGAAATAAAAGGACACAGCACACGGCGCTTGCAGGAATACAAGTAGCGTTTTCGCAAAATGCGCTGCGAGAAGGGTGTTATGAGATTGGGATTTATGCAAAAGAGCAAAGAGAATATGTGGTGTGGAGCGGAAGATCCTTCGAGGTGGATGTGTTGGAAAATAAGAGTGATGAATTAAAAAGCATATCCAATGATAGAGTACCTTAAAAAGAATATCAGCTACCCGTTTGGATGCCTTGAACCTGTATAGCAAAGCAGTTTCCCTCCGTTTTGCATTACGAAATATTATGGAAATGTGAAATGGTTGGTTCTTTTTTGCAGTAGTATATTTTTTCAACGGCGGAATTTGCCGAGGGGAGGTATTCTCGTGCAACGGCGTACCAGCCTGCTGCGACAGTGAGGGTAAAAGTTATTTTCATTTCCAACTCGGGATATGATAGGCACTGAATAAATTCACTTGCAGAAACAGCCAATAAATTTCCTGTAGGAAGGTACAGCCATTGGTAGGCATTGCGCAGGGTATCAGTATATTCTATTTCACCCTCTTTTACAGTATTGCCAAAAAACCAGAGTATCATTTTGCCGCTGTTGCAGAAGTTTCGTATAGAAGCCGTTTCACGTAATCTTACTGTTTTCCAGTTTTCATTAGGAAAATCGTATATAAGTTCTGAACGGCCGGATATATCCAGCAGAATATCGAGTGCATAGAGCATATCGCTGTCAAAAATTTTTTGATAGCTGGCATCTATTAAGATAAACCCATCCATATCGTCACATGTAAAATTAAATTTCAAGTTTTTCTCCTTATATAAAATATCTGTTATTATTTTAGTTTTGTGGTGGTTTTTTCATGTGTTTTCGGGTGTAGCAGATTTTTTTCGGAAGTATCTGCTCAGTTTTTGGAATTTCTTTCATAGCTAAATCAACAATTTCATAAACGCTTGGATTAGAAGGCAGTCCTGCTAATTCGGGATAAAATATCAAATCAGTACCTGCAGGATGATTTATATTCTCAAGAAATTTCACTACCAGCGCATCCTGTTCATCTGCTTCTAAAAATCTTTTCGTATTCTTATTATACATAGTCATAATTGCTTCTGTTAAATCAATTAATTCCTCTCTTGACATTTTTTGTGACATAAAAAGCTCCTTGGTTCTAATAAAATTTTCCACCTGTGCGGTTGAGATAGAATTGCTTCTAAAATGTATATTTATTCAATAAATACTTGATATTTAGCATAAATGTACACACTTATTTAATGTATTCATAAGATTTTGAATTAAATAATACCTAAAATTAACCAAATTTATGAAATCTGTAAAATTCAGAATCAAAATCAAGATTCCAACTGCACAGGTGGAAAATTTTTTAAACAATGGGAATGTGGTTACATTAATATGTTCTTTTTACTATATCATAGCTCGCAGAAAAGAACAAGCCTGAAATCAAGTGAAAAAATTATTAAAAATAATAACGTGATACAATGATGCAGTCTGGCAATTAGATTATTTTGGTGGTATAATTAAGTTAACATACAAGGCTGGAAGAATGGAAACCAGAGCATCCGACAAGACGATAAAAAGTCTGGTTAAGAAATGTCAAGTGTTTCTTGAAAGGGTTTCTGCTGGTCGGTGAAGTCGTGAAGTCGTGAAGTCGTGAAGTCGTGAAGTCGTGAAGTCGTGAAGTCGTAAAGTCGTAAAGTCGTAAAGTTGTAAAGGCGTAAAGTCATAAAGGCGTAAAAGCGCACGAATAATATGTGTGCCGAAGCGGCTTCAAAATTATACGTTGAAAGACATATATATATTACATAAATAGAAAACATTACAAAACATAGAAGAAAGGCGGAGTAGTTATGGAAAATAGTATTCAGGAAGGACCATACACCCTTGAGTTATTTATACAGGGTGTTGTTGACCGTTTTTATAGAATGGAGAAGATAGAGCCAGGCTGGAATCACTATGATTTAACACATTTATTATGGCTTTTCAATTATTATCATTGTGAGTTTGAGGATACTTTTTACAGCCTGCTTTCCAGAAAAGACTGGCAGGGATTGAATAATTATTATTATCAGATCAACAGATTAAAAATTTTTCCAACATATATATCATATATTGATCCGCCCAGTGGCAGTTTTTTTGAGGTGTTGAAGGCAATTGCGGTTGGAGATGACAAAAGTGTGGAACACATTTTCCCGCCAGACAGGACTCTTAAAAAGTATAAAGAAATAGAAAAAGGCGAATATCCCTTAAAAAGAGTGGGAGAGGTTTTGCTGGCTGGAATCTGGTATCAGGACAGTGTGCTTTTGGAGTACGCTATTCCGAGGGCAGAGAAGTTTGCAGCGGGAAAATGGCCGAAATGGGAGATTGCAGCGATTGCTTATCTGTTGGCTCTGCAAGCGCACGATGTGGCAAAAGCAAGTGAATATCTGGAGGATTCATGCAAAGTTATGCATACCGATTTTGATCCTGTTGAGAAAAAACTCTTTGTCTATGCCCACGGTTTATATCAGCTTGCGAGGAAGGTGCTTGATAAGGATATGTTTCAAAAACTTTCCATGCCGGAATATAAAACTTTTTCTAAAGAATATGCCAGATGGCGCAACAGTCATTTGGAATCACCGCAATTATATATTCCTTTTCCAGAACCAGTGTCCTTTCTTAATGACCTGCTTACCGCAGATTATAGAACCGTTCCGTGGGCAGGATATTATCCATCTTATCCGCTTCCAGCCGAGTGGCTGAATTAAAAAATGATATACAATTGATAAGGAAATTTTAGAGGTTCTTTAGGGATAATGGCGGGGGAGCGCAATATTGTATACAGGGAAAGCAATAGGAAGGAGTAGGCGTATTTTTATGGGAGAATACACGTTAAAAACGGATTTTGCGGCGTTGGGGGAGCAGCAGGCATATAAATATCTTATGAATTTTAAGGAGATTGTCGAGAAGGCGTTTGAACACAGTGATAACCGTCAGCGCTTGTTAGGAAACCTGCTGGTTCTGGAGCGCTATTGCAATACGATACAGCAGGGGCTGGCGGCAGAGCAGTCGCAGCTTTCTGTGTGCCTGCGGTATGCGCAGGGGCTTCTTTGGGATTATCTGGGCGGACGTGTCACGACAGCGGAATTTGAGGACTTTGCCAATGATTATTATGCGTGTCTGTTAGCAAACAATGTCGGAGAGCCAATGGATATGCCCGAAGGTTTTTACGCAGAATATTTTGCGGATTCGTGCCCAGAGTCTTATGAATGGTTTGCCATTGAGTGGAGCAGTGGGCTGTTAATGCAGTTGGTTTCCATAGAGGGCAGACGCGTGGATTACGAAGATTTTGAGGAGTGCAGAGAACTTGATTTTTATGGACCGCTGTATATGATTGATATGCTGGGGGATGCCTGTATGGATTTTACTGATACAACACTTGTATTAAACAGGGGAACGGATCTGGAAAAGGCGGTGACGCAGGTGCGCAACACTTCATTATTTCAGGGAATTGTTATGGAGGTTCAAAACGATTTGCAGACGGCGCTTTTGGCTGTGCCAATGGAGTATGAGGCGCTGCGAAAGGAATATGGACAATATGTGATTATTCCAGAGCGGTATGCTGCACGGCTGTTAGAGTATTAAAAGCTATTTTGGTATTGATTATAAAAGGAAAAATTCAGCGGCGACGATGCGCACGAGGAATGATATTGTCATGTAGGACGAACCATATTTATAAATTTACAAAAGTTTTTCAATAATGTATTTGCTATTCTGACAAAAGGGCATTATAATACTAAGGAACTGTAAAGAAATAACGGAAAGGTCTAGTGCCATGAACAACAGGGAAAAGAATCAAGAGCATTTATCGGATATAGAATTTTACCGGCAGGCGTATGAGCAGGAGAAGGCGCGTGCCGCGTCGCTTGCGGGGCGGCTGGCGGACGCAAAGAACGAAGCGGACAACCTTCAGTTTCAGCTTGACCGCATTAAAAACAACCCTCTTTGGAAAGCGAGTAAGCCGTTGCGGCAGGGAATGCATTGGGGGCTAAGAAATTACAGGCGTATCCGTAATCTCGGCGGGCCAAAGGGAATTGCGCGGAAGCTGCGGCAGAAGAAAATGGAAGCGGAGGCGAAGAAGCTTCATGGCACGGCAAGTTTTCCATCAACGGAGGAGGCGAAGCGGCAGCAGGAGGCAAAATTTCAGAGAATGGTGAAAATCAGCATTTTAGTGCCGCTTTGGAATACGCCGTTAAACTATTTGGAGGAAATGATTGGCTCTGTGCAGGCGCAGACGTATCAAAACTGGGAACTCTGCCTTGCTGATGGTTCAGACCAAGAACACAATGAAGTCGAGGAACGTTGTCAGGCATACGCAAAGGATGATCCGCGTATTGTATACAAGCGGCTTGCGAAAAATGAAGGGATTGCAGGAAATACAAACCAGTGTTTTGCAATGGCGACAGGGGCGTATATCGGGCTTTTTGATCATGATGATGTGCTGCATCCCTCTGCGCTGTATGAGTATGTGAAAGTGATAAATGAGCAGGGAGCGGATTATATTTATTGTGATGAAACGACCTTTAAGGGCGATAGCATTAACAATATGATAACGCTGCATTTTAAG
The DNA here is from genome assembly GCA_965114465.1 of uncultured Lachnospiraceae bacterium. Taxonomy (GTDB): domain Bacteria; phylum Bacillota; class Clostridia; order Lachnospirales; family Lachnospiraceae; genus COE1. Next base: position 23,110 of record CBCOYO010000040.1, read on the forward strand.
CCAGATTTTGCGATTGACAATTTGCGCGCAAATAATTATATCTGCCATTTCAGCGTATTTTCAAGGGAATTGTTGGAGGGGACGGAGTTGTTCCGCAGCGGTTTTGACGGCAGTCAGGATCACGATATGATTCTGCGCTTAACTTCCAATGCTAAAAAGGTGGTGCACGTGCCCAAGTTGCTTTACTATTGGCGATCGCACAAAAACAGTACGGCAAGCGATATCAGCGCAAAACCGTATGCGATAGCGGCAGCAAAAGGGGCAGTTGCCGATCATTTGGCAAAATGCGGCTTTCGGAATTTTGAAATTAAAAGCACAAGGGCGTTCGACACGATTTTTGAAATTAAATATGAGATTTTAAAAGAGGATAAAATTTCGATTTTAATTCCCAATAAGGATCATGTGGAGGATTTGCGGCGGTGTATTACATCAATTCAGGAGCGATCTACCTATGACAACTATGAAATCATTATAATAGAGAACAACAGTACGGAAACAACAGCATTTGATTACTATAAAACCTTGGAAAATCAAGATAAAATATCAGTAGTAAAATATCAGGGCGATTTTAATTATTCTAAAATCAATAATTTCGGCGCAGGCTATGCCAAAGGGGCATACTTATTACTGCTCAACAATGATACGCAGGTAATTTCTATGAACTGGCTGGAAGCAATGCTGATGTATGCACAGCGTCCTGACGTGGGGGCAGTCGGCGCTAAACTGTACTATGCAGACCGTACAATCCAGCACGCAGGCGTTGTGATTGGTCTGGGGGCACACAGAACAGCAGGGCATACGCATTACAAGATAAACTATGACAATCTGGGATATATGGGGAAACTTTGTTATGCGCAGGATGTATCGGCAGTGACCGGTGCGTGTTTAATGGTGAAAAAGGAACTATTTGAAGCAGCAGGCGGTTTGGATGAATCATTTCGGATTGCTTTAAATGATGTGGATTTCTGCCTGCGGCTTAGAGAAATGGGTTATTTGAATGTTTTTACGCCGTTTGCGGAGCTGTATCATTTTGAATCGGCATCGCGCGGGAGCGATATTGTTGATACAGCAAAAGTGAAACGTTATGAGGAGGAGTCCCAGCATTTCCGTGAAAAATGGAAAACCGTGCTGGAAAAAGGCGACCCCTACTATAATCCGAATTTTTCACTGGACTACAGTGACTATTCTTTACGGACAGTGCCAGTAGAGAAACAAGATATAAAATCGTAACAGTTCAATGGGTTATCTGAACTGTTACGTAAAATCAGTTACTTTTCACACTTACGCCAAAGTAGTGGGAATTATGCGCCAAAATGCTTGCA